>NZ_JBEZYY010000004.1:0-318899 GCF_040638975.1 Amycolatopsis sp. NPDC024027
CCGACGGCGTAGGAGAGGCGGCGGTTGACGCGGTAGGACCCGGCCGCGACTTCGACCCAGGGGAGGAGTTTGAGGAGCCAGCGGGAGGAGATGCCTTGCATCTGCGGGACGGACTTGGTCGTGGTGGCCAGTGTCCGGGCCGCCGCCCGTCCCAGGCTCGACGGTGCCTGCTCGGATTCCACCGGGTCGGTGACAGTCACAACGAGGACCACCCAATCATTCGCGTTCGGCACGTACGGCGTCCCTGCCGGGCACGCCGGTCATGATCTTTTATTGCTGATATCCGCCTGGTTTTGCGGCTCCGCCGAATCAACATAGCAACGGCGCCCGGTCGCACAATGACACGATCGGGGTCACCGGCGAAAACCACCTGTTCGACCTGGGTGGGTTTCGGATGACGTCCCGCGGAGCGGCGGCCCGGAGGTGGTGACTGCCTGTTTCGGACCGTCACCCGGTCGGGAAGGTCCAGCTCCGCAACGGTCCGCCATGATCGCCGTGCGGAACGGGGAAAGGGGCCCCGGCGCCCGGTAACTGCGCCGAACCGGCGACGAGCGCGGATTTTTTCGGCCACTCGGATGAATTCCGCCGTTGCTGTTGTCGGCCCGTAAATGGGTGACTAACTTGAGCGGTCCCGGCCGTGGAATGCGCCGGGCAGTGCTTCCCGCGCTTCGCGGGCGAAAGGACCCGGATGAACATCTTCGTGGCCGGCAGTCTCTGGGTGGCCGGTGCGGCCTGCGCCGGCGGCCTGATCGCCTACCTGGTCCGCCGGTTCGGCCGGGACGACGAAGGGCGGCCCGGCAACAACGACGCGGCCGGTCAGGTGTTCACCATCGTCGGCGGGCTGCACGCGGTCCTGGTCGCTTTCGTCCTCATCTCGCTGTACGACTCGGTCGGCACCGTGGGCCAGAACGCGCAGACCGAAGCCGACAGCCTGGTCGCCGCCACCTGGGCGGCCGACGCGCTGCCCGAGGCGACGAAGGACCGGGTGCACCAGCTCGCCGCGGCCTACGCGCGCACGGTCGAAGAGCAGGAGTGGCCGCGGCTGGCCGACGGCGGCGAGATACCCGCCACGGGTGCTACACAACTCGACCAGATGCGCCAGGCGGTGGCGGAGGCCCCGGCCGACGACGACTGGCTGCTGGACCGCAAGACCGAGGCGAGCAACCAGCTCTGGTCGGTCTACCAGGCCCGCCAGCAGCGGCTGGCCCACTCCGGCGCGGGCGGGGTCGGTGCGGTCGTCTGGTTCGCGCTGGTCCTCGGCAGCCTGATCACGGCCATCCTGCTGCCCAACCTGTTCGGCGGCACGCGGCTGGCCGCGCACATCGTCATCGTGTCCACCCTGGCCGGTACGATCACGTTGCTGCTGTTCGCGATCTACCAGCTGCAGAACCCGTTCAGCGGCGGCGTCAGCGTGCCCCCCGAGGCGTTCACCTCGGCGCTGGCCAGGCTGGTTTGACCGGCACGCGGCTCCGCTGGGCGGCGGCACTCGGTGCGGCCGCGGCGGTTTCGGCACTGCTGGCGGCGTCGGGCTGGCTCGCGCCCCCGGCGGCCCACCTCGCGGTGGCGCGGGAGCCGGCCGGCTGCACGATCCTGCAGGCGGAGAACGAACGCAGTGGCGCGCCGACGACGCTGCGGCTGCTTTCGCTGCCCGGTGGCGGCACGCGGCGGGTGAGCCAGGCCGGGTACTGGATCAACGCGATGGGTTACTCCGCGACGCAAAAAGTGGTCTACGGCGTCGCCGACGGCACCCGTGCCGGCCGGTACCACGGCGCGCACGCGGTGCGGATCGACGCCGCCGGCGGGGTCACCGACCTGGGGGTGATCGGCCGGGCCGGCGCGCCGAAACCGGTGTGGAGCCCGGTCACCGGGGCCACCGCGGGCGCGATCGACGGCGACCGCTGGTACGTCCGGCAAGGCAGCGATCTGTACACAGTGGACATCAACCCGGCGGGCGCGGACTACGTGCGGGTGGTGCACCGGACGTCGCTGCGACCGGTGTCGCTCGCCGTCGGCGTCGACGACTTCGCCTTCGACCCGGCGGACGGGCTGCTCTACGGCGTCTCGGCGACTTCTCGCGGGGACAGCTCGGTGGTCACCCTCGACCCCTCGAGCGGGAAGGTCGCGGTGGTGCCCGGGCTCCGGTTCCCCGAGGGTGGCGCGTACGGGTCGGTGGTGCTCGCCCCCGGCGCGATCTACGCCACGGCCAACCAGGCCGGCCGGCGCAGCGTCACGTTCCGCCTGCCGCGTGACGGCTCGGGCCAGGCCACGGCGGTCGCGACCGGGCCACCCCTGGTGAGCGGAGACGCGGCCGGCTGCCTCGCCGAGCCGCCGGCACGCCCGCCGACGACGTCACCCCCGCCGACGACACCACCGGGGCAGTCGTCACCACCACCGACGACGCCTCCGGGGCAGTCGTCGGAGCCGCCGCCCCGGACCGAGACGCCGTCACCTGAGCCGTCGCCGGAGCCGCCCCCGCCACCACCACCGGTGGAACAGCCCGTCGTCCTGCCCCCGGCCCCGGTGCCGGCACCCACGCCCCCGGCGGTGGTGGTCACGCCCACGCCCTCCACCCCGGCCCCGCCACCCTCGCCGCCGCCGACGCCGCCTCACGCGCGCACGGAGGAGAAGGCCGCGCCGGTGGTCCAGGACACCGGACGGCGGACCGAGGAGAAACGCCGCTGGGGGCTGACGGCGCTGATCCTCGTGCTCGGCGGAGGCGCGGCGGCCGGGCACGTGCGCCGGCACCGGTGAGCCCGGTCAGTACTTGAACTGGTCGACGTTGTCGGCGGTGATGAGCAGCGGGTCGCCCAGCAGGACGGTCTTCGCCGCGGCGTCGTACTTCACCGCCGGCAGCTCCAGGCTGACCTTGTTCACCGGGCTCAGGGGCTTGCCGTCGGCGACCTGCTTCGCCGTCCACGCCGTCAGGTAGCCCAGCGACTCGACGTTCCACAGCACCGACTGCGAGCACGAGCCCTTGAGCAGGAACGGCTTGATGGCCTGCGGCGTCCCGACGCCGACGGTGAACACGCGGCCGATCTTCTGCTCGTCGTCGACGGCCTTCGCGACGCCGGGCGCGGACGTCGTGCACTCGCCGATCAGCCCGGTCAGGCCGGGGTGGCCGGCCATGAGCTGCTTGGCCATGGCCGTCGCGGCTTCTTCGTCTTCGCCCGCGTACACGGTGTCGACGAGCTCCGCCTTCGGGTAGTGCGTCGCCGCGTAGTCCTTCTGGACGGCGATCCACGAGTTGAGGTTCGCCGCGGCCGGGCCGCACGAGACGATCGCGTACTGGCCGGTGCCGCCGGTCTTCGCCATCAGCGCGTCGACGAGCGCGGTGCCGATGCCCTGCGCGCTGGCCTGGTTGACGAACACCTCACGCTGCGTGCCCGGCGCGTCGGTGTCCGAGGTGAGCACGTGGATGCCCTTCGCCCTGGCCTCGGCGATCACCCCCGCGAGCGCGGCCGGGTCGTTCGGGGCCACGACGATGACGTCGACCTTCTTCGCGATCAGGTCGCGCAGGATCGTCACCTGTGCGGCCGGGTCGACGGTCTCCGGCCCGGTCGAGTGCCACGCGACGCCCAGCTGTTTCGCCGCCTCCAAGCCGCCGTTGTTCATGGCGTCGAAGTACGGGATGCCGCGGACCTTGGGCACGAACTCGATCCGGGTCGGCGTCGGGGCGGGCGCGCTGCCCAGCTGGTCCGAGCAGCCTCCGAGCGCGAGCGCCGCGACCAGCGGCACCGTCGCGACCAGCCGGAAGGTCTTCGTCGGCCCTCGCATCTCCACCCGTTCCTCAGGAAATTCGATCAGTTCGATGGGTCTGCGCATGGTGGAGACCAAGGGCGAACGTAGGGCCCCGGGTAACTGTGGTCAACGGGATGTGCGCAAAGGGTTACGGAAGTGAGTTCTGCTCCGCCGGACATCCCCTGGTCGGCGCGAATCCGCTACGCTGGGCAACAATGGTTCGCCTGTCCGTGTCCGCGCGCTGGCTCCTGCTGGCCGCGCTGGCGTGCGCCGTGGTGGCGATGCACCACGCGCCCGCGGAGCCCGGCCCGGTCGCGATGACATCGATGACGTCGGACGTCCACGCCGGCGCGCCGGCACCCGGCCACGACGGCGGGCACACGCCGCTGCACCTCTGCCTCGCCGTGCTCACGGCGGCGGTGGTCCTCCTGCTCACGGCGGTGCTGCTGCGCCGTCGGGCCGGGGTGGTGGTGGTGCTCCGGCGGCTGCCGGTGCGGTGCCGCCCCGCGCGCCCGCCGCCGCGGCCGCGCTCCGGACGTCACCTGCTCGCCGCTCACTGCGTTCTGCGGATCTGATCGGCGCGGTTCAGCCGTGCCCATCCGCAGGACTCCAGTGAGGAAGAAGAATGACCAGGAAGTTCCTGGCGGGCCTCGTGCTGCCCGCCGTCACCGCGCTCGCGCTCGCCGGCTGCTCGACACCGGTTTCGCACACCGACGCCGACGTCACGTTCGCCCAGGGGATGATCCCGCACCACGAGCAGGCGGTCCGGATGGCGGCGCCGGTGCCCCGGCACACCGCCAACGCGCAGGTGATCGCCCTCGCCGACGGCATCGCCAAGGCCCAGCAGCCGGAGATCGACCAGCTCCGGGCGTGGCTGAAGGAGTGGGGCGCCTCGTCGATGCCGTCGTCGATGTCCGGCATGGACCACGGTGCGATGACGGACACCGGCGACATCGACACCCTGCGTGACGCGGCTTACGACCGGGAGTGGCTGCGGCTGATGGTGGAGCACCACCGCGGCGCGATCGACATGGCCCGCGTCGAGCTGGCGCAGGGCACGAACGCCGACGCCAAGGCGATGGCCCAGCGGATCGCCGACACCCAACAGGCCGAGGTCGACAAGATGACGTCCCTGCTCGGCTGAGCCCCGGCGCCCCGAGGTGGCCTTCGGTGCGTTGGACCGCCGAAGGCCACCTCGGTGTGTGACGCGCGGAACATGCGCTCGGTACCCCCCAGGGGTATAGTCCCGCGTTATGAGCGAACAGCACGGGGCTTCGTGGGCGACAGCGATCCAGGCGACTCTGCACTGCCTGACCGGCTGTGCCATCGGTGAGGTGCTCGGCATGGTGCTGGGCACGGCGTTCGGCCTGCACAACGCGGCGACCGTGGTCCTGTCGATCGTGCTGGCCTTCGTCTTCGGGTACGGCCTGACCATGCGGGGCGTCCTGAAGTCGGGGCTCGGCGCGGCGGCGGCGTTCAAGGTCGCGCTGGCCGCGGACACCGTGTCGATCGCCGTGATGGAGCTGATCGACAACACCGTGGTCGTGGCGATTCCGGGGGCGATGGACGCCGGGCTGGCCAGCTTCCTGTTCTGGCTGTCGCTGGCGCTCTCGCTGGCGATCGCGTTCGTCGTCACGGTGCCGGTCAACAAGTGGATGATCGGGCGCGGCCTCGGCCACGCCAAGGTGCACGCGCACCACCAGCACTGAACAGCGCGTCCGGGGAGGTGGCGGCCTCCCCGAACGCCGCTACACGCTCGAAAGGTCGATCGCGCGGTCCACCTTGCGCCGGTCGAGCACCCGCAGGATGCCTTCCAGCAGGTAGTAGTCGGCGTAGGGCAGCGACACCTCGACGCCGTCCTCGTTCGGCCGGTTGCGGGTGCAGCGCGCGACGCTCGCCTCGGCGCGGGTGGACTTCGTCGTCAGGCACGTCCGCGACACCGCCGTGAGGATCCGCAGCGCGCTTTCGCGGTAGTGCGGGCGGTGCGTGAGTTCCGCGAGGTCCAGCAGGCCGCAGGCCATGATCACGCCGGCGGACGCGTCCTTGACGTCGTCGGGTGCCTGCGGGGCCAGGTAGTCCCACACCGGCACGTGGTCGGGCGTCAGCCGGGACAGCGCGAAGTCCGCGAGCCGCCGGGCCGTGGCCAGGAACTCCGGGTCCCCGGTGCGCCGGTGGATGGTCGTGAACCCGTAGACGCCCCAGGCCTGCCCGCGCGACCAGCACGACGCAGGGCTGTAGCCCTGCACCGTGTTCGGCCCGATCGGCGCGCCGGTGACCGGGTCGAAGTCGAACACGTGCGGCGTCGACCCGTCGGGGCGCGGGAAGTGCCGCTGTGCCGTCTTCGCGTGCGCGGCGGCGATTTCGAGGTACTTCGGGTCCCCGGTCTGCGCGCTGGCGAACGCGAGCAGGTCCAGGTTCATCATCGTGTCCATGATGACCCGGCCGGCGTTGTTCGGATCGGACAGTGCGCCCCAGGCGCGGATGAACCGGCCCGCGGGGTTGTAGCGCTTGATCAGCGACGACGCGGCCTGCACCGCGCCGGCCTTCCACTTCTCGTCACCGGTGAGCCGCCAGGCGGTCACCCATGAGGGGGAGAAGAGGAAGCCCAGGTCGTGCGTGCCCGTGTCGTTCTGGCGCGGCGCGAGTTTCTCGGCGGCAGCCAGCGCGAGGGTTTGGAATTGTTCCTCGCCGCTGTGCAGCCACGCCAGCCACAACTGGCCGGGCCAGAATCCGCCGACCCAGTCGCCGTTCTGCGAATAGGTCCATTTCTCGAACTTCGTACCGACCGGAAACGCGGTGACGCCGGGGGCCACCGCGCGGAGCTTGGCCACCGCGTAATCGGCCGCCTGGCGGAGCGTCCGGGTGGCCGAGGCCAGGTCGGGGTGGTCGGGGGTGGCCGCAGAAGCGGCCGTCGAGGTGCTGGCGCCCACCGCCACCGCGGCGCCGGCCGCGGTGGTCAGCAGGGTTCTCCGGGAAACGCTCACAGGTGCCCGCCATTCCGTGATTCCGTGGGGAGGGGAGTGCCCGGAATTTTTGCACGCCCGGCGGGCGGTTGTACACCCGGCGGAAGTCTGTTCACGCTTGTGAATTGTGTGCCGGTGAGTGGAATAGCGCGGAAATGGGCGAAGGCCCGGTGGGGACACCGGGCCTTCGCCGTTATCGCGGGGTGAGGGCAGTCGACCACGCGATGATCGGGGGTTTCAGCAGTGCGGCGCGACGGGGCTGTCCGAGCCGGTCTGGACGTAGGTGTCCGAGACGTAGTTGTTCGGGCCGATCCGGTCCCAGATGTTGGTGGTGCCGAACTTGCCGGCCACCGTGTCACCCTCGACGTAGCACTCGATGTTCACCTTGGCGTAGTTCGCCGCGAGGCCCTTGACGGCGGCCGAAGTGCTGGCGCTCGCCCGGACGTTCATCGGGTCGCCGGCGGTGCTGACGACGCCGGTCTTGTCGGAGCCGGTCCACAGGTAGGTGACGTTGACGTTGCCGTTGTCCGACATGCCGAGCCCGTCGTAGAAGACGCCGTCGGCGAGGTCGATGCCGGCCGGGTTGCCGACCTTGTAGCCGAGGTCGTCCCGGCCGCCGTTGTAGCCGTTGTGGTAGGCGGCGTACGCCTCCGGCTGGCCCTGGGGGAGGTCCTTGTACTCGGCGCGCACCGAAGCCGGGTTCCAGTAGTCGTCCTTGGTGTTCCACGGGCCGACGTCCCACACGGGCGCGTATTCGCACCGGCTGCCGTCGGTCTTGCAGACGCGCACGGTGTAGGTCCCGCTGCCCTTGCCGGACAGGCCGCGCCCGGAGGGCAGGGCGACGAAGTGGTCGCGGCTGGTGATGACGTGGCCGTTGGCGGTCGTCTGCCCGGTCAGGCCTTCACGGGTGGCGTAGATCTTGTAGGTCAGCGCGGTCGAGGCGGCCAGCGCGCCGGCCTGCGGGACGCTGTCGGCGCTGAGCGCGACGCTCTTGACCGAGGGCCGCACGCCGTCGGTGGTGCTGTGCAGGCTGATCCGCACCTGCACCTCGCTCACGGTGCTCTTCAGCGTGGTGCCGGCGGGAGTCCACTCGGTCCAGTCGTTCACGCCCGTCCGGCCGCGGACGTCGACGTCGACCGAGGTGCCCTTCGGGGTGTCGGCGCTCAGTTCGGCGCTGACGCGGTTCGACGGCGAGCCGAGCTCGTGCTCGGCGGTGGTCAGGCTGCCCTCGCTGCCGGCGAACACCCGGGAGGTTCGGTGCCACGCGGCGTCGGAAAGCGTGAGCGCCCCACCCGCGCCGGTGACGTTGACGTCGTCGTTGTCCACAGTGGACAAGTCGGCGGTCCAGCCGGTGTTGCCCGACGGCGCCGTCGCGGCCTGCGCGGGGGCTCCGGCCAGCGCCGTCACCGCCCCGGCGGCCAGAACCGCCGCGGTCACGCGGCCGGCTTTGATGATCCGGATCATCCCCGGTTCTCCTCTCGCACCTGTTGTTTCGAAGGTGGCGAAAGACTGACGGGAGGACGTACATGATCCGTACAAGCAGATTGTGCACCGGGCGGGACGGCCTACGCGCCGGGCAGCAGCAGCCCCGGTGGCGGTGTCTCCCACTGATCGAACACGGGTGGCCTGGTGTAGCCGTCCGGGCCGGCCTGGGAAAGGTCGACCTCGCCGCCGGTGAACTTCGCGCCGCGGAAGCTCACTTCGCCGCCGGTGAAGGCGGCCCCCTCGAACCGGACGCGGCCGCCGCTGAGCTCGGCGTTGTCGAACGTCACCCGGCCGTCGATGAAATCCGCGCCGCCGAACCAGACTTCGCCGCCGCTGACGTGCATCCCGTCGAACGACGTCCAGCCGCCGGGGAACCGGGCGAGGCTGAACAGGAGCCGGCCGCCGGTCACCTGGATGTCCGCGAAGTCCGCCGAGCGGAGGATGACCCGCAGGAGGTTGAATTCGTGGCCCTGCCAGCTGACCGGCGCGCCCGGGCGGAGGCGATCGCTGATCATGCTCGTGATCGAGAAGCGCACTTCGGTTTCCTCGTCGTGGTACCACGGCGAATCCAGCGCGGGTTCGTACGGGATGCGCAGGTACGCGCACAGCACGTCGATGCACACCTGGCGTTGCTCGGCCCACTCGTCGGCGAGGCCGGCCATGGCGTACATCCCGGCGAGCCGGACGGTCGGCTTTTCGTGGCCGATCTGGGCGCACGCACTGGCGAAGCGCTCGTTCAGGACCTTCACGCGCTCGCGTGCTTCGGCCACCTCGCCGATCCGCTGCTTGCGGTAGGCGACGACCAGCGCCACCACCCCGCCGACGCCCGCCACCACCGACAACGCGATCTTGATGACGTCCAGCCTGGTGTCCGGGCCGGGTGCGGCCGGCGCTCCCAGCGCCACCCACAGGAGCACGGTCGCGACCGCGAACACGCCGAGGCCGATCAGGACCACCGCTACGAGGTGTCTCCGGATCGGCCAAAGCCCGGTGGTCCGGGAACGCGTCGAAGTCACGGCGGGATCCTAGGTCACCCGTGCCCTGCGGCAGGGCGGTTTCGCCGCGGTGGCTCAGGCGGACGCGATGTGCGGCCGCTCCTCGACCACGACCGAAGACTCCTTCGGCCGCGTGGACAACTCGCGCCAGATCGCCAGCGCCCGCTCCGAGTAGTCCCGCGACCGCTCCGGCTGGGAAAGCGCCCGGTGCAGTTCCCCGAGCAACTGCGAAACCTCCGCCTCCGACCGGCGGTCACCGTTGCGGCGGTGCACCGCCAGCGAGTTCACCAGCAGCAGCTGCGCGTGCGCGAAATCGCCGCTGTGCAGGCAGAGCTCCCCGAGGTTCTGGTTCGCGTACCCCACGCAGTGGTCGTCACCGAGGTCGGTGAAGATCGCGATCGCCCGGTCGACGTGCTCGCGGGCCGCCGCCAGGTTGCCCTGGTGCTGGAACAGCAGGCCCAGCCGCTTGAGCGCGTGGGCCTCCCGGTGGCGGTCGCCGATCGAGGCCGACAGCTCCAGAGCGTCGGTGATCCAGCGCTTCGCCGCCGCGTAACACCCCCGGGACATCCACACCGCGCCCGCGCCGAGGCGGGCCACCGCTTCGCCGTTCGGGTCGTCGGCCTCCGCGAACAGCTTCAGCGCCTCGTGGCAGTGGTCGAGGGCCAGATCGTCCTCGCCTTCGATGCGCAGGATGGTCGAAATCCCGGTCAGGGCGACGGCGAGGCCCTGGGCGTCACCGATCGCGTCGAACAGCTTCTTCGACTCCTCGAACGCCACCCGCGCCTCGGCGTACTCGTCCTGGTAGAGCAGGTACTGCCCGAGGTTGCGCTGGACGATCGCCTCGGCCCGCGCCGAGCCCGCCCGGCGGGCCGCCGCGAGGGCGATCAGATGCGTGCTGTGCCAGTCGTCCTGCGGGCCCCGCAGGTCGAAGTACGGCGTCAGCGCCGAGGCCAGCTGCCAGGCCAGGTCGTCGAACCCGTGCTGGACGGCCAGCGAAACCGCCGCGACGGTCGTGTGCCGCTCGGCCGCGAACCACGCGGCCGGGTCTTCGGGCAGCACGCCTTCGGGCACGCCGGGGCGCGGCAGTTCGTCGTCGCAGTACATGCCGAAGAAGTGCAGCGGCATCCGGCGCGCCGCCTCGAGCGCGAGGCCCAGGTACCCCTCCAGCACCCGCCGCAGGCCGGCCCGGGTCTTCGCCGCGTCACTGCGCTCGGCGAGCTCCACCGCGTACACGCGCAGCAGGTCGTGCAACCGGTAGCGCGGCTGCCCGGCCGAATCGGAGCCGACGAGCTCGACGAGGTGGCCGTCGACCAGCACGTCGAGGACTTCGTCGGCATCGCGGCGGCCCAGCACGGCCGCGACCGCCCACGCCGGGAACTGGACCGGCCCGAGCAGGCCCAGCCCGCGGAACGCCGTGGCGGCCGACATCGGCAGCAGGTCGTACGACAGCGTCACGCTCGCGCGGACGGCGAGGTCGCCGACGCGCAGCTCGTCGAGCCGGCGGCGCTCGTCGCCCAGCCGGTCGGCCAGCAGCCGCAGTGTCCAGCCCGGCCGGTGCGTGAGCTTCGCGCCGGCCACCCGGATCGCCAGCGGCAGGTGCCCGCACTGGCGCAGGATCGCCGCGGCGCTCTCCGGCTCGGCGGCCACCCGTTCGGCGCCGACGATGCCCTCCAGCAGCCGCGCGGCGTCGGCCTCGGGCAGCAGATCGACGTCCACCGGCTTCGCGCCGGCCAGCCCGGGCAGCCGGATCCGGCTGGTCACCAGCACCGCGCAGGCCCCGGCCCCGGGCAGCAGCGGCCGCACCTGAGCCTCGCTGCCGGCGTCGTCGAGCACGACGCACATCCGCCGCCCGGCCAGCCGCGACCGCAGCAGCGCCGACCGCTCGGCCAGCTCGCGCGGCAGGCCGGCGTCGGGGATGCCCAGCGTGCGCAGCAGCTCGGCGAGCACGCTCATCGGCGCCCGCGGCGACGACGACGTGCCGGCCAGGTCGACGTGCAGCTGGCCGTCGGGGAACTCGTCGCGGACCGCGTGCGCGACCCGGACGGCGACCGCCGACTTGCCGACACCGGGCGCGCCCGACAGCACGATCACGGCGGGCGTGCCGGAGTCGGCACGCTCCCGCAGCAGGGTGACGACGTCACGGATCAGCGTGTCGCGGCCGGTGAAGTCCGGCAGGTCCAGGGGCAGCTGGCAGACCGGGGCGACGTCGGCGGGACGCGGGGGGAGGACGGTTTCCGGCACCAGCGTCGCGCGCAGCTCGCGCAGCCGGGCGCCCGGTCCGGCGTCGAGCTCCTCGCGCAGGACCCGCTCGGCCGACTCGTACGCCTCGATCGCGTCCCCGGTCCGGCCCGCGGCGCGCAGGGCGACGATCAGCTGTGCCCAGAGCTCCTCGCGCAGCGGGTGCTCGGTGACCAGCCCGCGCAGCTCGGCGATGGCCTCGCCGGAGCGGCCGAGGCCGATCCGCGCCCGGAGCCGCTGTTCCTGCACCGACAGCCGCAGCTCGGCGAGCCGGGCGACGGTCGCGCCCCAGCTGTGGTCGTGCGGCAGGCCTTCGAGGACTTCGCCGCGCCACAGCGCGTCGGCCTTGTCGAGGAGTTTGAGCGCGCTTTCGGCTTCGCCGCCGTCGAGCGCTTCCTGCGCTTCGCCGGCCAGGGCGGCGAACGCGAGGTGGTCCAGTTCGTCCGGTGCGGCGGTCAGCAGGTAGCCGGAGGCCCGGCTGCTGATCCGCTCGCCGAGGGCGGGGTCGATCTCGGCGAACCGTCTTCGGAGTGAGTGCACGTACGTGCGGATGTTCGCCGCGGCCGACCGCGGTGCCGCCTGTGGCCACAGCACTTCCACCAGCACGTCGGTCGAGACGACGACGTTCGGCTGCAGGGCCAGCGCGGCCAGCAGCAGCCGGGGCTTCGGGCCGCCGAGGGCGATCACCCGCCCGGCGGCGGTGACCTCCAGCGGCCCGAGGACGCGGATGGTAAGCGAGGTGGTCTCAACCTGCCCGATGAGTTCCCCCATGGCCGGGACTCTAGGACCCGTCCGGCGCAGCGGCTAGATCCATTCGGAGTGTCTGTGCGCACACGTGCGCCTTTGTACGGATCGTGTACGGCGCGGCGACACGCTGCCGCCATGAAGCGTTCGAAACTCCGGCGTATCGCCGGTTCCGGCCTGGTCATGGCCGCGGTCGGCGCGCTCCTCGCCGGCGGCGCGGCCGAAGCGTCCGCCGCGGCGAGCGGGACCGTGAAGACCGCGGGCGATCCGCTCAACGTCCGCCGGGCACCCACCGCGGGTGCCACGGCCGTCAAGACCGTCGCGAACGGTGCCGTCGTCACCATCGACTGCCAGATCAACGGTTCCTCGGTGACCGGTACCTACGGCACGGGCACGTTGTGGGACTACGTGCCCGCGCTCGGCGGGTACATCTCGGACACCTACGTCTTCACGAACTCCGACACGCGGGTGGCGCCCGACTGCGGCGTCGGCTCGGGCAGCGGCCAGTGCGCCGACGCCTGCGCGGGCGAGGCGCAGTACCGCGCGTCCGACTCGCACTTCCTGGTCTACGACACCGATTCCGACGGCTACTCCGCCGTGGTCGCCTACTGGCTCAAGGGCGGTGCCGGGCCGTTCTACGTCTGGAACTCCGGCGGCGAGGGCACGAAGGTCGACAAGGCCGTCACCGTCCCGCACGGCAGCTGGGTCTTCTACAAGGTGTGCGTCGCGAACTACACGACCGCCAAGCCCGACCTGAAGTCCTGCAGCGACGGCCTCACCGACTTCGCGGCCTGACCGCGCGTCCACCACGAGAAAGGGCTTTCCCATGGGTCAGGTCAACCGGCGCAAGGTGCTCCTCGGCGGGCTCGCCGCGGTCACCGCCACCGCGGCTTCGGCGGCGCTCCCGTCGTGGGCGAACGCCCGCACCACGGCCGCCGCCCCCGCCGTCCACGATCCCTTCCAGCTCGGGGTCGCCTCCGGCGATCCGCTGCCCGACAGTGTCGTGCTGTGGACGCGGCTCGCGCCCGCCCCGCTCAACCCGGACGGCTTCGGCGGCATGCCGGACGCCACCTACGCGGTCGACTGGGAGATCGCGAACGACGAAGCGTTCAGTTCGATCGTGCAGCGCGGCTCGGTGAACGCCGTCAGCGCGTCCGGGCACAGCGTCCACATCGAACCGGCCGGGCTGCAGCCGGCGCGCGAGTACTTCTACCGGTTCAAGAGCTCCGGCTACCTTTCGCCGGTCGGGCGGACGCGCACCGCACCCGCCGCCGGCGCCGCGGTCAACCAGCTCAAGTACTGCTTCAGCTCCTGCCAGCACTGGGAGGAGGGCTACTACCACGCGTACAAGGGCATCGTGGCCGACGACCCGGACCTGGTGCTGTTCCTCGGCGACTACATCTACGAGAAGAAGTCGGGGCGGACCGCGCAGGAGCGCAACCCGCGCAGCCTGGCCTTCACCGAGGACGTCACCACGCTCGCGCAGTACCGCGCCCGCCACGCCCAGCACAAGACCGACGCCGACCTGCAGGCCGCGCACGCGATCGCGCCCTGGATCGTCGTGTTCGACGACCACGAGGTCATGAACAACTGGAACGGCACCACCTCGCCCGCCCCGGCCGCGCGCAAGGCCGCCGGGTTCCAGGCCTTCTACGAGAACACCCCGATCCGGTCGACGGCCAAGCCCAACGGCGCGTCGATCCAGCTGTACCGGCAGCTGATGTGGGGCAACCTGGCCCGGTTCCACATGCTCGACACGCGCCAGTACCGCAGCGCGCAGGTGCCCGACCCCGCCGGCGACGCCGGTCCGGCCTGCGCCGACATGCGCAGCACCTCGCGCAGCATCCTCGGCGCCACCGAGGAGGCGTGGCTGCTCAAGCAGTTCGAGTCGCACCCCGCCACCTGGGACTTCCTCGGCCAGCAGGTCTTCTTCGCCACGCGGGACGCCGACGGCGACAAGGCCACCTGCGAGAGCAACGACTCCTGGCAGGGCTACGAGGCCTCCCGCAACCGGATCCAGCAGGGCTGGGTCGACCGCAAGGTCGCCAACCCGGTCGTGCTCACCGGCGACGTCCACCGGCACTGGGCCGCCGACCTGCGGCTCGACTACTTCGACCACAGTGCCCCCGTCATCGGCTCGGAGCTGGTCACGACGTCGGTGACGAGCAACAGCGACACCGCCGGGGCGCCCAGCGCCGCCTGGTACGCGAACAACCCGCACGTCAAGTACTGCAAGGGCGAGCGCGGCTACGTCCGCGTCACGACCACGCCGTCGCAGATGCGGGCGGACTTCATGACCACCTCGGACACGAGCGTCTACGACCCGGCGTCGGTGGTGATCAAGAACGACGTCAGCTACGTGGTGCAAGCGGGGAAGGCCGGTCTGCAGAAGGCCTGAAGCCACGCTGCGTGACAGCCGATCATGGCGGATTCACGTTGTGGACCATGAAAAAAGCACGGGGCTACCGGGCCCGGTGAAGGTAGACTCCGAGAATCCTGAATGGACATCGGCCCCGCCGACCACGGGGACCCGCGCCCGACTGGGGGTGGCGCGGGTCTCCGGACCCGCGATCTTGACATTCCGTTCGCGCCACTCGTAGTCTGGGTGTTCCGCCGTCATGCCGAATTCTTCGATTCCATGACAAGGCGGTTCCACGGTGAAAAAACTCCTGCTGATCACCTTCGCGGTGGCCGGGCTGGCGGTGGCCGGCGCCGGCGTGTCCGCCGCCGCGCCCGGCGGCGTTTACGACGTGAAGGACTACGGCGCCAAGGGAAACGGGTCGGCCAACGATTCCGCCGCCATCGACAAGGCGATCACCGCGGCCGGCGCGGCGGGCGGCGGCACCGTCCGGTTCACCTCCGGCACCTACAAGTCGGCGAACACCGTCCACCTCAAGAGCAACGTGACGATCCAGCTCGACGCGGGCGCGACGATCACCGGGTCCGGCGCGGACACCTATGACAAGCCCGAATCGAACCAGTGGGACGAGTACCAGGACTACGGGCACAGCCACTTCCACAACGCGATGTTCTACGGCGACAAGCTGACGAACATCGGCTTCACCGGCGCGGGCACGATCGACGGCGGCGGCAACCTCATCACCGGCAACCCGAAGTCCGGCGAGGCCGACAAGATCCTGTCCCTCACCCGGTGTGACGGGCTGACGCTGTCCGGCGTCAAGCTGCGCCGCGGCGGGCACTTCGCGGCGCTGATCAACGGCTGCACGAACGTCGTTTCCGACCACCTGACCATCGACACGGCGAGCGACCGCGACGGCTGGAACATCATCAGCACGACCAACGTCACGATCACGAACGCGAACATCGCGGCGAACGACGACGCGCTGGTGTTCAAGAGCGACTACGCGCTCGGCGCGAAACTGCCGAACGGGAACGTCACGGTGAACAACGCGAAACTTTCGGCGCAGTGCTGCAACGCGCTGATGTTCGGGTCCGAGACGTGCGGTGACTTCACCGGCTACCAGTTCTCGGACATCACGATCACCAGCGCGCACAAATCCGGCATCGGCATCGTCTCCATGGACGGCGCCAAGATTTCCGATGTGCACTACCGCAACATCACGATGTCGGGCACGTATTCGCCGATCATGATGAAGATCGGCACGCGCAAGCGCTGCGGCAACAACCCCGGCGTCGGGTCGATCAGCGGCATCACGTTCGACAACGTCACCGGCACGCACACGGGCACGAACTTCAGCCCGACGATCTGGGGCGCGGACAGCGGCCACCACGTCTCCGACGTCACGTTCACCGGCGTGAAGCTGTCGGTGCCCGGCGGCAACGGCACCATGGGCACGGGCGTGCCGAGCAACAACGCGACGGACTACAACCCGAAGAGCATCGGCACCCGCCCGTCGTACGGCTGGTACCTGCACTACGCCGCCGGCATCCGGTTCGTGAACAGCTCGGTGGAGTTCGCCAAGGACGACGGCCGCCCGGCGAGCATCGTCAACAACAGCTCGGACATCACGTTCGACCACTTCACCGCGGAGAAGGGCTCGAAGAGCCCGTTCGACATCGGCTTCCAGTCGGTGACGGGCTACTGCGTCAAGGACTCGGCGACGACATCGGGCGCCACCCTCCGCATCAACACCACAAGCTCGACCTCGAACTGCTGACACGGTGAGGCCCCTTCCCGCTCACGCGGGAAGGGGCCTCACCGTGATCGAAGGGGCATCACGTGTGATTGGGGAGGCATCACTCGTGATTGGAGGGGCATCACTCGTGATTGGGGAGGCATCACGCTGATGCCCGCTCAATCACGAGTGATGCCCTCCTGATCACGAGTGATGCCTCTTTCCGCACGTGACGAAGGGGCCCCGGCCGGTGAGCCGGGGCCCCTTCTGCGGCGCGCCTCGAGGTCAGTGCGAGTACTGCTCGTTCATGATGAGGAACGCGCCGAGGCCGTGGAAGTCGTTGGTCTTGCGCGCGCGGGCGTAGTAGTAGGACAGGTCGCCGACGTTGGTGCCTTCGCAGATGTCGGTGATGTTCGTCAGGCCGTCCGACCCGAGTGACACCTTCTTCAGCACCCCGGCGTACCCGCGATCCGCCACCGCCTGGTAGGACGCCGGCAGGTAGCCGCGCTGGACGCCGCGGGCCATCGTGAACGTGTACATCGACGACGCCGACGTCTCCAGCCAGTTCTTCGCGTCGCCGCCGCGGTCGACCACCTGGTACCAGCGGCCGGTCGAGGCGTCCTGGTAGCGCTGGTAACCGGCCGCCAGGAACTTGACGACGTCGACCAGCGCGGCCCGCCGCGGGTGGTTCGCCGGCAGCACCTCGAGGATGTCGATGGTGGCCATGCCGAACCAGCCGATCGCACGCGCCCAGTGGTACTTCGAGTGGTGCCCGGACCCGGACGCCCACGACTCGGAGCCGTCCTCGTCGTAGGCGTGGTACAGCAGGCCCTTCGCCGGTTCGCGCAGGTGGCTGAAGTACACGACGATGTTCTTCGCCGCCTCTTCGAAGCAGTAGTCGCCGTCGCCGAAGGCCGCGCCGTACAGCGCGAGGAACGGCTGGGCCATGTAGACGCCGTCGCCCCACAGCTGGCCGACCTTGCCGGTGGCGTGGAACATGCCGCCGTCGGACGTCCGGGGGTAGGACGGGAACCGCTTGCGCAGCTGGTCGGCCGCCGTCTTGTACTTCTTGCGGCCCGTTTCCGCGTACAGCAGCGGCAGCATCTGGCACGAGCGCATCGAGTCGAGGTTGTTGAAGCTGTTCGAGATGCCGCTGTCGGTGATGAACCGGTCGTACCACGCGATGATGTAGTCGAGGTACTTCTTCTCGCCGGTGCGCTTGTAGAAGAGGTACTGGCCGTAGAGGTACAGGCCCAGCGTGTAGCCCCAGCCGCCGATCTTGTCCGGCGTGTAGCGCTTCATCGTCGAATCGATCACCGCGCGCGACCAGTCCGGCGGGGCTGCGCCGCCGATCGGGGGAAGCTGGTCCGCGGCCCGCGCGAGGGGGCCCGTCGCGGCGAGCGCGCCCAGGGCGCCGAGCGTGCCGGCCAGGACCGCGCGCCGGGTCGGGCGAAGGGGATGTTCGGACATCGTCGTCCCTTTCGTACGCTGAGCCCCGCGACGCGGTGGAAGGGTGGCCGGGATGCCGATCCGCCGTCCGTCGGCATCCCGACCAGCTCTGGGGGGCGCGGCGTGCTGCCCGTGTCGCCGGAGCGATGGTCTTGGAAGCGAAAGCGCTTCCGGGGGAAACATCTACTCGCCTCCGGGACGTCGAGTCAAGAGAGATCGGATCTCTTGCGTCATATATCAGATATTTAACCCGAACGGCCGAAGTGGGAATGTACCGGCCAGCGAGACTTCGGGAAAAGGTCGGATCTCAGCCTTGACCGCCCCACGTCGCCAGGAGTACACCACCGAGTGGACCAGACCACTGGAGGTCGCTCATGGCACACAGGTTCCTCCGCCGGGCGCTCGTCGCGTGCGCGTCGATGCTGGCGGTGTCCGGGCTCGTCGCCGCGCCCGCTTCGGCGGACCTGCAGAAGCCCTCGCAGCAGTGGCTGCGCGACAGCCAGGCCGGGCTGTTCCTGCACTGGGGCATGCGCACGTCACCCGGCTACACCAGTTGCAGCGCCTGGGAAAAGGCGATCACCGACGGCGGGTGGGATCCCGCCTACTGGGTCACCGAAGCCGAGAAGCTGCACGCGTCCTACCTCGTGCTCGCCTCGTTCCACAGCCGGCTCGGCTACTCGCGGGCCTGGCCGTCGAAGATCCCCGGCAGCTGTTCCACCAAGCGGGACTTCCTCGGCGAGCTGGTCGCCGCGGCGAAGACCCGGGGCCTCAAGGTCATCCTCTACATGACCAACGACGCCCAGTGGCACGACGAAGGCGGCCACGAGTGGCTCGACTCCGCCGGCTACTCGAAGTACAAGGGCAAGACGGTGAACCTCGACAGCCAGGACGGCTTCGGCCAGTTCAGCTACGACAACTTCTTCGAGGTCATGAAGAACTACCCGGACCTCGCAGGCTTCTGGATCGACAACGACAACGCCTACTGGGAGTCGCACGACCTGTACCAGCAGATCTACCAGCAGCGCCCGGACTACCTGCTCAGCAACAACAACGAAGACACGCCGATCATGGACACGATCAGCAACGAGCAGAAGACCGGCATGTCGCCGTCGTACGACTACCCGCAGGCGACGTACACGGCGATGCCGCGGCTCACCGAGGCGTGCTTCAAGCTCCCCGACACCGGTTCCTGGTGGTACGGCGGGTCGAACCCGCCGGTGAACAAGATGCTCAACCTCGGCCGGCTCATCACGAACTCGGGCTCGTCGATCAAGTCCCTGATGGCCGAGACGGCGATGGTGAACGGGAAGTTCCCCTCGAACCAGGAGGCGTTCAACAACTTCGCGAAGACCTACCTGGACGCGATCTGGGAGTCCCTCGGCGGCACCGAAGGCGCCGGGTACATGTACGGCGGCATGCAGCCGGGCTTCTGGAACGACGGCGCCCACGGCGTCATCACCATCAAGGGCGACAACCAGTACGTGCACGTCCTGACCAAGCCGTCGACGTCGACGCTGAAGGTCCGCGACAACGGCTACCGCGTCCGCCGCGTCACGAACCTCCGTACCGGCGCGGCGATCTCCTTCAGCCAGGGCGGCGGCAGTCTCACCCTGAGCGGCCTGTCCGGCTGGGACGGCTACGACACGGTGTTCAAGGTCGAGACGGCGGGCCGCACCGGGACCTACGACCCGAAGACCGTGACGCTCAAGGCGAGCGCGTCGGCGAGCGGCCACAGTGGACCGGCGGCGAGCGACGGCAGCTACCTGACCTACTTCGACAACAACAAGACGCTGCCGGTCAACCTCGACTACGACCTCGGGGCGGCGAAGAAGGTGCAGTACCTCGGGCTCAACCAGCGGGAGGACTCCGTCAGCTACGCCCGGTCGGACAGCGAGCAGTCGGCGCGGATCAAGGCGTACAAGGTGTTCGTGTCGAGTGACGGCAAGGACTGGGGCAGCGCGGTGAAGTCCGGGACGCTGCCGAGCCACCGCGGCGTCCAGTTCGTCGACGTCTCCGCGGTGACGGCCCGGTACGTGCGGCTCCAGGTGACGAGCACGTACGCGGCGTCGAGCGACAGCTCGCGCTACAAGCGGCTGCGGATCGACGAAACCTGGGTGGGCTCGGACTACGCGACCGCGGCGGGCTGAGCGGGCCGCCCGGCCGTCCCCGACGCGGCCGGGCGGCCCGTCATTTCCCCTCGGACAGCAAGTCCACGGTCAGGGCGGCGGTCCAGCTGAACGACCGGGTGCCGTGACCGGCGCCGGTCAGCGGGTCGACGTACTCGGCGAAGCCGGTCTGCGCGGCCGTCTCGACGAGGTCGTCGCGCAGGCGCGCGGCGAGGGCGTGCTCGCCGTGGCGGAGCAGGCCTTTCCGGACCAGCCAGCCGATGTTGAACCACGAGGGCCCGCGCCAGTAGCGGCCGGGGTCGAAGCCCGGTGCGGTCAGGTCGTAGCTGGGCACGCCGTGCACCCGGCCGAGCCGGAAGCGAGGGCCGGTCGCGGTCGCCAGCAGGGCGGGGGCGACCGCCAGGTCCGGCAGCACCAGCGGCAGCAGGCCCGCGCACGTGTGCTCGCGGATCAGTGCGCCGGTGTGGACGTCGCGGGCGAAGAAGAAGCCGGCGGCGCTGTCCCACAACGTCTCCTGCATCGCCTTCTCGACGCGGGCCGCGGCCTCTCGGTGGCTCGAGGACAGCAGGCCGAGTTCCTCCGCGATCTCGGCGAGTGCCAGCTCGGCGTCGGCCAGCAGGGCGTTGAAGCCGGGGTCTTCCACGGTGAAGTCGCCGATGTCCCGGTAACCGCTGTCCCGGTAGGCGGCGGCGAGCCGGACGTACCGGCCGTAGTCGTCGTCGCTCGGCCGGTCGCCGGCGTCGCCGTGCTGGAGGTCGCGGCGGACGAACCCGGTGGCGAGCGGGACGCGCGTGAGCGGCTCGTCCCAGGCCGGGCTGTTGTCCATGCCGGATTCCCAGGGGTGCACGATCGCCACCAGCCCGCGGCCGCCCGCGTCGCGGCGGGTGCGCAGGTAGTCGTGCCAGGCCACCAGCTTCGGGTACAGCCCGGCGAGGAACTCCCGATCCGGGTCGGCTTCGTGCACCGCCAGCGCGGCGCGGGCGTGTACCGGCGGCTGGACCAGGCCCGACGTCCGGCCGGCCTGCCAGAAGGACGGCCCGGGGAAGTACGCCTCGGGCGGCGTCTCCGGGTCGAACACGATGTGCGGGACGCGGCCGTCGGGCCACTGCGCTTCGAACAGCGTGCGCAGTTCGCGCCGGGCGTGCGCGGTGGACCGGTGGCGCAGGCCGAGCGCGATGAACGCGGAGTCCCAGCTCCACTGGTGCGGGTAGAGCGATCGCGAGGGCACGGTGGACGCGCCGAGCCAGTTGCCCGCCAGGACAGCCGAGGCCCGCTCCCGTGTTACGTTCATATGTCCAATCTATCTCCGACTTGTGTCTTGTCAATGGACAAAAGTAGGCAGGAGGCCGCAGATGACCACCCCGACCAGCGCGGGAGAGCTGCTGCAGCTGGTCCGGACGGGGCAGGCGAGCACGCGGAAGGCCCTCCTGGAGCGCAGCGGGCTGTCGCGCTCGACGCTGACAGCGCGCCTGGAGCAGCTCCAGACCGCGGGCCTGCTCGCCGAGGGTGGCCAGGAGGACTCCACCGGCGGCCGCCCGGCGCGGCAGCTGCGGTTCGACGACCGGCACGCCGTCGTCCTCGCCGCGAGCATCGACACGACGCACGCCGAGGCCGCCGTCACCGACCTGGCGGGACGGGTGCTGGCGCGCCGCGCGGGCGCGGTCCGCGTCGCGGACGGTCCCGAGCCCGTGCTCGACCGGATCGCGGGGTGGTTCGAGGCGCTGCGGGCTTCGGCGGGCCGGCCGGTGTGCGGGGTGGGCGTATCGGTGCCGGGCCCGGTCGAGCCCGGCCGCGCCCGGGTGCGGCAGCCGCCGATCATGCCGGGCTGGGACGGCTACCCCATCGACGCCCACCTCGGCGCGCGCTTCGGCGCCCCGGTGCTGGTCGACAACGACGCGAACCTGATGGCGCTGGGCGAGCACCGCGCCCGCCACCCGGAGTCGGCGGCGCTGGTCGTGGTGAAGGTGTCGACCGGGATCGGTGCCGGCCTGGTCCTCGGCGGGGAGGTGTACCGCGGGATCGACGGCGGCGCGGGCGACATCGGCCACATCCGGCTTCCGGACCACCCGGAGGCCCGCTGCCCGTGCGGCTCGCTCGGCTGCCTCGCGGCCGTCGCCGGCGGCGGTGCGCTGGCGGCGAGGCTGACCGAGCTGGGGCTGCCGACGGAGTCGGGCTCGGGCGTCCGCGACCGGATCACGGCGGGCGACCCGGCCGCGGTGCGGCTCGCCGAAGTGGCCGGCCGCCAGGTGGGGGAGGTGCTGGCGACGCTGGTGTGCGTGGTCAACCCCGGCGTCGTGGTGATCGCCGGTGACCTCGCCGAGCCGCACTTCGTGGCGGGGGTCCGGGAGGTGCTGTACCGCCGGGCGCTGCCGCGGGCGACGCAGAACCTGCGGGTGGAAATCGGCGGCCGCGGCGAGGGAATGGCGGTGGCCGGAGCGGTGGCGATGGTCGTCGACGCGGTGTTCGCGCCCACCGAGGTGGACCGGCGCCTGACCGTCCGCGCGTGACGGCCGAACTGCCGTCACCGCCCCCTGTCTTTCGGGGGTTCGGGTGGCGGAGCCCCCGACCCGGGGCGAAGCCCCGGATGTCACAGACTGTCCGGAGTGGACGGAGCGACCGACTTTAGTAGGTGGCGCAAGCCCCTGCCGCGTGGTCCACCATACCGTCGCAAACCGGACCAATCGTGCAGCAGACCTCATTCCTCGCGTTTTCTCCGCGACAAATCGGATTTCAGTACCACGGTTCACGGCTGGCGAATTCCCGGCCAGATAACGGTTCCGCAAGCACTTCCCCACGAGCGGAACACCGATCTAGTCTCAGCCGGTGTTCCAAGGCCCGTTTTCTGGGGGCCGCTTTCCAAGAGGGAGATTTCTGTGCGAAGAAGCTCCACCCTGCTCCTTTCGCTCGCGGTGGTGGGTGGCCTGACCGGCGCCCTGCCGGCGACGGCGTCCGCGCAGGGGCGTCAGGACATTCCGCAGTCACACCCGTTGTGGGCGAACGCGCAGGCGAAGGTCGCCGACACGGCGCCCGCCGCGAAGCTGAGCTTCCGGGTTTACCTGAACCAGCGCGACAACGCCGGTGCCGAAGCGCTGGCCCAGGCCGTGTCCGACCCGGACAGCAAGACCTACCGCCAGTACCTCAGCCCCGACCAGGTGCGCGACCGCTTCGCGGCCAGTGACGCGACCGTCAGCGCCGTCAAGGCGTGGCTGACCGGCAACGGTTTCAGCATCGGCGAGGTCCCGTCGAACCGCGCGTACGTCGAAGCCACCGGCACCGCGGACCAGACGGAAAAGGCGTTCGCCGTCGACCTCGGCAAGTACCGGGTCAAGGGCCAGACGCTGCGCGCCGCCGACAAGAACCTGTCGGTGCCGGCGAACCTGGCCGGTGACGTGCTCGGCGTCGTCGGCGTCGACCAGGCGACCAACCTGTTCAAGCCGGACCACGCGACCGGCTCCGGCACGCCGTCGGACGTCGCGCCCGGGCCCGGCTTCCGCAACGCGCCGCCGTGCAGCGCCTACTACGGCGAGAAGATCGACACCACCGATCCCGCCTACAACGGCAAGCAGCTGCCGTACGCCCCCTGCGGCTACACCCCGGCGCAGCTGCGCTCGGCCTACGGCATCGACAAGCTCGGCGCCGACGGCAAGGGCACCACGATCGCCATCGTGGACGCCTTCGCCTCGCCGACGATCTATTCGGACGCGAGCACGTACGCGAAGAAGAACGACCCGCAGCACCCGCTGAAGCAGAGCCAGTTCAAGCAGCACGTCTTCCCGGCGAACCCGGTCCTCGAGCCGCCGGACCAGTGCGACGCGGCCGGTTGGTACGGCGAGGAGACCCTCGACGTCGAGGCCGCCCACGGTCTCGCGCCGGGCGCCGACATCCTGTACGTCGGCGGGGAGTCCTGCGAGGACAACGCCCTCGACGTGGCGCTGAACTACGTGATCGCCGGCCACAAGGCCGACATCGTGTCGAACTCCTACGGCGACACCGGCGAGGACATCCCGGCCGACGAGGTCAAGGTGTTCAACCAGATCTCGCTGCAGGCGGTCCTCGAGGGCATCGGCGTGTACTTCTCCTCGGGCGACAACGGTGACGAGGTCGCGCGCCTCGGCACGCCGTCGCCGGACTTCTCCGCCTCGGCGCCGTGGATCACCGCGGTCGGCGGCACGTCCATCGCCATCGGCAAGGACGGCAAGAAGATCTTCGAGACCGGCTGGGAGACCAGCAAGTCGGTCCTGACCAACGGCGTCTACGGCCCGGCCAACTACACCAGCGGTTCCGGTGGCGGCACGAGCCGGCTGTTCGAGCAGCCCTTCTACCAGAAGGGTGTCGTCCCGGACGCGCTGGCGAAGAAGAACCAGACCGGCAACAAGAAGGGCCGCGTCGTCCCGGACATCTCCGCGGTCGGCGACCCGAACACCGGCTTCCTGGTCGGCCAGACGCAGACCTTCCCGGAGGGTGCGCACTACGACCAGTACCGGATCGGCGGCACGAGCCTCGCGTCGCCGGTGTTCGCCGGCATCATGGCGGTGGCCGACAGCTTCGACCACTTCCACCACGGCTTCATCAACCCGGTGATCTACAAGCTGACGTCCCGCACGCCGGCGATCACCGATGTGAAGCACGTGGACGCCGCGGTGGCCCGCGTCGACTACGCGAACTCGGTCGACGCCACGGACGGCCTGCTCCGCTCGGTCCGCACGCTGGACTACCAGGGCCTGACGATCCACACCACCCCCGGCTACGACGACGTGACCGGCCTCGGTGTGCCCAACGGGCTGCTGTTCCTGCTGCTCGTCTAGTCGGCTGCTGCTCGATGAGGGCCCCCTCGCCGGTCTCGGCGAGGGGGCCCTTTTCGGATGGCTGGTTTCTCGCCGTGGGCCACTCGGGCGTGCCGCCGGCACCGCGGTAGATCCGCCGGCCCGGACGCTCGCTTCCGTGCCGGCCGCCGCTGCTTGGCCGCCGCCCCCACCGACCCGCCGTTGGGCAGCCGCTGCCCGCCCACCGGCCGCCGCCGGGCGGGATGCCCGCGCCGCCGAACCATCCAACCGGCCCGAGCGCACCGCAGTGGCCACGGCCGCAGCTGCTCACTCCGCCAGCGGGATGACCGCGGTCACCGCGGTGCCTCCAGAGCCGCTCGCGACCTCGAGCTCCCCGCCCAGTGCCTGCACCCGGTCCCGCAGCCCGGCCAGTCCCGAACCACCCTCCGGATCCGCGCCGCCGACACCCGCGTCCGTCACCTCGACCCGCAGCTCCGCGCCCGCCACCTCGATCCGCACGTCGGCGCGGTCGGTCCGGGCGTGCTTCAGCGCGTTCGTCAGCGCCTCCGACGTCACGAAGTACGCCGTCGCCTCCACCGCCGCGTCCAGGCGCGGCACCGTGCCGACCGTCATGGCCACCGCCATCGGGCTGCGGTCGGCCAGCGAGCGGACCGCCGCCACCAGGCCCGCCTCGGTGAGGATCGCCGGGCGGATGCCGCGGGCCAGCTCGCGCAGCTCGGTGATCGCCGTCTGCAGCTCGTCCACCGCGCCGGTGAGCAGGGCGCGGATCTCCGGCGGCAGCTCCGCGCCGGAGCGGCGGCCGGCCATCCGCAGCAGCAGCACGACGCTGACCAGCCGCTGCTGGGCGCCGTCGTGCAGGTCGCGCTCGACCCGGCGGCGCTCCTCGTCCCCGGCCGCGACCAGGCGGGCCCGCGACGCGCGCACCTCGGCCAGTCGCTGCTCCAGCTCGGCGGTGAGCCGCTGGTTGTCCAGCACCAGCCCGGCGGCCGCGTTGAGCGCGTCGATCGACCGGCTGTCCTTCCACACCTCGTCGTCCTGCACCAGCGCGGCCAGCCCGGTGCCGTCGCGCTCCAGCAGCAGCCGGATCATCTCGGCGTTGCCGACCCGGGCCCGCATCACCCCGGCCAGGAACGCCAGCGGCCACAGGCAGAACAGGATCCGGTACGCCTGCAGCAGCGGGCCGGACAGCGGGTGCGCGTCGCCGAGCGCCGTGCCCGCCCCCGACGTCAGCGCGCCGGCCAGCGCGATGACCACGACCGGTGACAGCAGCCGCCGCTGCGGCAGCCGCCCGGTCAGCCACCGGTAGAGCAGCACGACGACCACGCCCGCGCTGATCGCCGTCGCGGCCAGCTCCAGGGCGCGGTCGGCGAAGGCGCCGCTGCCCGGCCAGAGCGCCAGCAGGTCGCGCGGGTCGTCGTCGACCAGCAACCCGAGCACGCCCGAACCGAGCACCACCAGGTAGGCCGCGGCCACCAGCAGCCGTTCCCACCGCGAGCGGAGCCGGCCGTGCGGGAAGGCGAGCACCAGGTGCGCGATGACCGGGCTGGACGCGGCGCGCAGCGGCACGGCGATCGTGTACAGCACCGGGTCGCGCGTGAACTGCAGGTCCTCGAGGAACAGGGCGACCCCGGCGAGCGCGATGAGCACCCCGATCGGGTTGGCCGGGCGCCGCACGTGCGCGACCGCGCCCGCGAGGAGGAAGAGGAACCCGGTCGTGGTGCTGAGCGCGGTGTCGAGCGCGGAGTGGGAGCCTTCGCCGGCTTTGAGCGCCAGCGCGACCACGCCGAGCACGCACCCGGCGGCGAGCAGCCCGGTCATCACCGACGTCCGCGGGTGCTGCACTTCGCGACCCTCCCGGTGGGTCTTGGCGGTGGTGGGGAGCAGTCCGGCAACGGCTAACCGTGATTCGTCCGTTCGGGCCGTCGCGTTACACCACGCGGCTGCGCTTTAGGGTGATCGGCGACGAGAGGCGGAACATGAGCGGACACGGTCTGGACGCCGAAGTCTTCGGCGGGCGGATGCCCACCGGCGGGCGGGATCTGGCGATCGAAACCCACGGCATCGCCCCGGTGCCGGCGGACAACCGGTTCGGGCGCCCGTGGCGGCTGTTCAGCGTGTGGTTCGCGCCGAACCTGACGATGACGGCGGTGTTCACCGGCACCCTCGCGGCGTCGCTCGGCCTCGGGTTCTGGACCGGCTTGGCCGCGATGCTCGCCGGCACCGTGCTGGGGTCGCTGCCGGTGGCGTACCTGTCGACGTGGGGCCCGCGCACCGGTACCGGCCAGCTGCCGCTCGCCCGGCTGCCGTTCGGCGGCGGTGTCGTGCTGCCCGGCCTGGTGCAGTGGCTCGGCTCGATCGCCTGGGACGCGCTGGTCGGCCTGTTCGGCGGCGAGGCGCTGGCCGAGCTGACCGGGCTGCCGTTCTGGGCGGCGGTGCTGATCGTGCTGGTGCTGCAGTGCGCGCTCGGCGTGTTCGGGTACGCGCTGATCCACCGCGTGCAGGCGGTGATGAGCGTGCTGCTGGTGCTCGCGTTCGCCGCGCTCGCCGTGAAGGTCCTTTCCGGACACCCGATCGCCGGCGCCGACACCGCGTCCGGCGCCGATTTGGTGGGCGGCGTCGTCCTGTTCACGACGATCACGTTGTCGCTGGCGATCTCCTGGGCGCCCTACGCGTCGGACTTCAGCCGCTACCTGCCCGTCTCCAGTTCGTCACGGGCGGTCTTCTGGGCGACGCTGCTCGGCCTCGTCGTCTCGTACGCGATCGGCGAAGGCCTCGGGCTCGCGCTGGGGTCCTCGCTGGGCGACCAGACGGCGGCGGGCGTCGCCCACCTGCTCGGCGGCGGGTTCCTGGGCGCGCTGGCGCTGGCCGTGATCGCACTGGCGGCGGTGTCGTCGAACGCGATGAACGACTACAGCGGCTCGCTCGCGCTGCAGACGGTCGGCGTCCGGCTGCGGCGCCCGGTGTCGGCGGTCGTCGTCACCGTGCTCGCGTTCGCGCTGATCCTCTGGATGCACAGCGGCGACCTCTCGGCGAAGTTCGAAAACGTGCTGCTGTTCGTCAGCTATTGGATCCCGCCCTTCCTCGGCGTGGTCGTCCCGGACTGGCTCGCGCGCACCCGCGGCGGCCGGCGCGTGGACGTCCTGGCGTCGGTTTCCGTGCGTCCCTGGGCGGCGGTGGTGGCGTTCCTGGTGGGGTTCGGCGCCGCGGTGCCGTTCATGAACACGTCCCTCTACACCGGACCGGTCGCCGCGGCGCTGCACGGCGCGGATCTCGCGTACTACGTCGGCCTCGTCGTTTCGCTGACAGCGTATTTCCTGCTGCGCGGCCGGTCTCCGGTTGACCTCAAGTAATGTAGAGGTTTCAGGATGGGGTGGTAGCCCTCGAAGGAGGAACCATGCCCACCGCACTCGTCACCGGCGCTTCCGCCGGGCTGGGCCGCGCGCTCGCGGCCGCCCTGGTCCGTCGCAAGTGGACGGTCATCGGCGACGGCCGCGACGCGGCCGCGCTCGCTTCGGCGGCCGGTGAGGCCGGCTTCACGGCCGTCCCCGGCGACGTCACCGACCCGGCCCACCGCGCCGCGCTCGCCGACGCCTGTCCCGAACTCGACCTGCTCGTCAACAACGCCAGCGCGCTCGGCGTCAGCCCGCTGCCGCCCCTGGCGCGCTACCCGGTGGCGGACCTGGAGGACGCCTACCGCGTCAACGTCTTCGCGCCTCTTGCGCTGACCCAGCTCCTGTTGCCCGCCTTGACCGCGGCGCGCGGCGTCGTGATCGACGTCAGTTCCGATGCCGCCGTCGAGGCTTACGAGGGCTGGGGCGGCTACGGCTCCGCGAAGGCGGCGCTCGATCAGATGACCGCTGTCCTGGGGGTGGAACACCCGGACCTGTCCGTGTACGCCATCGACCCGGGCGACCTGCGCACGGCGATGCACCAGCGCGCGTTCCCCGGCGAGGACATCTCCGACCGGCCGCTGCCGGAGACGGCCGTCCCGGCGTTCCTGAGGGTGCTCGACGAGCGTCCGCCGAGCGGCCGCTACCGCGCGGCCGACCTCCTGGTGACGGCATGAACATCCGGTTCGACCTGCCCGCGGAGCTGTCGGCATCGGCCCCGCCGGAAGCCCGCGGCCTGTCCCGCGACGAGGTCCGCCTGCTGGTCGCGTCCCCGGCGGGCGTCCACCACACGGCGTTCACCGGCTTGGGCGAGCACCTTCGCCCGGGCGACCTGCTGGTGGTCAACACTTCGGGCACCCTCCCGGCAGCGGTCGACGCACGGCGCAACGGCCGCCCGATCACGGTCCACTTCGCCACACCGCTGGACGACGGTTCGTGGGTCGTCGAGCTGCGCGCACCGGCCGGCCCGCTGCTCGACGGCCGCCCGGGCGAGCGCCTTTCCCTGGCCGGCGACGCGTCGCTGACGTTGCTGGCCCCGATGGTCCCGGGCGCAGCGCGGCTGTGGCGGGCGGCGGTGTCGGTGGAGGTGCGGGCGCTGCTCGCGGCGGCGGGCCGGCCGATCCGCTACGGGTACGTCCCGCGTGCGTGGCCGCTGTCGGACTACCAGACGGTGTTCGCCCGCGAACCGGGCAGCGCGGAGATGCCCTCGGCGGCGCGGCCGTTCACGCCGGAGCTGGTGACCCGCTTGGTGACGGACGGGGTGTTGTTCGCCCCGCTGCTGCTGCACACGGGAGTGTCGTCCCCGGAGGCGGCGGAGCCACCCCAGGCGGAGCGGTACCGCGTCCCCCCGACGACGGCGGCGTTGGCCTCGTGGGTCCGGGCGCGCGGAGGCCGGGTGATAGCGGTGGGCACGACGGCGGCCCGGGCGCTGGAATCGGCCTCTTCGGGAGGCGAAATCCGCGCGGCCGAGGGCTGGACGGAGCTGGTACTGGGCCCGGACCGCCCGGCGCGGGTGGTGGACGGGATCGTCACGGGCCTGCACGCGCCGGAGGCATCGCACTTGTCACTGCTGGAGGCGGTGGCGGGCGCGGAGGTGGTCCAGCGCGCGTATGAGGCGGCGGTGGCGGAGCGGTACTTGTGGCACGAGTTCGGCGACGTGTCGCTTCTGCTGCGCCGTTCGAAGGAGTGACCGGCGGGATCGAAACAGCCCCGCGCGGTGGACGACTCCCCGGTGTCGCCGGGCTCGGGTACCTGCGGCAGACCGCGGGAAACGCCGCGGTCGTGCAGCGGCAGCAGGCGTCGTGGCAGGCCCGGGTCGAGGCCGCGACGGACCACGACGACCGCGCCGCACTGTTCCGGGTTGTCCACAGCCCCATCAACCTGTGGACAACCACCTCAAAACCCCTACTGACCAGCCTCAACCCGCCGCCGCGACCGGATCAGACCGGCAACGACCACCACCGCCACCCCCAGCCCCACGCCGCTGACGATCGACGCCACCAAACTCGCCGTCGCCGTCGCCAAGCCGAACGCTCCGCCGAGGTACACCGGGATCGAAATCGCCACCGGCAGCCAGTTGCGCAGCGTGAAGGCCCGGTCCGACGCCACCCACAACACCAGCGTCACCGCCGCGGCCGTGACGACCGGGATCGCCCACACCACCAAGCTGGTCAGCGCGTCCATGCCCAGTGACCTGAGCCACTCGAACGACGCCTGGCCCAGCCCGATGAACAACACGACCAGCGCCACGCGGACGCCGGCGGCTCCCTGGCCCCTGCTCGTCATGTCTTCCTCCCGAATCCGTGGTCCACCCTGTACCACGTCCGGGTGACGCGAGCGGTTGCCCGGTTTGGCGACTTTCTCCGGAGCTGTAAGCGCCGCGGCCGCCGATGTCAAGAAATCTCACCAGGATTCCCGGGATGCGGATGGCTATGCGCCTGAGTGGGTGACCGTGCGAACCTCGCCCCGACACCGACGAAAGGCGATGCTGACGTGCGCACCCCTCGGAGAACCCTGGCCTCGGCGCTGGCCGCCCTGACCGTTGTGGGCGTGCTGGCCGGCTGTTCGCGCGCCGACAGCAGCGCCGCCCCGGCCGCGAACCAGGGAACCGCCGGCGAGGTCCGGGTCGGGTTCTTCCCGAACGTCACGCACGCTCCCGCGCTGATCGGCGTCAAAAAGGACTTCTTCAAGACCGAGCTCGGCTCCACCAAGCTCACCACCCAGACCTTCAACGCCGGCCCCGAAGAGGTCAACGCCCTGCTCGGCGGCTCCCTCGACGTCGCCTTCATCGGCTCCGGCCCGGCGATCAACGCCTTCACGAAGTCCAAGGGCGCCATCCAGCTGGTCTCCGGCGCCGTCTCGGGGGGCGCGCAGCTGGTCGTCAAGCCCGACATCACCAGCGTGGACCAGCTCAAGGGCAAGAACATCGCCACGCCGCAGCTGGCCAACACCCAGGACGTCGCGCTCAAGAAGTTCCTCGCCGGCAAGCAGCTGACCGACCAGGTCAAGATCACCAACCTCGACAACCCGAAGACGCTCGACGCCTTCAAGAAGGGCGAGGTCGACGGCGGCTGGCTGCCCGAGCCGTGGGCGTCCCGGCTGGTCCTCGACGCCGGCGCGAAGGTCCTGGTCGACGAGAAGACGCTGTGGCCGGGTGGCCGCTTCCCGACCACCGTCGTCATCGTGCGCAGCGAGTTCCTGCAGCAGCACCCGGACACCGTCCGCGCACTGCTCAAGGGTGAGCTCGCCGCCATCGACTGGGCCAAAGGCAACCCGGCGGACGCGAAGACGGTGGTCAACGGCGCGCTCAAGGAGCTGGCCGGCAGTACCCTGAGCGCAGCGGTCCTGGACCGCGCCTTCTCCGGCATCGAGCTGACCACCGACCCCGTCGCCGCCGAATTCCCGCAGCTCGCGCAGGACTCGGTGACGGCCGGCGTGGTGAAGTCGGCGGTGGCGCTGAAGGGCTTCGCGGACTTCGGTCCGCTGAACGAGGTGCTGAAGGCCAAGAACCTGCCCGCCGTCGACGCTCCCGAACTGACCAAGTGAAACCGGGGCTTCGCCCCGGGCCGGGGGCTCCGCCACCCGGAACCCCCGAAAAAGAGAGTGATCCGGAGAGGCAGCCAGCGATGACCACCACCCTCCCGACCGGCCGCGGCAGTTTCACCGGCGCGACCGCGGTGCGTCTCGACGGCGTGCGCAAGACGTTCGGCACCGCCGGCCGCGCGGTCGTCGCGCTCGACGGCGTGGACCTGACGGTCGCGCCCGGCGAGTTCGTCTGCCTGCTCGGCGCGTCCGGCTGCGGCAAGAGCACGCTGCTGAACCTGGTCGCCGGGCTGGACGCGCCGTCGGCGGGCGAGATCACGCTGAACACCTCCCGGCCGGCGGTGATGTTCCAGGAAGCCGCGCTGATGCCGTGGCTGACCGCGGCCCGCAACGTCGAGCTGCCACTGCGGCTGGCCGGGTTCGGCCGCGCCGAACGCCGCGAAAAGGCCGCCGAGCTGCTGGACCTGGTGCGGCTGAACGGCGCGGGCGGCAAGCGGCCGCACGAGCTGTCCGGCGGGATGCGGCAGCGCGTCGCGCTGGCCCGCGCGCTGGCCGCGACCCTGCGCGTCGGCGGCGACCCGGAGCAGTCGCTCCTGCTGATGGACGAGCCGTTCGCCGCGCTCGACGCCATCACCCGCGACGTCCTGCAGGGCGAGCTGCTGCGCGTCTACCGCAGCACCGGCACGTCCGTGCTGTTCGTGACGCACGACGTGCGCGAGGCCGTCCGGCTCGGCCAGCGCGTGGTGCTGCTGTCGTCGCGGCCCGGCCGGGTCGTGCGCGAGTGGGCGGACGTGCCGCTGGCCGACGCCGAGGAGCTGACCGAGGAAATCACGGGCCACCTGCGCGAGGTGATCAGCACCCATGCCGCAGCTTGACCGGTCCGCCGAAGCCGACCTGGACGCGGTCGGCGCGGGACTGGATTCGCTCGACGCCCCCGTCGGCGACCGCCGCCCGGGCTTCTGGAAGCGGTTCGCCTGGGGTTTCCTGCCGCCGCTGGGCGCGCTCGTCGTGCTGGTCGTCGTCTGGCAGATCCTGTGGGCAGCGGCCTTCTGGCCGGAGTCGCAGCTGCCGTCTCCGGCCGCGGTGTGGGGCGAGTTCTGGAGCATCGTCGTCGACGGCAAGGTGTTCGGCTTCGTCTGGACGTCGGTGCACCGCGCGGCGCTCGGCTTCCTCGCCGGCGTCCTCATCGGAACGCCGCTCGGCCTGGTGGTGGCGAAGGTCCGCGTGGTGCGCGCGGCGATCGGCCCGCTGCTGACGGGGCTGCAGAGCCTCCCGTCGGTGGCGTGGGTCCCGGCGGCGATCCTGTGGTTCGGGATCAACGACGCGGCGATCTACTTCGTGGTGCTGCTCGGCTCGGTGCCGTCGATCGCGAACGGCCTGGTGTCCGGCATCGACCAGATCCCGCCGATCCTCCCGCGAGTGGGTCAGGTGATGGGCGCGAACCGGCTGTCGTCGGCCCGGTACATCCTGCTGCCCGCCGCGCTCCCGGGCTTTCTCGCCGGGCTCAAGCAGGGCTGGGCGTTCTCGTGGCGCTCGCTGATGGCGGCGGAGCTGATCGCGCTGTCCCCCCAGCTCGGCATCGGCCTCGGCGCGTACCTGAACCAGGGCTCGTCGTTCAACAGCATGGAGACGGTGATCGCGGCGATCTTCCTGATCCTGCTGGTCGGCGTGGGGATCGAGCTGCTGGTGTTCCGCCCGCTGGAGCGCGCGGTGCTGCGGGCCCGCGGGCTCACCTCGTCGCTCTAGAGAGTTTTCCGCTCGGATGTCGAAGCCGGTTCGGTGGTCTCGACGTCCCCTTCGCAAGCGGTTGTGACGAGCGGAGGAGCGGACAATGGTGATCGCCGTGGTGGTGGCGTCGGTGGCGGCGTTCGTGGTGAGTTCGGCCTGGTACATCGGCTTCGGACGGGTCTGGGCCCGCCTCAGCCCGGCGGGCGCCACGGCGCGGCCGTCACCGTGGCGGATGAGCGCGGAGTTCGTCCGGACACTGGTGCTGGTGGCGGCGTTCGCGCTGCTGGCCGGTGCGGCCGGCGTCGAGGGCGTGCCCGGCGCACTCGGCTTGGCGCTGGTGGTCTGGGCGGGGTTCCCGGTGGTGATCTTGGCGGGATCGGTGCTCCACGAGCGCGTCCCGGCCGGCCTGGCGGCGCTGCACGCGGGCGACTGGCTGGTGAAGATCGCGGTGGTGGCGGTTCTGGTGGGGGTGTGGCGATGACGGCGACGTTGCTCGACGGAGTCGCGTTCGGCGAGTCCCCGCGCTGGCACGACGGGCGGCTCTGGTTCGCCGACTGGCTGGCCCACGAGATCGTGGCGGTCTCTCCGGCGGGGGAACGCGAGGTCGTCTTCCGCGCGGACTTCCCGACGATGCCGATGTGTTTCGACTTCCTCGGCGGGCAGCCGGTGATCGTGTCTTCGTCGGACGGACTCCTGCTGCGCCTCTCGGAGTCCGGCCTGACCACACACGCCGACCTGGGCGGCACCGGGTTCAACGAGATAGTGGTGACCGGTGCCGGAGGCTGCTACGTCAACGGGGGCGGCTTCGACCTGATGGCCGGTGAGCCCTACCGGCCGGGGGCGATCCTGTTCGTCTCCCCCGAAGGCGCGGTCCGCGCGGTGGCGGAGGACATCGCGTTCGGCAACGGCATGGCGCTCACCCCGGACGGCTCGACGCTGATCGTGGCGGAGTCGTACGCCAACCGGCTGACGGCGTTCTCGGTCCTCCCGGACGGCGACTTGACTGACCGGCGGGTGTGGGCGGACCTCGGCGACGGCGTCCCGGACGGCATCGCCCTCGACGCCTCAGACGCGGTTTGGGTCTCGGACGTGCCGCACCGGTCGTGCACCCGGGTCCGCGAGGGCGGCGAGGTCCTGGACAAGCTGACGTTCGACCGAGGGTGCTTCGCCTGCGCGCTGAGCGAGGACACGTTGTACGTGGTCGTCCAGGAGTGGCGCGGTCTCGACGGGGTGGGGGAGACCGAGGACCGGACGGGGCGGATCCTGACCCATCCGGTCTCCGTGGGCCGCGCTTAGCCGTTCACCCGGTCAGCGCGGCCGGACGGACGACGCGGCCGGTCGCCGGCCGCGTCCTCCATCCTGAAATCGCTCAGCGAGGGCGGCGGCCGCCGGCCCGGGTGCCGGACGAAAACGCCGCCGCGCCACCACTCCGGCGACCACCGGTCGCCGGGGCTGCCGATCGGCCGGTGCCCGCGGCCTTGGCCGCGCCGCCGGCCCTGCGGTTGCCGCCCGAGCCGCCCCGGCCCGAGGCGGCCGAACGCGGCTGCTGCTCGTCCCGCCGCGGCTGGCCGTTCGTCCGGGACCGCTGTCCGCCGCGGTTCTCCTTCGGCGTGGCAGGGGCGCCCCGGCGTCCGCGGCCACCACCCGGTGCCGCGCCCGTGGCGGACACCTTCTTCGGCCGGTTGTCCACCGCCGGGGCCTGCGAGAACGTGCGCTCGCCCGGGGCCAGCTCCGCCAGCAGCGGGTGACCCGGGCCGAGCTGGGTCGTCGTCGGCTTGATGCCCGCCTTGCGGGTCAGGTCGCGCACGTCGCGGACCTGCGCGTCGGTCATCAGCGTCACCACCGTGCCCGACGCCCCGGCGCGCGCCGTGCGGCCGGACCGGTGCAGGTACGCCTTGTGCTCCACCGGCGGGTCCGCGTGGATGACCAGCCGGACGTCGTCGACGTGGATGCCCCGCGCCGCGATGTCGGTCGCGACCAGCGTCTTCGCCGTGCCCGACGAGAACGCTTCGAGGTTGCGCGTCCGCGCGTTCTGCCCCAGGTTGCCGTGCAGTTCCACGGCCGGGACGCCCGACGCCACCAGCTTGCGGGTCAGTGCCTTCGCGCGGCTCTTCGTCCGGGTGAACACCAGCGTGCGGCCCGGCGCCGCGGTCAGGTCGACCAGCACCGGCAGCCGGTGGGTCTCCTCGAGGTGCAGGACGTGGTGCTCCATCGTTGACACCGGCGACTGCGCCGAGTCGACGCTGTGCGTGATCGGGTCGGTCATGAAGCGCTTGACCAGCACGTCGACGCCGTTGTCGAGGGTCGCGGAGAACAGCATGCGCTGGCCGCGCGAGGGCGTCTGGTCCATGATCCGGCGGACCTCGGGCAGGAAGCCCAGGTCGGCCATGTGGTCGGCCTCGTCGAGGACGGTGATCTCGATGGCGTCGAGCTTCACGTGCCCGGAGCGCATGTGGTCGGCGAGCCGGCCGGGGCAGGCGACGACGATGTCGACACCGTCGCGCAGCCGCGTGATCTGCGGGTTCGCGCTGACGCCGCCGAAGATGGTGGTCGTCTTCAGGCCCAGCGGCTTCGCCAGCGGCAGGATCGACGCCTCGATCTGCGTCGCGAGCTCGCGCGTCGGCGCCAGGATCAGCGCGCGCGGACGGCCCGGCTTGCGCCGCGTCGGGCCCGCGGCGAGGCGGGCCAGCAGGGGCAGGACGAAGCCGTAGGTCTTGCCGGAGCCGGTCCGGCCGCGGCCGAGCACGTCACGCCCGGCGAGGGTGTGCGGCAGGGTCGCCGCCTGGATGGGGAAGGGCTCGGTGACGCCCTGCGTGGCCAGCGCGGCCACGAGCGGGGTGGGCAGGCCGAGTTCAGCGAAAGTGCTCATAGGTGCGTGCGGGCGTACGAGCGCCCTGGTCTCCGTAATCTGAGAAGGGTTGTCCTGCCCGGCGCAGACCGGTCAACGGCCGCGGCGCGTGGTAGTCGACAACAGCAGCGGGCCGAGGCAGAACTGAGCGGCCCGCATGATCAGTATAGCGGGCGAGGGTGACGTAGCCCCAGTGAGATTGCCCGCACCCGCGCGACCTTGCTAAGTTACCGGTCGGTAATCGAGGAGGACCACCATGCTGCTGAACCCGCGCGAGTACGACCCGGCGCACTTCGACGCCGAGACGCGGCGCCTGCTGCGCGCCACCATCGACTGGTTCGAACAGCGCGGCAAGGCGAAGCTGACCGAGGACTACCACAACCGCACCTTCTACGCGGACTTCATCGAGTTCGCGGGTAAGGAAGGCCTGTTCTCGACCTTCCTGACGCCGGCCGCGAACGCCGGCGGCCACCCGGACAAGCGCTGGGACACCAGCCGCGTCGCCGCGCTGTCGGAAATCCTCGGCTTCTACGGCCTCAACTACTGGTACCCGTGGCAGGTCACCATCCTCGGCCTCGGCCCGGTGTGGCAGAGCGGCAACGACGTCGCCCGCCGGCGCGCGGCCGAGGCGCTGGACGCCGGTGGTGTCGGCGCCTTCGGACTGTCCGAAAAGGACCACGGCGCCGACATCTACTCCTCGGACATGGTCCTGACGAAGGACGGCGACGGCTACCGCGCGACCGGCTCGAAGTACTACATCGGCAACGGCAACTGCGCGCGCACCGTGTCGGTGTTCGGCCGTATCGACGGTGTCGAAGGCCCCGACCAGTACGTCTTCTTCTACGCCGACTCAGAGCACCCGAACTACCACGTCGTGAAGAACGTCGTGCCGTCGCAGATGTACGTCGCCGAGTTCCGGCTCGAGGACTACCCGGTGCACGCCGAGGACATCCTGCACGTCGGCGCCGAGGCGTTCAGCGCCGCGCTGAACACCGTCAACATCGGCAAGTTCAACCTCTGCTTCGGCGGCATCGGCATGGCGACGCACTCGCTGTACGAAGCCATCACGCACGCGCACAACCGCGTGCTCTACGGCAAGCCCGTGACGGACTTCCCGCACGTCCGCCGCGAGTTCGTCGAGGCCTACACGCGGCTGACCGCGATGAAGCTGTTCTCCGACCGTGCGGTCGACTACTTCCGCAGCGCGAACCCCGACGACCGCCGCTACCTGCTCTTCAACCCGATCACCAAGATGAAGGTGACCACCGAGGCGCAGAAGGTGATCGGCCTGGTCGCCGACGTCGTGGCGGCCAAGGGCTTCGAGGCCGACACCTACCTGGCGATGTCCAAGAACGACATCGACGGCCTGCCCAAGCTCGAGGGCACGGTGGCCGTGAACCTGGCGCTGATCGCGAAGTTCATGCCGAACTACCTGTTCGCGCCGCAGGAGTACGCGCCGGTGCCGACCCGCACCGACGCCGTGGACGACGAGTTCCTCTTCCGCCAGGGCCCGGCGCGCGGCCTGTCGAAGGTCCGGTTCCACGACTGGAAGACCGCCTACGCCGAGGCCGCGCACATCCCGAACGTCGCGCTGTTCACCGAGCAGGCCGGTTCCCTGGTCAAGCTGCTCACCGAGGCGGCGCCGGACGAGGCGCAGCAGGCCGACCTCGACTTCGGGCTCGCGCTGGCCGAGCTGTTCACGCTGATCGTGTACGGGCAGCTCGTCCTGGAACAGGCCCGCATCACCGGCCTGGACGACGAGGTCACCGACCAGATCTTCGCGGTGCTGGTGCAGGACTTCAGCGTCGCGGCGGTGGACCTCAACGGCAAGGCGAGCTCGACCGGGGCCCAGCAGGCGATCGCCCTCGCCGCGCTGCGCAAGCCGGTGGTCGACGCCGCGCGGTTCGAGAACGTCTGGGCGCGGGTGCGGGAGCTTTCCGGGGTCTACGCTATGCAGCCGTGATGGCGCGGAAGTACCGGCTGGGTGTCATGCGGAAAGCGGCGAACGTCCTGGTGACGGCGAGCCTGGAACGCGGCATCCTGATCGCGGGGAGCACCGGGTGGCTGTTGACGACGCGCGGGCGGCGCTCCGGCGCCGACCGCACCACTCCGGTCAACGTCGTCGAAGTCGGTGGCGACCGCTGGCTGGTGTCGCCGTACGGGCAGGTCGGCTGGGTGCACAACCTCCGCGCCGACGCCACCGCCCGGCTGTGGCGCGGCCGCACCCGTGAGACGTGGGAGGTCGAGGAAGCCGACGCCGCGACCGCCGGCCCGGTGCTGCGCGCGTACGTCCGCAAGCTCCCGGTGACGGCGCCGTTCTTCGACGCCAAGCCGGGCGACCCGGCCGAGACCTTCGCCGCGGAAGCCGATCGACACCCGGTGTTCCGGTTGGCAAGATCGCGGGCGTGAAGCGAGAGCGGGCGGCGGAGCTGATCTGGGACGCGTGGCTGACCGGCAAGCGGCTGGAGGGCCTCCCGGACGACGCCCGCCCGGGCGACCTCGCCGAAGGCATGGCGGCGCAGGCGGCGCTCGCCGAGCTGGCCGGGCCGGTGTCCGGCTGGAAGATCGCCGCGACCACGGTGTACGCCCGGCAGTACCTCGACGTTCCCGGCCCGCTGCCGGGCGCGATGTTCGAGCGGTTCCACCACGTCGAGGGTGCCCCGGTCCCGGCGGACACCATGACCATGGGCGTCGCCGAACCCGAGTTCGCTTTCCGGCTCAAAGCCGATCCGGGATTGTCACCGTCGCTGGCGGCGGTGCTCGACGCGGTGGACACGATGTTCCTGGCGATCGAGCTGCCGGACAGCCGCTACACCGACCACCGCCACGCGGGCGGCCCGCAGCTGCTGGCCGACGCGGCGTGCTCGGGCCGCTTCGTCGAGGGCGGCCCGGTGCCGGGGTGGCGTGACCTCGACCTGCCCCGCCGCCCGGTGGTCCTCCACGCCGACGGCGAGGAGTTCTCCCGGGGCAGCGGCAGCCTGGTCCTGGGCGACCCGCGCCTGGCGCTGCACTGGCTGGCGATGGAGCTGCCCCGCCACGGCCGTGCGCTGCGCCCGGGCGACATCGTGACGACGGGAACGGCGACCCCGCCGTGCCCGATCCGGGCGGGCGGCCACGTGGTGGCGGACTTCGGCGAGCTGGGAAGTGTGGAGGTGCGGTTCACGCCGCTAGAGTGACCGGGTGCTGACGTTCCGTGCCGGTTTCGTCGTGCTGGCGATCGTCGTGGCGGGGCTCGACGCGGGCTTCTGGCTGTTCGCCCGCGGCCCCCACCCGATGCCCCCGCGCATCGGCTTCCTGCTGGCGTTCGTGCTGCTGCTGGCCCTGCTCGCGGCGGCCGCGGGGGTGGTGCGCTGGGAGGTCGCGGTGCCCCTGGCCGCGGCGTCGACGTCGGGCCTGTTCGTCGTCGGCGCGGCTGCGATCTTCAGCGTCGGATTCGGGTTCCTGCTGGCGGCGGTCGTGGAGGCGGCGCTGGTCCGCCACCTGGTCCTGGCCGCGTCACCGACCGGCTGGCGCGGCGGACCGGGCATCATCAGCTCGGCCGCGGCGGTGGTGCCGGCGGTCTTCTTCACGGCCGGCCTGCTCCTCCTTCGCTGACGCGGCGTCCGGTCACTGCTTCCGGGCCGCGCCCGCCAGGACGATGGATTGCCTGGCGTTCGGCCCTGTCGCGCAACAAAGGCGGGCCACCCGACCCGCCGGGTGGCCCGCCTTCACTGGAGGTCTACTTGCCGAACCCGGCCCGCCGGAGCGCGTCGGCCATCGAGCCGCCGGCGTTCCCGCCACTGCTGCTGCCCCCGCCAGTGCCGCGGCCACCGCCACGGCGATCGCCGCCGCCGGTGCCGCCGCGGCGCTGACCGCCGCCACCTTGACCGCCGCCGCCCTGGCCGCGGTCGCGGCGCTCGCCGCCGCGGTTGCCCGAGGCCGCTCCCGGCTCGTCGTCCAGGCGCAGCGTCAGGGAGATCCGCTTGCGCGGCACGTCCACGTCCAGCACCTTCACCTTCACGATGTCCCCGGGCTTGACGACCTCACGCGGGTCCTTCACGAAGTTCTTCGACAGCGCCGAAACGTGGGCCAGGCCGTCCTGGTGCACGCCCACGTCGATGAACGCGCCGAACGCCGCCACGTTCGTCACGACGCCCTCCAGCCGCATGCCCGGCTTGAGGTCGCCGATCTTGTCCACGCCCTCGGCGAACGTCGCCGTCTTGAAGGCCGGGCGGGGGTCGCGGCCCGGCTTGTCCAGCTCCGACAGGATGTCCGTCACCGTCGGGAGACCGAACGTCTCGTCCACGAACTCCGCCGGGCGGAGGGAAGACAGCGTCCGCGTGTTGCCGATCAGCGCGCGGATGTCCGTGCCCGTCTTCGACAGGATCCGCCGGACCACCGGGTACGCCTCCGGGTGCACCGCCGACGAGTCGAGCGGGTCGTCGCCGTCCGGGATGCGGAGGAAGCCCGCGCACTGCTCGAACGCCTTCGGGCCCAGCCGCGCGACCTCCTTCAGCGCCGTCCGGGAGCGGAACGGCCCGTTCGTGTCGCGGTGGGCCACGATGTTCTCCGCCAGGCCCGTCGTGATGCCCGAAACCCGGGTCAGCAGCGGCGCCGACGCGGTGTTGACGTCCACGCCCACCGCGTTCACGCAGTCCTCGACCACCGCGTCCAGCGAGCGCGACAGCGAAACCTCGGACAGGTCGTGCTGGTACTGCCCGACGCCGATCGACTTCGGGTCGATCTTCACCAGCTCGGCCAGCGGGTCCTGCAGCCGGCGGGCGATCGAGACCGCGCCGCGCAGCGAGACGTCCATGTTCGGCAGTTCCGCCGAAGCGAACGCCGACGCCGAGTACACCGACGCGCCCGCCTCGGACACGATCGCCTTGGTCAGCTTCAGCTCCGGGTGCTTCTTGATCAGCTCGATCGCGAGCTTGTCCGTCTCGCGTGACGCCGTGCCGTTGCCGATGGAGATCAGGTCGACCTTGTGCCGCGCGCACAGCGCCGCGAGCTCCGCGATCGACTGGTCCCACTTGTTCGCCGGCTGGTGCGGGTAGATGACGTGGGTGTCGACGACCTTGCCGGTCGCGTCCACGACCGCCACCTTGACCCCGGTCCGGAAGCCCGGGTCGAGGCCCATGGTGGCGCGGGTGCCGGCCGGCGCGGCCAGCAGCAGGTCGCGCAGGTTGGCCGCGAACACGCGGACGGCGTCGTCCTCGGCCGCCTGGCGCAGCCGCATCCGCAGGTCGATGCCCAGGTGGAGGAGGATCTTGGTGCGCCACGCCCAGCGCACGGTGTCGCCGAGCCACTTGTCGCCCGGGCGGCCCTGCTGGGCGATGCCGAACTTCGCGGCGATGCGCTGCTCGTAGTCGGTCGGGCCCACCTGCGGCTCGTCACTCGGCTCGTCCGGCGACATGGTGAGGTCGAGGACCTCTTCCTTCTCGCCGCGCAGCATCGCCAGGATCCGGTGCGACGGGAGCTTGGTGTAGGGCTCGGAGAAGTCGAAGTAGTCGGAGAACTTCGCGCCTTCCTCCTCCTTCCCGGACCGGACCTTGGCGACCAGGTGGCCCTGACCCCACATCTTCTCCCGCAGGTCACCGATGAGGTCGGCGTCCTCGGCGAAGCGCTCGACGAGAATCGCGCGGGCGCCGTCGAGGGCGGCCTGTGCGTCCGCGACGCCCTTGTCCGCGTCGACGAACACCGCGGCCGCGGCCTGCGGGTCCGTCGAGGGGTCGTTCAGCAGGCCGTCGGCCAGCGGCTCGAGCCCCGCTTCACGCGCGATCATGGCCTTCGTGCGGCGCTTCGGCTTGTACGGGAGGTAGATGTCCTCGAGCCGCGACTTCGTGTCCGCGGCGAGGATCGACGCCTCGAGGGCCTCGTCGAGCTTGCCCTGGCTGCGGATGGATTCGAGCACGGCGAGCCGGCGCTCGTCGAGTTCCCGCAGGTAGCGCAGCCGCTCTTCGAGCGTGCGCAGCTGCGCGTCGTCGAGCATGCCGGTGACTTCCTTGCGGTAACGGGCGATGAACGGCACGGTCGAACCGCCGTCGAGCAGCTCGACGGCGGCCTTGACCTGTCCTTCGCGCACGCCCAGTTCTTCGGCGATCTTCTGCTCGACCGACACGCTCACTGCAACACGCTCCTGCTTCGCCTGGTTCCGATCGTCTCATTCTGCCGTTTCCGCCGCCCCGACTTTCGGATGGGGCTGACATCGAGCACCTTGACAACGAGATTGGTCTAGTCCACTTTGTGGTGACCTGCCTCACTCGTGTTCGTGGAGGTCCCCGTGGTCCCCAAGGTCCGCTTCGCTCTGCTTTCCTTACTTTCGGTGGTCGCGCTGTGTCTGGGCGTGACGTTCGTGCTCGCCGGCAGCGCCTCGGCGGCCAACATCCTGGCCAACCCCGGCTTCGAAGCCGGCACCACGGGCTGGGCGTGCACCGGCGCGGCGGCCGCGGTGAGTTCGCCGGTGCACGGCGGCAGCCGTGCCCTGAACGCGACGCCGTCGTCGTCGGACAACGCCCAGTGCTCCCAGACGCTCACCGTCTCGGCGAACACGGCGTACAAGCTGTCCGCCTGGGTCCAGGGCAGCTACGTCTACCTGGGCGTCTCCGGCTCGGCGACGACCAGCACGTGGACGCCCGGCACCAGCGGCTACCAGCAGCTGTCGCTGAGCTTCACGACCGGCTCGAGCACGTCGCTGACGGTGTACCTGCACGGCTGGTACGGCCAGCCGGCGTACTTCGCCGACGACGTCAGCCTCGACGGGCCCGGCACCCCGCCGACGACGACGCCGACCACGCCCACCACCCCGACCACGCCTCCGACGACGACCACCCCGCCGACGACGACCACGACGCCGCCCACGCAGGGTGACCTGCCGAAGCACGTCCTGACGGGCTACTGGCAGAACTTCTACAACGGCGCCAAGGCGCTGAAGCTCGCCGACGTGCCGACGAAGTACACCATCATCGCGGTGTCGTTCGCGGACGCCACCGGCACGCCGGGCGCGGTGAGCTTCACGCTCGACTCCGGCCTGTCCTCGCAGCTCGGCGGCTACACGGACGCCCAGTTCAAGGCCGACATCAGGACGGTGCAGGCGCGCGGCCAGAAGGTGATCATCTCGGTCGGCGGCCAGAACGGCACGATCAGCGTCAGCGACTCTTCGTCGGCGAACAACTTCGCGAACAGCATCAAGTCACTGATCGCCAACTACGGCTTCGACGGCGTCGACATCGACCTCGAGAACGGCATCAACGCCATGTACATGGGCCAGGCGCTGCGGAGCATCTACAACGGCGGCGGCAGGGTCATCACGATGGCGCCGCAGACGATCGACATGCAGTCCACTGGCGCAGGTTATTTTCAGCTGGCGCTGAACATCAAGGACATCCTGACGATCGTCAACATGCAGTACTACAACTCCGGTTCGATGAACGGCTGCAACGGCAACGTCTACTCCCAGGGCACGGTCGACTTCCTGACGGCGCTGGCCTGCATCCAGCTGCAGGGCGGCCTGCGCGCGGACCAGGTCGGCCTCGGCCTCCCGGCCTCCCCACAGGCCGCGGGCGGCGGCTACCAGGCCCCGGCCAACACGGTCTCGGCGCTGAACTGCCTGGCCCGCGGAACGTCCTGCGGCTCGTTCAAGCCGTCGGCGACGTACCCGTCGATCAGGGGCGCGATGACGTGGTCGATCAACTGGGACGCGTCGCAGGGGTACGCGTTCGCCAACACGGTGTCGGCCGGGCTCGCGGGCCTGCCGTGACCGCGCGCTGAGCAGGCCCTCCCGGCGGCGCGGTCCGGGAGGGCCCTCAGCGGGGTGTCAGCGGCAGCCGCAGGGCTCCCGGTGCCTCCGGCGGCACCACCGGACGTCGAGGGGCCACCGCCGCCACCCGCTGATACGGCGCACCCAGCGGCGGCCGCGGGTCGGCTTCCCCGCGGTTCGGCCAGAACGCCATCGCCCGCTCCGCCTGGGCCGTGATCGTCAGCGACGGGTTCACGCCCAGGTTGGCCGAGATCGCCGAGCCGTCCACCACGTGCAGGCCCGGATAGCCGTACAGCCGCTGGTACGGGTCGACCACGCCGGTTTCGGGAGAATCACCGATCGTGCAGCCGCCGATGAAGTGGCCCGTGATCGGGATGTTCGCCAGGTCCGTCCAGGCCCCCTGGGGCAGGCCGCCGATCTTCGCCGCCACCCGGCGCGTCACCTCGTGGCCCGCCGGAATCCACGATGGCGACGGTGCTCCCGAACCCTGCCGAGTCGTCATGCGCCGGCCGAACAGCCCGCGTTTCGTGTACGTCGTCACCGAGTTGTCCAGCGTCTGCATCACCAGCAGCCCGATCATCCGCTCCGACCAGTGCCGCGGGTTGTGGATCCGCAGCAGGTCACGGCGGGACCGCCACAGCTCGCGCAGCCCCAGCACCCAGCGCCGCCGCCCGGGCGAGGCGTCGACCAGCACCGTCGCCAGCAGGCCCATCAGGTTGCTGCCACGCCCGTACCGCACCGGCTCCACGTGCGTCACCGCGTCGGGGTGGATCGACGACGTGATCGCGACGCCTCGCGAGTAGTCCGTGTCCTCGCGCAGTGACCGCGCCGCCAGTACCGCTTCGGAGTTCGTGCGGGCCAGGAGACCGAGCCGAGGGGACACGAGAGGCAGCGTTCCGGTGTCCCGCATCCGGTGCAGCAGGCGCTGGGTTCCCAGGGCGGCCGCGGAGAACACCACCTGCGACGCCGTGAACGTCCGGTGGGAAAGACCGCCGGTGCGCCGGGTGTCCACCGCGTAGCCGCCGGAGATCGGCCGCACCGAAACCGCCGTCGTCAGTGCGTGCACCACGGCACCCGCCCGCTCGGCCAGGTACAGGTAGTTCTTCACGGTCGTGTTCTTCGCCCCGACCCGGCACCCGGTCATGCATTCGCCGCACAGCGTGCAGGACGAACGCCGGGGTCCGGCGCCGCCGAAGAATGGGTCCACCCCGGACTGTCCGAAGTAGACGCCGACCGGCGTGCGGCGGTACGTGTGCCCGATGCCCATGTCGTCGGCCACCGAACGCAGCACCCGGTCCGCGGCCGTCGTCGCCGGGTTCTCGACCACGCCGAGCATCCGCTTCGCCTGGTCGTAGTACGGCGCCAGCTCGGCCTTCCAGTCCGTGATGTGCGCCCACTGCGGGTCGGCGTAGAAGCCGTCCGGTGGCTCGTACAACGTGTTCGCGTACACCAGCGAACCGCCGCCGACGCCGGAGCCGCTCATCACGAACGTGTTCTTCAGCAGCGTGAGCCGCTGGATGCCGAAGCAGCCCAGTGCCGGCGCCCACAGGTACTTCCGCACCCGCCACGACGTCTTCGCGAACTCGTCGTCGGCGAACCGGCGGCCGGTTTCCAGCACGCCGACGCGGTAGCCCTTCTCGGTCAGCCGCAATGCCGTGACGCTGCCGCCGAACCCCGAACCGATCACCAGGACGTCGTAGTCCATCAGCCCGCCACCCGGTAGTCCGCGACGTCGAAGCGCCGGGTCCGGCGGTCGTACTCGGTGACCAGGCCGGGCCAGTTGGTCGTCACCCGGCCGTCGGCCTGCCGGTACCAGCTCGTGCAGGCGGTCCACACGCTGCGGCCCAGCCGCTGCTGCACCTCCCGGTCGTACCGCTCCTCGACCTCCGGTCGCACGTCCAAATAGGACACACCGGGCCGGGCGAGCCGCTCCACCGCCTGGCGGATGTAGCGCGCCTGGCGCTCGATCATGTAGATGATGGACCCGGCGCCGAGGTTCGTATTGGGGCCGTAGACGCAGAACAGGTTGGGGAAGCCGGGCACGGTCATGCCCAGGTACGCCCGCGCGCCGCCGGACCACTCGTCGTCCAGGGACCGCCCGCCGAGGCCGCGCACCGCCATCCGGCCGAGGAACTCCGTCGCGGCGAAGCCGGTGCCGTAGACCAGGACGTCCGCCTCGATCTCCGTCCCGTCCTCGACCCGCACGCCTTTCTCGGTGATTTCGCGGATCCGCCGCGTCTCGACGTCGACGTCCGGCTGGGCGAGGGCGGGCAGGTAGTCGTTGGTGAAGAGGATCCGCTTGCAGCCCAGCGGGTACGCCGGCTTGAGCTTCGCCCGCAGCTCCGGGTCCGTGATGTGGCGGCGCCGTAGCTGCGCGGTCCGCAGCTCGAACATCTTCGCCAGCACCGGGTGGCGCGTCATCGCGTAGGTGGCGTACTCGGCGAGCAGGAAGATCCGCAGCCGGCCGAGCAGCTGGGTCGGCGGCAGGTGTTCGAACAGCCAGTGCTGCCACCGCCGGTAGCGCGGATCGGACTTCGCCATGACGTACGGCGGCGTGCGCTGGAAGACCGTGACGTGCTGCGCGCGTTTCCGCAGCTCGGGCACGAACTGCACGGCGCTGGCGCCGGTCCCGATGACGGCGACGCGCTTGCCGGTCAGGTCGACGTCGTGGTCCCACCGCGCGGAGTGGAAGGCGTCGCCGGCGAAGCTCTCCCGGTTGGGGATGTCCGGCAGCGTCGGGCGCGACAGCTGTCCGACGGCCGGGACGAAGACGTTCGCCTCGAAGGTCTCCCCGCTCCGCGTCTCGACGCGCCAGGTGCCCCGCGCTTCGTCGAACGCGGCTCCGGTGACCTCGGCCCGGTACCGGATGTGCGGCTCGAGCCCGTACTTCGCGATGACGCGCCGCAGGTAGGCGAGGATGTCGGGCTGGTGCGAGAACCGCTTCGGCCACCGCGGGTTGGGCTCGAAGGAGAAGGAGTACAGCGGCGAGGGGATGTCGCACGCGGCGCCGGGGTAGGTGTTGTCCCGCCAGACGCCGCCGGGTTCGGCGGCGCTCTCCAGGATCGTGAACTCGGTGAACCCCGCGCGCTTGAGCTCGATCGCCGTCCCGATGCCGCCGAACCCGGCGCCCACGATCAGCACCGACGGCCCCTTCGCCGAACCAGTCATGCCCGAAAAGCTACGGACTTCGGGCCTGTGACAACAGGCCACGAACGGTCACTCAATCGAGATTTCCGGCCAGCGTAGGCTCCCGATGTACCGCGATACGTGCTGGTCGAAGACAACGGGGAGCGGCGTATCCCGTGCGCGGACGCCGAGGGCGTGTTCACCGGGCCGGACGGGGAGCCGCTCCGGCTGCGACGCTGCACCCTGCCGGCGGAGCTGTCCGAACGGCTGCGGACCGGGCGGAAGATCCAGCCGGCGCTCTTCTTCTTCGAAACCGTCGACCGCTTCGGGATCGAGACCGAACTGAGCGTGGTGCAGCTCGACATCGCCGGCTGGTCGCTGCACGGTGGCAACCAGGCCGACCTCGCGTTGCGGGAGCCCTTGCACGACCCACCGTCGCCGGCCGCGCGACCGATCTGGCAGCTGTGGTCGGCCGGGCGGCCACCGGTGGCGAACCTCTGGGCCGGCCACGACCGCGTCGAATGGCTGCGGGCCGCGCTGGCACACCGGCGCGCCGAGGGGCCCGACCGGCCGCCGGGCCGGGTTTACCGGGTCGACGGTGCGCACGTCACCGACGTCACGAGCTGCTACTGCGCGCTCGGCGAAGCGGTCAACGGCCCGGGTGGGTACTTCGGGTGGAACCTCGACGCGCTCGCCGATTGCCTGCGCGGTGGCTTCGGCGCGACTCCGCCGTTCACCGTCGTGGGACCCGAAGTGCCGCACGTCCGCGAAGTCTTCGAACGGGCCGGCGTCACGCTACGGGCAACACCCTGACTTCGTGCGTCTCCGCGGCCGCCTCGGCCCACTTCACCAGCTCGGCCGCCGACTTCTCCAACGCCGCCACGTCCCGCTTCGCCAGCTTCTCGAACGGCGACAGCTCGATCACCGCCGCCTTGCGCGGCGCCTTGATCTCCCAGAAGCCGCGCACCTCACCGTCGACCAGCAGCGTGCCCTTGACCAGGCCGTTGTGCGAGATCACGCGCTTGCGACAGGCGTCCGAGATCACCCGGGTCCGGTCGGCGTACGACAGGATCATCTGGTCGAACGGTCCGAGCAGCCGCGGCGGGGCCGGGACGTCCTCGCCGGGCAGCGTCAGCTCCGGCAGGTCCAGCAGCTCGCGGCCGTCCGCGTCACGGTACCGGCGCAAGTCCATCGAAGCGGCCACCTCACCGAGGCGCGTGATGCCCGCCCACGTCTGCACGTCCGCCACCGTGGCCGGGCCGAACGCGCGCAAGTACCGCGAAATCAGCGAAGCGGGCGAAGGCGGCGACAGGGGAGCGCCCACCCACTCGTCCAGGCACGCGTACGTCGTCTGCCCGGCTTTGCCCCAGATCGCGCGGGGTGGCGTCTGCACCAGCGGCAGCCGGCCCCGGGCCAGGTGGGTCAGGGAGGCCGCCGGGACGTCCCAGGTTCGCGCCAGCGCGGCGCCCAGTGCGGTGCCCGGCATCGGCCCTGCGAGGAGCAGCTTCCGCGCGGCCTCGCTGACGAGATCGTGGTCGAGCCCGGCCAGTGCGCGGGCGTGCAGGGCGTTCTGCTTCAGATCGCGGTCGTAGATCCCCTGCACCACCGGCCGCCACGCGAGCGCGTCCGCCGCCGTCACCAGGTGGACCGTGCCGCGCATCAGCGCGATCCGCACCACGCGCCGGCTCTCGAGCAGCTCCGCCAGTTCCTCGGGCCGGAACCCGTCCAGCCGCGACCACAGCCCGAAGTACGGCGGGAACGGCGCCTGCGCCTGGAGCCCGGCCAGGTGCGCCACCGCGTCGTAAGCGGACATCTTCGCCCGGCGCAGCAGCAGCTGGCGTTCCAGCGTGGCGCGGTTCACGGCTCGTCGGCTCAAGGTCTCCACGTCGTCACCCTAACGATCATCCAGGACAGTTCCGGTCCTCGATTGGACACCTTCTCCGGTCGTGATCCAGAATTCCGGCCATGGCCGAGCTCGCCGCGCCCGCCGTCGTGGACTGGGACTTCCCGCGCGGCACCGCGAGCATCGAGCTGATGACCCGGTTCGCCGCGGAACGGGGCGTGCCGGCCGAAAAGCTTCTGGCCGCGACGACGCTGACGCCGGAGCTGCTCGCCGATCCGGCCGTCCAGGTCGACGCCCGCCAGGAGCTGGCCGTCGTCCGGGTGCTGGCCGGCCTGGACGGTTCGGACGCGACGGCGCTGGAGCTGGGCCGCCGCTACCGCGTCACCACCTTCGGCATCTTCGGCTTCGCCTGCATCAGCAGCCCGACGTTGCGCGACGCGATGCTCTTCGCCCTCCGCTACTTCGACCTGAGCTTCGCTTTCTGCATCCCGCACGTCGTGCTCGGTGCCGACCGGCTGACGCTGGAACTCGACGACAGCCGCGTGCCCGCCGACGTCGCCCGCTTCCTCGTCCTGCGCGACCTGGCCGCGATCTTCGCCGTCATGCGCGATCTGCTGCCCGAGATCGCGCTGGACGAGCTGACCTTCCGGCACGGAACGTCCACGCCGGAGGGATACCTGGCCGCGTTCGGCGTGCTGCCGCGCTTCGGCGCCGACGGCTGCCGCGCGACCCTCGATCCGGCGCTGCTGGGCCGGCCGCTGCCGCAGGCCAACGACCAGACCGTCGCCCTGTGCGCCGCGCAGTGCGAAGCGCTCGTCGCGCGGCGACGGCAGCGTTCGGGCATTTCCCAGCAGGTGCGGGAACGCCTGGTCCGGCTCGGCGGCGTCGACGCCGGAATGGACGAAATCGCCCGCCAGCTGACGCTCAGCACGCGCACCCTGCGCCGGCGCCTGACCGAAGCCGGCACGAGCTACCGGACGCTGGTCGACGAGGTCCGCCAGACGCTCGCCGAAGAGCTCCTGGACACCGGCGTGCTGTCGGTCGAGGACGTCGCCTACCGGCTCGGGTACGCCGAAGCGTCGAGCTTCATCCACGCGTTCAAGCGCTGGACCGGGATGACACCGGCGGCGTTCGCCCGTCGCTTCCGCGCCGCTCGGCGAGGACCGCCGGGTAGGTGACCTTCAGCAGGTTGAGCAGCGAATCGGTGAGGAAGGTGCGCAGCGCCGCGCGGTCCAGCGTGCCGCGGATCAGCCACTCCCGCGACGCCGCGCGCAGCATCCCGCCGAACGACCGGATCATCGCCCGCAGCTCTTCGCGGCCTTCGGTCACGCCGGTCATCAGCGCGGCCTCCAGCACCCGGTCGGCGGCGATCTCGTCGGCCTCCAGCATGATCCGCTCGATCTCGGGGTCGCGCCCGGCCGCCTCCGGCCCGATCACGGTCAGCCACGCGTCGCGGTTGCGGTCCACGACCTCGATCCACCGTTCGACGCCGATCGCCAGCCGCTGCTCCATCGTGGTGTCCGGCAGCGCTTCGGTGACCGGCGCGGGCACGATCATCAGCTGCCGCACCACTTCCAGGTACAGCTCGCGCTTCCCGCCGAAGTAGTGGTTGATCAGCGGGCGCGCCACCCCGGCGGCCTCGGCGATGTCCGAAGTGGACACCGAGGCGTAGCTGCCCGCGCCGAACAGGTGCCGGGCGGCGGCGAGGATCTCCGCACGCCGTTCGGCCGGTTCGAGCCGGCGGCGCCGGGGCCGGGTCCCACTGGTCATCCGCTCAGCCTCGCGGGGGATCGGCATGCTGTCAACAAGTAGTTGACCCATTGTCAAAAGAGTGACTCCGGTGGCGGGCACGGGGTGTTTCGCGCCAACCTTTGTCGTTACGCAACCGGAACAACCCGCCGGTAACTCCGCGGCGTCCGGATGCGACGAGACGGCTGGGGCCCGCGACCGGGGGTAGGAGCAGATGAACGACGAAGGCGCGCCGATCCGGCCGGCCGGGCGCTGGGTGAGCGTCCGCCTGCAGCATCGCCACGTCAGCTTCGAGGACGGCTTCGAAGCCGACGAGCCGCTGCCGGACGGCGACTGCGCGGACGAAGCGTCCCTGTCGTACTCGGGCATCGTGATCTGTAGCTACGACCAGGGCGAGAAGGTGTCCGAGCGCTGGATCCCGCTGGGCATCGACCCGTCCGAAGCGGACGACGAGCAGCTCATCGGCCAGCTGCGGGAGGCGCTGCTGTGGCAGGCGGGGCGGCCGCCCCAGGCCGCGGAGGAGTGAGCACTGGCCAGGGTGGGGCCATGCTGCCGGGGCGCATCGTCGTGGTCGTGGCGCTGCTGGCTTCGGCCGCCTGCTCGACCGGCAAGGACGCGGTGGGGTCGCCGGACACGTTCGAGTTCGTCTCGCCGGGTGGGCGGACGCAGCTGTTCTACGAGCCCGATCAGCGCAAGCGCGTGGCCGAGCTGGCCGGTCCCGACGTCGCCGACCCGGCCCGGCGGATCGCCCTGAGCGACTACGCCGGGAAGGTCGTCCTGCTCAACCTGTGGGGCGCGTGGTGCCCGCCCTGCCGTTCGGAGGCGCGCCGCCGACTTCGCCCGCGACTTCGAGCTCGGCTACCCGTCGATCCACGACGACTCCGGGCGGATCGCGCTGCGGCTGCGCGGGATCCCGCTCGCCGCGGTGCCGATCTCGCTGATCGTCGACAAGCGGCAGCGGGTCGCCGCCGTCTACATCGGAGAGGTCCTCGAACAGGACCTCCGCCCGGCCTTGGACCGCGTGCGGGCCGAGTAGCGGCTCAGGTGCGCAGGCCCTCGAAAGCCACCTTGCACACCGCGTCCGCGACCTCGGCCGCCGCCGATCCGCGCCGCGGCTTGTACCACTCGATCAGCGAGTTCACCATGCCGAACACCAGCCGCGCGGTCACCGCCGGGTCGACGTCCGGGCGGACGTCGCCCTCCGCTTCGGCCTGCTTCACCAGGTCCGTCACCAACCGGTCGAATTCGCGACGCCGCGCCAGCGCCGCCCGCTCCACCTTCGTGTTGCCGCGCACGCGCAGCAGCAACGTCACGAACGGCAGCCGGTCCGCCAGCACCAGCACGCTGCCGCGCACCAGGTGCTCCAGCCGGTCGATCGCGCGCCCGTCGAGCTGGGCCGTCTCCGACGCGACCTCGAACAGCCCGTCCAGTGCCCGGTCGACCGCCAGCCGCAGCAGCTCCTCCTTGCTGGGCACGTGGTGGTAGATCGCCGACTTCGTGATGCCGAGCTTGCGGGAGAGGTCCTCCATGCTGGTGCCGTCGTAGCCGCGCTCGTTGAACAGCTTCACCGCCACCTGCAGCAGTGATTCGAGGTCGTAGCCGGGCCGTCCGCGCCGTGGGGCCGTCACGGCTTGTCCCGCTGGTCCACGATCCGCCGCATCTTGCCCATGGACCGCTCCAGGGTGTCCGGGTCGACGACGTCCACCGACACCGTCACGCCGACGCCGTCCTTCACGCCGGTGACCAGCTCCGAGGCCGCCCGCGTCCGGTCGTCGCCGGAAGCGTCGTGACGGGCCTCGACCCGCACGGTCAGGTGGTCGAGCCGGCCGCGCGTGGACCGGACGAGCTGGAAGTGCGGGCTCAGCCCGGCCGTCCGCAGCACGATCTCCTCGATCTGCGTCGGGAAGACGTTGACCCCGCGCAGGATGATCAGGTCGTCGGTGCGCCCGGTGACCTTGGCCATCCGCCGGAAGGCCGGCCGCGCGGTGCCCGGGTTCAGCTCGGTCAGGTCGCGGGTGCGGTAGCGGATGATCGGCAGCGCCTGCTTGGTCAGCGACGTGAACACCAGCTCGCCGGTCTCGCCGCCGCCCAGGACGTCCTCGGAGTACGGGTCGATCACCTCGGGGTAGAAGTGGTCCTCCCAGATGTGCAGGCCGTCCTTCGTCTCGACGCACTCCTGCGCGACACCCGGGCCCATCACCTCCGACAGCCCGTAGATGTCGACGGCGTCGAGCGCGAACCGGTCCTCGATCTCGGCTCGCATCTGCTCGGTCCACGGCTCGGCGCCGAAGATGCCCACCTTGAGCGAGCTCGCCCGCGGGTCGACGCCCTGGCGTTCGAACTCGTCGAGCAGCGTCAGCATGTACGACGGCGTGACCATGATGATCTCGGGGCGGAAGTCGGTGATCAGCTGCACCTGCCGCGCGGTCATCCCGCCGGAGGCCGGGATCACCGTGCAGCCCAGCTTCTCCGCGCCGTAGTGCGCCCCGAGGCCGCCGGTGAACAGGCCGTAGCCGTAGGCGACGTGCACCTTGTGCCCGGGCCGGCCACCCGCGGCGTGGATCGAGCGGGCCATCACCGTCGCCCAGGTGTCGATGTCCTGCTCGGTGTACCCGACGACGGTGGCCTTGCCGGTGGTGCCGCTGGAGGCGTGGATGCGCCGCACCTGCTCCTGCGGCACCGCGAACATCCCGAACGGGTAGTTCTCGCGCAGGTCCTGCTTGGTGGTGAACGGGAACTTCGCCAGATCGGCCAGTTCCTTGCAGTCGTCCGGGTGGACGCCGGCTTCGTCGAACTTCCGCGTGTAGGCGGGCACGTTCGCGTAGGCGTGCCGGAGTGTCCACTGCAGACGTTCCAGCTGGAGGGCGGCCAGCTCGTCCGCGCCGATGTCCGTCTCGATCATGGTCGGTCCCGTTTCGCGGAGAGGACGCGGCTGCGGCCGCGGAATTCGGCGACGACCTCGGGCCCCGCGGGGGTCTCCCGGTGCACGGTGACGTCGTAGATGCCGTTGCGGCCGTAGCGGGTGCGCTCGGTGGCCGTGGCGACGAGGTGGTCACCCAGCCGGCCGGCCGCGACGAAGGAGATCTCCGCGCCCGCGGCGACCGTGACCGGGCCGTGGGTGTTGCCGGCGCAGGCGAACGCCGTGTCGGCGAGCAGGAAGACGTACCCGCCGTGGGCGATGTCGTGCCCGTTGACCATCGCGCGCGTGATCGTCATGGTCGCGACGGCCCGGCCTTCGCTCGCTTCGACAAGTTCGATGCCCAGTGCGCGGGACGCCTCGTCGGCGGCGAACATGGTGTGCGCGGCGTTGGTCATGTGCTCTCCGTCCCCACTGACCGAATGGACGGTCACCTCGCGGTGCCGCTCAGTAAAGGCAGTGGTCGGGGCCGTGTCAAGCGTCGAGGTCTTCCGATCTTCGGGTGCGGCGGCTACCATGCGATTAACTGAACGTCCGGTAGGTAATTCGGCGAGAGGGACCTGATGGCACTGCTGCGCAGCTACGTCTCCGGGAGCTGGCACACGGCGGCGGACGAGGGCGTCCCGCTGCACGACGCGGCCACCGGCGAGGAGGTCGCCCGGATCTCGTCGGCGGGGGTCGACTTCGCGGCCGCGCTGGCGTACGGGCGCACTGTCGGCGGCCCGGCGCTGCGCGAGCTGACGTTCCACCAGCGTGCGGCCCTGCTCAAGGCCCTGGCTTCGCACCTGCGCGAGCACCGCGAAGAGCTGTACGCGATCTCGGCGAAGACCGGCGCCACGCTCGGTGACTCGAAGTTCGACATCGACGGCGGCATCGGCGTCCTCTTCAGCTACGGCTCGAAGGGCAAGCGCGAGCTGCCGAACGACACCGTCTACGTCGAGGGCGCGGTGGAGCCGCTCTCGCGCGGGGGCACGTTCGTCGCCCAGCACATCGCGACCCCGCTGCGGGGCGTCGCCGTCCAGATCAACGCGTTCAACTTCCCGGTCTGGGGGCCGCTGGAGAAGCTCGCGCCGGCGTTCCTGGCCGGGGTCCCGAGCCTGGTCAAGCCGGCCAGTTCGACGGCGTACCTGACCGCGCGGCTGGTCGAGCTGATCATCGGATCCGGGATCCTGCCGGAGGGGACGCTGCAGTTCGTCGCCGGCAGTGTCGGCGACCTCCTGGACCACGTCACCGCGCAGGACCTGGTGTCCTTCACCGGCTCGGCGTCGACCGCCCAGAAGCTGCGCGCGCACCCGGCGATCATCCGCAACGCCGTCCGGTTCAACGCCGAGGCCGACTCGCTGAACTGCTCGATCCTCGGCCCGGACGCCGTGAAGGGCACCACCGAGTTCGACCTGTTCGTCAAGCAGCTGACCACCGAGATGACGGTCAAGGCGGGCCAGAAGTGCACCGCGATCCGCCGCGCGTTCGTCCCGGCGGAGCTGCTCGACGACGTCGCCACCGCCGCGTCCGAGCGGCTCGCGAAGGTGACCGTCGGCCACCCCACGGCCGAAGGCGTCCGGATGGGGGCGCTGGCCAGCCTGGAACAGCGCGAGGAGGTCCGGCGGTCGCTGAAGGCGCTGCTGGACGCCGGGAGCGTCGTGTTCGGCGACCCCGAGCGCGTCGACGTCGTCGACGCCGATGCCGAGCGCGGCGCGTTCATCTCGCCGGTGCTGCTCAAAGCCGACCCGGAGCGAACCGAGCCGCACGAGGTCGAGGCGTTCGGCCCGGTCTCGACGCTGATGCCGTACACGTCCACCGAGCAGGTCGTCGACTTCGCCGCGCGCGGTGGCGGCAGCCTCGCCGGCTCGATCGTCTCGGCGGACAAGGAGTTCGTGCGCGAGGTCGTCCTGGGCGCTGCGCCGTTCCACGGCCGGCTGCTGGTGCTCGACGCAGAGGACGCGAAGGAGTCCACCGGGCACGGCTCGCCGATGCCGCAGCTGGTCCACGGCGGCCCGGGCCGGGCGGGCGGCGGCGAGGAGATGGGCGGGATCCGCGGGGTCCTGCACCACATGCAGCGCACCGCCGTGCAGGGATCGCCGGCCGTGCTCAGCGCCGTCACCGGCCGCTGGGTCACCGGCGCGCCGCGCACCGAAGGTGACGTCCACCCGTTCCGGAAGTCCCTGGCGGAGCTGAAGATCGGTGACTCCGTCGTCGCCGGGCCGCGCACGGTCACCCAGGAAGACGTCGACCACTTCGCCGAGTTCACCGGCGACACGTTCTACGCCCACACCGACCCCGAAGCGGCGGCCGCGAACCCGCTGTTCGGCGGGATCGTCGCGCACGGGTACCTGGTCGTTTCGTTTGCGGCCGGGTTGTTCGTCTCGCCCGAGCCGGGCCCGGTGCTGGCCAACTACGGCCTGGAGAACCTCCGCTTCCTCACCCCGGTCAAGGTCGGCGACTCGCTGACGGTGACGCTGACCGCGAAGCAGATCACCCCGCGGATCGACCAGGACTACGGCGAGGTCCGCTGGGACGCCGACGTCACCAACGCCGACGACGAGTCCGTGGCCAAGTACGACGTCCTGACGCTCGTTTCGAAGGAGCAGCCGTGACCGCCACCGTCTCGCTCGAAGAGCACTTCGAGCACACGATCGAACGCGACCAGCGGATCGAGCCGCGCGACTGGGTGCCCGAGGGCTACCGCAAGACGATGATCCGGCAGATCGCGCAGCACGCGCACTCGGAGATCATCGGCATGCAGCCCGAAGGCAACTGGATCACCCGGGCGCCGTCGCTGCGGCGCAAGGCGATCCTGCTGGCCAAGGTGCAGGACGAGGCCGGCCACGGGCTCTACCTGTACTCGGCGGCGGCGACGCTGGGCGCGGACCGGGCCGACCTGACCGACAAGCTGATCACCGGGCGGCAGAAGTACTCGTCGATCTTCAACTACCCGACGCTGACCTTCGCCGACGTCGGCGTGATCGGGTGGCTGGTCGACGGCGCGGCGATCTGCAACCAGGTGCCGCTGTGCCGGTCGTCGTACGGGCCGTACGCGCGGGCGATGATCCGGATCTGCAAGGAGGAGTCCTTCCACCAGCGGCAGGGCTACGAGCTGCTGATGACGATGATGCGCGGGACTTCGCAACAGCGCGAGATGGTCCAGGAGGCCGTCAACCGCTGGTGGTGGCCGTCGCTGATGATGTTCGGCCCGCCGGACGCCGATTCGCCGAACACCGCGCAGTCGATGGCGTGGAAGGTCAAGCGCCACACCAACGACGAGCTGCGGCAGCGGTTCGTGGACATGTCGGTGCCGCAGGCCGAAGCCCTCGGCGTCACCTTCCCGGACCCGGACCTTCGCTGGAATTCCGAGCGCGGGCACTACGACTTCGGCGCGGTGGACTGGGACGAGTTCAAGAACGTGCTGAAGGGCAACGGGCCCTGCAACGCTTCGCGGATCGCGCACCGGCGTCGCGCCCACGAGGACGGCGCGTGGGTGCGGGAAGCCGCCGTCGCCCACGCCTCGAAGAAGAACGAGGAGCGCAAGTGACCGACCTGACGGCCGAAGGCGGCCACGGCGCCGTCCCCCTGGAAGGCGTCCCCGCGGCCCCGGGCCCGATCAGGCACGACTGGCCGCTGTACGAGGTGTTCGTCCGCGGCAAGCGCGGCCTGAACCACGTGCACGTCGGGTCGCTGCACGCGGCCGACGACCAGATGGCGCTGCACCACGCCCGCGACCTCTACACGCGCCGCAACGAAGGCGTGTCGATCTGGGTCGTGCGCGCGGCGGACATCACGGCCTCGTCGCCGGACGAGAAGGACCCCTTCTTCGCGCCCAGCGGCGACAAGGTCTACCGGCACCCGACGTTCTACGACATCCCCGAGGATGTGCCGCACATATGAGTTTCGACAACGTGTACGAGGCCATCACCGAGGAGAACGACGCCCGCTGGGCGTTCGGCACCGGCTTCGAGGACCCGCTGTCCGGAGTGGACACTTCGGTGCCGTCCGGGGTGGACGCCGCGCAACTGGCCGCGTACTGCCTGATGCTGGGCGACGACGCGCTGATCTTCTCCCACCGGCTCCAGGAGTGGTGCACCAACGCACCCGAACTGGAGGACGAGGTCGCGATCGCCAACATCGCCCTGGACCTGCTGGGGCAGGCGCGGCTGCTGCTCGCCCGCGCCGGCAAGGCCGAGGGCTCCGCGCGCACCGAGGACTCGTTCGCGTTCCTCCGTGCGGAGAACGAGTTCCGCAACGTCCGGCTCGCCGAGCTGGGCGGCGGGCACTTCGGGCACCTGATCGCGCGCCTGTTCGTGTTCTCGACGTGGCGGCTGGCGCTGTTCCAGCGGCTCGAGACGTCCGTGGACCCGGTCCTGGCGGCGATCGCGGACAAGGGCGTCAAGGAGCTGGCCTACCACCGCGACTACGCGGCGCAGTGGCTGGTCCGCCTCGGCGACGGGACGCCGTTGTCGCACTCGCGGATGCAGGAGGGACTGGACGAGGTCTGGCCGTACGTGGGCGAGTTGTTCCGCACGCACCAGACGGAGTTCGTGGACGCGGCTTCGCTGCGGCCGGAGTTCGACGCGGTGCTGGACCAGGTTCTCGCGGCTTCGACGCTGTCCCGGCCTTCGTCCGGCGAGCTCGCCGGCGTTTCGGGCCGGACGGGCCGCGACGGCGTCCACACCGAGCAGATGGGGTTCCTGCTGGCGGAGCTGCAGAGCGTGGCCCGGGCGATGCCGGACGCTCGATGGTGACCGCCGCGGCCGTGGCCGCCACGGTCACCGACCCCGAGCTGCCGATGCTGACCCTGGCGGACCTGGGCGTGCTGCGTTCGGTGTCCGAGGCCGAGGGACGCGTGGTCGTCGCGATCACGCCGACGTACACGGGCTGCCCGGCGATGGACACCATGCGCGACGACCTGGAGCACGCGCTGGTTTCGGCGGGCTTCGCGGACGTCGAGATCCGGACGCAGCTGTCGCCGGCCTGGACCTCGGATTGGATTTCGCCGTCGGGGCGGGAGAAGCTGGCCGCGGCCGGGATCGCCCCGCCGGGCGCGGCCCCGCGGCGATCGGGCCCGATCCCGCTGACGCTGTCGGCGCCGGTGTCACGGGTCCACTGCCCGCACTGCGGTTCCCCGGACACCGAAGAGCAGTCCCGGTTCGGCGCGACGGCCTGCAAGGCGCTGCGGCGCTGCCGTGCGTGTCTGGAGCCGTTCGAGCACGTCAAGGAGATCTGAAGTGGCGCGGTTCCACGAGCTGACGGTGGCCGGGGTCGAGCGGCTGTGCGACGACGCGGTCGCGGTGACGTTCGACGTGCCTTCGTCGCTGGCGTCCGAGTACGCCTTCAAGCCGGGCCAGTCGCTGACGTTGCGGCGCTCGATCGACGGGCGCGACGAGCGCCGGTCGTACTCGATCTGCGCCCCGGCGGGCGCGGCACCGCGGGTGGGCGTCCGCCTGGTCCCGGACGGCTGTTTCTCGTCGTGGCTGGTGAACGAAGTCCGCCCGGGCGACACGATCGAGGTGGCCCCGCCTTCCGGTTCGTTCACGCCGGACCTGTCCGCGGGCGGCCACCACGTCCTGATCGCGGCGGGCTCGGGCATCACGCCGGTGCTGTCGATCGTCTCGTCGTTGCTGGCCACCCCGGACGCCACGGTGACGGTCCTGTACGGCAACCGCCGCACGGACACGGTGATGTTCGCGGACGAACTGGCGGACCTGAAGGACCGTGCGCCGTCGCGGCTGGAGCTGATCCACGTGCTGTCGCGCGAACCGCGCGAGGCAGAGCTGTTCACCGGCCGCCTGGACGTCCCGAAGTTGCGCACGCTGTTCTCCACGTTGGTGCCGGTGGCTTCGGTGGACCACTGGTGGCTGTGCGGCCCGTTCGAGATGGTGTCGGGGGCGCAGGAGCTGCTGGCGTCGCAGGGCGTGCCGCGGGAGCGCATCCACCAGGAGCTGTTCTACGTGGACACCCCGCCGGCCCCGGTGGAGCACCTCGACCCGGCGGTGGCGGGGGAGTCGTCCGAGGTGTCCGTGGTCCTGGACGGCCGGGCGACACCGATGACGTTGCCGCGTTCGTCGTCGGTGCTCGACGGGGCGCAGAAGTTCCGCCCGGACCTGCCGTTCGCCTGCAAGGGCGGGGTGTGCGGGACGTGCCGCGCGCGCGTGACGGAGGGAAAGGTGGACCTGCGGCGGAACTTCGCACTGGAGGAAGCCGAGGTGGCGGCGGGGTTCGTGCTGACGTGCCAGTCGTACCCGGTCTCGGAGACACTCACCGTCGACTTCGACGCCTGAGGTCGGACTCGTCGGCTTCCACGAAACCCCAGGCGCGGGCCAGGCGGGCCAGGGCTTTCGCGGACCAGGCCTGCCGCTCGTCGCGGCCGGAACCCGATCGGGGCGACCACAGTCACCGCGCCCTCGGGGCCCGCCTGCCCTTCCGAAGTCCCGAACACCGACAGATCGAGCACGTCGAGCAGGGTGCCGTTCGTCTTGACGTGCAGTTCCACCGTCGGAGGGGCCAGGAGCGGGGCCTTTTCGGGATTGGGGACGAGCGCACCGGGCACCGTGACGGTCGCGGTGCCCCACGCCGCCGTCCACAGGTCCACGATTTCGTTCGCGGTGATCCCCCGGTGCGCTTGGATCTCGACGGAAACCGTGATCGCCGGCGTCAAGACGCTCGGAAGCATGAGGCGTACGGACGCTGGGCCCCCGTCGATCTGGTCGTACCGGGCGTCACGGCCGGTCGGGTGGAAGTCCGGCCGGCTCGCCCGCTCCCACCAGCCCGGTAGCCGCATGCTGATCTCGGCCTGCGGTAGCGCTGCTTCGATCCACTGGCGGGTCCGCCCGGTGATCTCGAGGTCGTCGTCCAGCTGCCACGGCAGGGTCGCGATGGCGCGAACGATCAGGGCAGCGGGTCTGGCCACCGGCAACCGGAAAGCCTCCCGGGCGTCCATGCTCGACCGCGGCCAGGGCTGCCATCGCGCCGAAGGCGTTTCGGTGTCGCGGAACAGGGTGCCCTTGCCCCACGTTCCGCCGTCGAGATCGACCACGCGGGCGGCGGCATCGGGACAGTCCGAGGCCGGCAACCCCGGTCCGTCCGGGAAGCCTGGCAAGACCGCAAGGTCGTCCCACACGGGGCCGGCGACCACCACGGCCGGCTTGCCGGTGACAGCACAGATCACGGGTTCGTCCTCGCCGGTGAAGTGCTGGACGAAGCCCGGTCCCTCCGGAAAGGCCGGCTCGGCCGGCTTGCCCAAGCTGCCCAGGGCTCGCCGGAAGGCGACTTTGAACGCTCTCGCCGTCCGCGGATCGGCGCCCTCGCCGACCTGGGGACCGGGCGGATGAGTCGTCACAGATCCGGCGTTCCCGACCTGGAGCACGAACCCGTGGACGTCCCCGGTGATCTCGTTCCGGATGCCGGCGACCGGCGGTCGTCCCGGCGTCGACGGCGGAGCCGGCCGTGGCGCCAGAGCCGGCTCCGCACCCAGCCGCGGCCGGACGAACTCGGGCTGGTTCGTCAGCATGCGCAGGAGCTTTTCGGCGCCTTCGACGGTGAAGCCCGAGACCGGGTACACCGTCGAAGTGGCCGGGGCCAGGAAGTCCGGCACATCGTCTGCGCTCCGGCCGGGCAGCAGGACGGGAACAAACCGCTTCACCGCGTGCCGGTCGGCGTAGAAGGCGTCGCGGATCAGCCGGGCCTCCCACTGGACGCCGCGTTCCTCGTGCGCACCGCTGCGGCCCTCGGCACCGCGGCGATACGCCGGGGAAGCGATCACAAGGACGTAGGCGGCTTCCCGGATCTGCGCGGCCATCCACAACGCCCAGTCCCGGCGCTCGTGGGTTTCGCCCAGATCGAGCTGGGCGTCGATCCCGCAGGATCGCAGGAACTCCCAGAGCAGGATCACGGACTCCTGGTGGGACGGGTCATCCGGTTCTTTGGCGTACGAGAGGAACACCTGGGTCACGCCGCGCCACCCGTGCCGCTTTCCCGGCGAAGCGCATCGGCTCCGGCCACGCGCACCTCCCACCTCGTCCACGCGAGGGAAGGAGTCTACCGATCCAGGGATCGCCGGTCAGAGTTTGCGACGTCGCCGGCGGCGGGGCCTCGGCTCCGGGATCTCCGTCACCTGGTCCTCCGGCGGCGTGCCGCGTTCCTCCGGCGTCGCCAGCCCCAGCATCTCCGCCGCCAGTTGCTGCGAACTCGCGAACATCCCCGTCGGGGTCTCCTTCGCCCGGCGCAGCGCGGCCGGGCGGAGGCGGTTGTAGCCCCGGACCGTCACCGGCCTGCGGGCGCGCAGCTCGTACGCCTTCTCGTCCGCCAGTTCGGCCGCCAGTTCGCGGTCGACCAGGATCGTGCCCGGGCGGGCCACCGAGGTCAGGCGGGCCGCCAGGTTGACCACCGAGCCGTACACGTCGCCGAACCGCGACAAGATCCGGCCCGAGGCCATGCCCGCGCGGACCGCCGGCAACGTCTCGTCCGCCGAAGTGCGCTCGGTCAGCGTCAAGGCGATCTCCGCCGCGTCGACCGGGGCGTCCGCCACGAACAGGACCTCGTCGCCGATCATCTTCACCACGCGGCCGTGGTGCTCGGCGATCACCTCGGTCGCCAGCGTCTCGAACGCGTCGAGGACGCGGCTGAGCTCGTCCTCGCCGATCTGGCGCGTCAGCCGCGTGTAACCCACCATGTCGACGAACCCGACCACCTCGGTGCGCGTCTCCACGTTGTCGCCCGCGGCCGCGAACGCCCGGCCCGCGTACGCCGCCAGGTGGCGGCGCCAGACGAAGTTCTGCACCCGCTCCAGCTCCGGCAGCAACCGGTCGACCAGGCGGGTCACCTGGCGTTCGCCGCGGCCCGGTTCCGGCTGCTGCCGGATCAGCTCCCAGAGCATGTCGACCTGCCACTCGGCCAGCCGCGACAGGTGCTGGCCGAGCGCGCGCGTCACCGAGACCTCGATGCTCGGGTCGATCAACCCCGACTGGACCAGCTGATCGGCGGTGCGCATCGCCTCGACGTCCGCGTCGGTGAAGACGACCTCGTCGTCGCGCACGGTCGCGAACCCCAGCGCGCGCCAGAGCCGGCGTGACCGCTCGTCGGGCACGCCGGCCTTCTCCGCCACTTCGAGCCGGGTGTACTTCCGCCTGCCGCCGAGCAGGACGCGTTCGAGCCGCTGCTGGAGTTCCTCGCTCGGATCGGTCACGTCAGGTCGTGTGGACGATGAGCACGTCCACGCCGGACTTGCGGGCCACCTCGGACGGCACCGAGCCCAGGATCCGGCCGGCGATCGTGTTCAGCCCGCGGTTGCCGACCACCAGCAGGTCGGCCTCGCGCTCGTGCACGACCTTGCGCAGCGAATCGACCGGGTCGCCCTTCACGGCGATCGTGTCGATCTTCTCCGCACCCGCGCGCGTCGCCCGGTCCCGCGCCGACTGCAGGGTGTCCTCGGCCGGCGCCGAGCCGACGACCTGGTACGCCTCCTCGCCGAGGACGTCCTGGGCCTTGTCGACGTCGGACTTGCTGGCCGGGTAGTACGCACACGCGATGACGAGCGTGGCGCCCGCGTCGCCGGCCACCGCCGCCGCGCGGTCCACCGCCGCGAACGAGGACTCCGAGCCGTCCGTGCCCACCACCACGGTCCGATATGCCGCACCCATGCGCAAAACCTCCAGGTGATCCCGCGTGAGCAGGGACGATAGCCGGTCGGTACCGGCCGTGCAGGGTCGTCCGCGCCCGTGTCGGGTGGAAGGTTACTCGCCAGTCGCTTTCTGCGCTCCGCTTGCCCGCGGAGCCGGCTTCGCCGCCGGTTTGGGGGTGGGTTTCGGGGCCGGTTTGGCCGCGGGCTTGGCCCCGGGCTTCGGCTTCGGCACGTCGGAGACGCGGATGCGGATCGTCTCCTCGGCGTCGGTGACCCGGACCGTCTTCTCGGTCTCGTCCACGGCGTCCGGCTTTTCGTCCGGCACCAGGTCGGCCTTGACGTCGGCGGGCACCTTCACGTCGTCGCCGAGGACGGTGTGCGCCTCGGCCAGCACGGCCCGCGCCGCGCGCACCTGCTCGGCCAGCCCGCCGCGCACCTTCCGCAGCGCGTCGACCCGCTCGTTCGCCTGGGTGATCCGCCGGTTCGATTCCTCCGTGGCCGACGTCACGCGGCGCCGCGCCTCGTCGGCGGCCTCCGCGAGCCGGGCGTTGGCCTCGGTGATCGAGTCCTGGCGGCGCTTGTTCGCCTCCGCGACCGACTCCCGCTGGCGGCGGTCGATGTCCGCCTTCGCGGCCTTCTCCTCTTCGAGGACCTTCGCGCGGATGTCGGCGGCGTCCTGCGTGGCCTCCTGGACGCGCCGCGCGGCCTCGGCCTTGCTCGCCGCCTCCTGCTCGGCCAGCACCCGCATCGCCTCGGTGCGGCGCGAGGCCATCGCGATCTCGAAGTCCTCTTCGACCTTCGTGCGTCGGTCCGAGGACTCGGTGTCGAGCCGCTTGCGCTCCGCCTCGGCCTCGTCGGTGATCTTCTTGGCCTCGGCGCGGGCGTCCTCGAGCACCTTGCGGTGCTCCGCCTCCATCTCCTTGCGCCGCAGGTCGAGCTCGGTGAGGAGCTGCTCGTAGCGGGCCCGCATGGCGCTCGCGTCCGTCTCGGCCTTCGCCCGGATGTGCCCGGCCTCGGCTTCGGCGCGGGCGCGGGTGTCGGCGGATTCGTCCTGCGCCAGGCGCAACATGCGCTGCAGCCGTTCGGACAGGCCTTCGACGCTGGTCGGCGGCTGGGCGAGCCGGTCGACCTGCCCGCGCAGGTCCGCGATCTCGCCGCGCGCGATCTCCAGCTGGCGGGCGAGGTCGCCCGCCTGCGCGATGGCGGCGTCCCGATCCGCGGTGAGCATCTTCAGGTCGGCGTCCAGCCGTTCGAGGTGCTCGTCGACCTGTGCTCGGCTGTACCCGCGCTTCGCCACGTCGAAGCCGGCTCCCAGCGGCACAAGCTCCCGTTCATCGCCAAGGCTCATGGGGCCTACCGTAGCCGCAGCCGGGTCACGGAAGGGTGAGCACCCGGGCGGTGCGCCGAACGCGTCGTCTGCCGCGCCGAAAGGAACCGCCGGAATCGGGCGGTTTTCCGGGGGTTCCCGACGCCGGGAGCGGGACCGCTCCCGGCGTGGCCGTGGCTCAGGCGCCGCGGAACGCGTTGATGCCCTCGAGGTGCTTCGCGCGCTTCTCTTCGTCGCGGACGCCGAGGCCTTCCTGCGGGGCGAGTGCGAGCACGCCGACCTTGCCCTGGTGGGCATTGCGGTGCACGTCCAGCGCGGCCTGCCCGGTTTCCTCGAGCGAGTAGGTCTTCGACAGCGTCGGGTGGATCAGGCCCTTCGCGATCAGCCGGTTCGCTTCCCACGACTCGCGGTAGTTCGCGAAGTGGGAACCGATGATCCGCTTCAGGTTCATCCACAGGTAGCGGTTGTCGTACTGGTGCATGTACCCCGACGTCGAAGCGCACGTGACGATCGTGCCGCCCTTGCGCGCGGCGTAGACGGACGCGCCGAAGGTCTCCCGGCCCGGGTGCTCGAAGACGATGTCCGGGTCCTCGCCGCCGGTCAGCTCGCGGATCCTGGCCCCGAAGCGCTGCCACTCCTTCGGGTCCTGCTCGGTGTCGTTCTTCCAGAACTTGTAGCCCTCGGCGCTGCGGTCGATGATCAGCTCGGCGCCGAGCTTCCGGCAGATCGCCGCCTTCTCGGGGCTGGACACGACGCACACGGGGATGGCGCCGCCGTTCAGCGCGTACTGCGTCGCGTAGGAGCCGAGGCCGCCCGAAGCGCCCCAGATCAGGACGACGTCACCCTGCTTCATGTCCGCGCCGTTGCGCGAGACGAGCTGGCGGTAGGCGGTCGAGTTGACCAGGCCGGGGGAGGCGGCCTCTTCCCAGGTCAGGTGGTCCGGCTTCGGCATCAGCTGGTTGGCCTTGACCAGCGCGATCTCGGCGAGGCCGCCGAAGTTGGTCTCGAAGCCCCAGATCCGCTGCTCGGTGTCGAGCATGGTGTCGTTGTGCCCATCCGGGCTCTCCAGTTCGACGTTCAGGCAGTGCGCGACGACCTGGTCGCCCGGCTTCCAGTTGTGCACGCCGACGCCGGTCCGCAGCACGACGCCGGACAGGTCCGAGCCGACGACGTGGTACGGCAGGTCGTGCCGCTTGGCCAGCGGCGAGAGCTTCCCGTACTTCTTCAGGAACTTGAACGTCGGGATCGGTTCGAAGATCGACGTCCACACGGTGTTGTAGTTGATGGCGCTCGCCATCACCGCGACCAGCGCTTCACCGGGGCCGAGTTCCGGCACCGGGACGTCGTCGACGTGCAGGGACTTGCGGGGGTCCTTGTCCCGGCTCTCGAGGCCCTCGAACATGTCGACCTCGTCGGCGTGCACGGTCACCCCGCGGTAGCTCTCGGGGACGGGCAACGAGCCGACCGCGCCGAACTCGCCGGTCAGGATGGCCTGCTGGATCTCGCCGAGCTGCGTCATCGGTTCCTCCGCGGAGATGGGGGGCGTTGGCGGCAGAAATTACTCGCCGGTAACACGCGACCACAACTGTACGAGACGGACAGCACGATTACACGCCGAACCGTGACGGCCCGGTCTTGACCGGCCGACCAGTCAAGCGGATCATCGACGTGGGGTACACCCACCCACCAGCAGTTTCACCGACGGAGGTGAGCACGAATGAGTGAAGTCTCTACGCGCGCGTGGACCCGGCCCCATGACTGGGCCGAGGTCGTCATCGGGGTGGTCGCCGCTCTTTCACCCCTTTGGCTGAGCACGGACACGACCGCGATGTGGACGATGGTCGTCCTGGGCGCGCTGATCGCACTCGACGGCCTGGTTTCGCTGGCGATGCCGGGCATGGTCTACGGCGAAGGCATCCAGATCGCGCTCGGCGTGCTGCTCTTCATCGCGCCGTGGGTGATGGGGTACACGGAGTTCAACGGCGCGTCCTGGACGTCCTGGATCGCCGGGGTGCTGACGGTCATCGCCGGCGCGGCGGCGATGCCGGTCGCGAACGCCGCACACCGCACGGCCGGGCAGCACTGACAACCCAGGAGGCACGGGAATGACCGAGGATTCGGCGAAGGAGCGCATCCTCTGCGCCGCCGAGGCGCTCTTCGCCGAGTCCGGCTTCGACGCCACCCCGACCTCGCGCATAGCGGAGCAGGCCGGGGTCCCGAAGGGCCTGGTGCACTACTACTTCCGCCACAAGGCCGACCTGCTCACGGCGCTCGTCGCCCGGCTGCCCGACGAGCGCATCGAGCCGGCGGTGGTGGTGGTCCCGGGCGACCTGGCGGGCAGCCTGCGGCGCCTGGTCCGCGAACTGGACCACCGGTTCAGCAGGTCCCTGGGGTTGTCGCACCTGCTGTGGCGCGAGGCCGACACCCACCACGTGGTCCGCGACGCGCTCCACGAGCGCTTCCAGGTCCTGGTCCGCCAGGTCCGAGCGGTGATCGTGGCGGCAACGGGCGGCGGGTTGCCCTCGGCCGACGTGGATCGGGCCTCGGGGCTGCTGGCTCGCGCGGTCAGCCACCGCCACGCCACGGCCCGCCATTCGGAAGACGACCTCCCGGCGGAGTTCGACGGCGAGCTGACCTTCATCGCCGACGCCCTGTCGTCCAAGGCCGCGCCTGCATAGCCGGGTTGGCGTGCTCGGCTGCCTGCCCGGCGCCTCACCGGCGTTTGGCCGCACGCCCGTTTCTTGTCACGGGCGTGCGGTTTTCGTGCCGATCCGTTGCGCGGGAACGAGTCAGTGCGCCGTGGCGTCCTTCGCCGGCTCCACCAGCTCCACCAGCACTCCGCCCGCGTCCTTCGGGTGGACGAAGTTCACCCGGCTGTCGGACGTGCCCCTCTTCGCCTCTTCGTACAGCATGCGCAGGCCCTTTTCGCGCAGGGCCGCGGCCGCGGCGTCCACATCGGACACGCGGTAGGCCAGCTGCTGCAGCCCCGGGCCGCTCTTCGCCAGGAACTTGCCGATCGCCGAGTCCTCGCGGAGCGGGGCCAGCAGCTGGATCTGCGTCTCGGTGCCGGCCGTGCCCGGAGCGCGGAGCATCGCCTCGCGGACCCCCTGCTCCTCGTTCACCTCCTCGTGCGCGACCTCCAAGCCGAAGTGCGCGCGGTGGAACTCGATGGCCGCGTCCAGGTCCGGGACCGCGATGCCGACGTGGTCGATGGCCGTCACGAACGGCCGCAGGGCGTCATTCATGGGGGCAGGATAGGGGGCCCGCGCGCCGCGGCGAGGCGGAATCGTCGCGTGCCCCGCCTCACACTGGCTCCATCAAGAAGCCCTGCTCCCGGGTATGGTCGGCAAAACTGCCCATGCGCCGATGCTTGGAGGACGCCGTGTCCGGTTCCGTGATCCTGGGTGCCGCCCGTACGCCGATCGGGCGCCTGCTGGGCTCCCTCAAGGACTTCACGGGCGCCCAGCTGGGCGGGGTGGCGATCAAGGCGGCCCTCGAACGCGCCGGGGTCTCCCCGGACGCGGTGCAGTACACGATCATGGGCCAGGTGCTGACCGCCGGCGCCGGCCAGATCCCGGCCCGCCAGGCCGCGGTCGCCGCGGGCATCCCGATGAGCGTGCCCGCGCTGACGATCAACAAGGTGTGCCTCTCCGGCCTCGACGCCATCGCGCTCGCCGACCAGCTGATCCGCGCGGGCGAGTTCGACCTCGTCGTCGCCGGCGGCCAGGAGTCGATGACCCAGGCGCCGCACCTGCTGCCCAAGTCGCGCTCCGGCTTCAAGTACGGCGACACCACCCTCGTCGACCACATGGCTTACGACGGGCTCTTCTGCGCCTTCGACCAGGTCGCCATGGGCGCCTCGACGGAGAAGTACAACTCCCGCTACGGCCTCACCCGCGAGCAGCAGGACGAGTTCTCCGCCCGCTCCCACCAGCGCGCCGCCGAGGCGATCAAGAACGGCTACTTCGCCGACGAGATCGCGCCGGTCTCCATCCCGCAGCGCAAGGGCGACCCGGTCGTCTTCGACACCGACGAGGGCGTCCGCGCCGACACCACCGCCGAAGGCCTCGCCAAGCTGCGCCCCGCCTTCGCCTCCGACGGCACCATCACCGCGGGCTCGGCCTCGCAGATCTCCGACGGCGCCGCCGCGGTCATCGTGGCCAGCAAGGCGAAGGCCGAGGAGCTCGGCATCACGCCGCTCGCCGAGATCGGCGCGCACGGTGTCGTCGCCGGGCCCGACGCGAGCCTGCACGAGCAGCCGTCGAACGCCATCCTCGCCGCGCTGGCGAAGGCGAACCTGACCGCCGACGCGCTCGACCTCGTCGAGATCAACGAAGCCTTCGCCGCGGTCGGGCTCGTCTCCACCGAGAAGCTCGGCCTCGACCCGGAGAAGGTCAACGTCAACGGCGGCGCGATCGCCCTCGGCCACCCGATCGGCGCCTCCGGTGCCCGGCTCGCCGTGCACCTGATCCACGAGCTGCGCCGCCGCGGCGGCGGGCTCGGCGCGGCCGCGCTGTGCGGTGGCGGCGGCCAGGGCGACGCCCTGCTGCTGCGGGTGCCGTCCGCGTAAGTGGCCGGCCCACTCGACCTCGACGACCTCGTCGGCCGCGCGCGGGACGGACAGCCCCGTGCCGTCGCGCGGCTGCTGTCGCTCGTCGAGGACGCCCACCCGCGCGTCGCGGAGATCGCGCGGGCCCTGACCCCGCACACCGGGCGGGCCCGGGTCGTCGGGCTCACCGGACCACCCGGCGTCGGCAAGTCGACTTCGACCTCGGCGCTGCTCACCGCGTTGCGCGCGGAGGGCAAGCGGGTCGGCGTCCTCGCCATCGACCCGTCTTCGCCGTTTTCGGGCGGCGCGCTGCTCGGCGACCGGATCCGGATGACCGAACACGCCACCGACCCCGGCGTGTTCATCCGCTCGATGGCCACGCGCGGGCACCTCGGCGGGCTCTCGTGGGCGACCCCGCAGGCGGTGCGCGTGCTGGACGCGGCCGGCTTCGACGTCGTGCTGATCGAGACCGTCGGCGTCGGACAGTCCGAAGTGGACGTCGTGAAGCTGGCCGACACCACGGTGGTGCTGCTCGCCCCGGGCATGGGCGACGGCATCCAGGCCGCGAAGGCCGGCGTGCTCGAGATCGCCGACGTCTTCGTCGTCAACAAGGCGGACCGCGAAGGCGCCGACGCCACGGTGCACGACCTCAAGCAGATGATTTCGCTGGCACGGCGGGAGATCCGGGGAGCGAGCTGGCGTCAGCCGATCGTGCGGACCGTCGCGGCGAAGGGCGAGGGTGTGGACGAGGTCGTGCAAGCACTGGCCGCACACCACGACTGGCTCGTCGAGCACGACGAGCTGGCCCGGCGCCGGGTGGCCAGGGCGCGCGACGAGGTCGAGGCCATCGCGCTCCGGCGGTTGCGGGCCGAGCTCGTGGACCTGCGCGGCGGGGGACGGCTCGCCGGCGTCGCGGAGCGGGTCGTGGCGCGCGAGCTTGATCCGTTCGCCGCCGCCGACGAGCTGATCACGGACTTGCGGAGCTAGTGCCGCCGCCCGGCGGCGCGCTTCGTTCGCCGGCCGAGTAGTAGACGAGGAACATGTCCACGCCACGGCTGATGAGGTCGTGGGTGCGCTCCTCTCCGATCTGTTCGCCGTAGGCGGCGTGGGTGAAGTGGGGGTAGAGGACAAGGGCGTAGAGCTGGATCAACGCCAGCTCGATGTCGGGGATGGCGAGCTCGCCGGCCTCGATGCGCTTGCGGAACTCCGTGGTCAGGATGGCGGACGTCAGGTCGGGGCCGTTGGCTTTCCACGCCTGGCCGAGCTCGGGGAACCGCTGCGCTTCACTCGCGACGAGCGCGCGCAGCGCGAGCACCTGGGGCTGCGCCATCCCGGCCACCCACCCTCGCGCCGTCCGCACGAGGATCTCCCGGATGTCCTCGGATTCGGCCAGGCTCTTTTCGAGAGCCGACGTCGACTGCTGGAGTGCCTCCTTGAGGGCATCGTGGATGACCGCGTGGAACAACTCGTTCTTGCTGCCGAAGTGGTTGTAGATCGTCACCTTCGACACGTCGGCCCGCTGTGCGATGACGTCGATCCCGGCTTCGAAGCCGCGAGCGAGGAAGACCTCGCGGGCAGCCTCCACGATCGCCCGGCGCTTGAGGTCGGCGCGCTCGCCGGTGGGCGGGCGCCGTCGCGTGTCCGTCATGCACGCAGCATACCGACCGCCTGAACTGGGCAGTCCAGTTCACCTGAACTGAACTGTTGAGTTCATATGAACTGAAGCGTACAGTTCAGTGGTGACCGGCCGTGACGATCGGGAGGCGCTCATGCTGTTCGAACCGGAGCTGACCTCCGTGAAACCCGCGGTGGTGCACCACGACCGCCGCGGCGCGCTGCTGGCGTTGCTGGCGTTCGCGATGCTGATCGTTTCCCTCGACCAGTACATCGTCGTGGTCGCGTTGCCCGAGATCGGCCGGGACCTGCGGTACTCCGCCCAGACCCTTCAGACGGTGATCAGCACGTACGCGATCGCCTCCAGCGGGTTCCTGCTGTTCGGCGGGCGGGCCGCGGACCTGCTCGGCCGCCGCCGGATGTTGGTGGCCGGCTTGGCGCTCTACGCGGTCGCTTCGGTGATCGGGGGACTGGCCACTGCGCCGCTGTGGCAGCTCGCCGGCCGCGCGCTTCAAGGCCTGGGCGGCGCGTTGGTCTTTCCCAGCACCCTGGCCATCCTCAACACGACCTTCGCCGAGGGGCGCGACCGCAATCGCGCGCTGAGCGTGTGGGGTGGAGCCGGGGCCGCCGGCCTGGTCATCGGGGTGCTGCTCGGTGGCGTGCTCACGCAGGGTTTCGGGTGGCGGGCGGTGTTCTTCGTCAACGTTCCGCTGGCCGGTTTGGCCATTGTGCCGGCGTTCGCGCTCATCGTCGCCGACCGGCGGCGGGCGGTGAGCCGGCGATTCGACCTGGCCGGCACGCTCAGCGTCACCGGCGCGGTGACCTTGCTGGCGTTCGCGCTGGTCCGTGGGCCGGATGCGGGATGGGGCTCGCCCGGGATCGTGGCCGCCCTGGCCGTGGGAACCTTGCTGCTCGGGGCCTTCGCGGTGATCGAGCGGCGCAGCGCGGACCCCCTGCTGCCCCGTGGCCTGCTGCGCAACCCGAGCCTCGTCCTGGCCTTGGCGGTCGCGTTCATGTTCACGGCCACCTTCGGATCGCTGCTGTACTTCCTGTCCATCTACCTCCAGGACGTGTGGGGGTACGGCGCCCTGACCACCGGGCTCGGGTTCCTGCTGCCGACCGCGGTGGTGGTCACCGGCTCGGTGCTGGCCGGCTCCGTCGTGACCCGGATCGGGGTGCGGCGCACCCTGCTCGGCGCGCTCGCCACCGGCGCCGTGGGCACGTGCTTGCTCGGGCTCGCGCTCACGCCGGACGGCTCGTACGCCTGGCTGGTGCCCGGCCTGATCGCGGTCGGCATCGGCGACGGCATGGTCTTCACGGCCATGTACATCGCCGCGGCGACGGGGGTGCCCGGCCACCGGCAGGGTGTCGCCTCGGGGATCGTCACCACCGGTTCCGGTGTGGGCGCGGCGGCCGGGCTCGCGGTGCTCGTCCTCATCGCCAACACCACCGCCGGCGCTCGCGGGCTGGACGACGAGGCGCTGCGGATCGCGACCGGCGGCGGGATCCGGGTGGCGGTGTTCGCCATCGCCGCGGGAATCGTGCTCACCTTCCTGATCGCGCTGACGTCTTTCCGGCGCGGCTCTTGACCGGCCGCGGCCGGGGCGCTCGCTCGCCGCTTTCCGTTGCCGCGGCTCGATGAACGCGCCGCCCGGCGTCTTCCGGCCGGGCCCCGGTGCGGCGCGCAAGAACCCGAGCAGTGCCTGCACTAGCTGTCGGATGCCTGCTGTGCCAACGATTCTTCTCACGTCTGACCCCTTCGCCGGGCGGCGCTTTGCCGCGTGCTGACCATCGTGCGCCGGGGGCCCGACAATTTCCGGGGTGCGGGCCCCGAGGTTCACCCGATGGGCTGACAGGGGCGACTTTCGCGGGTTCTGGCTGTCGGTGCCGGGCCCTAGACTGCGGGGCGCTCCGGAACCGGGCGATCACTGGGAGGGCGTGCAGGATGAAGAAGACACTTCTCACCGCGCTGGCGGCGGGTGCGTTGTTCGTGGCCGGGAACGGCGTCGCCGCGGCGGCCGACGCGCCACCGCCCAAGACGACCCACGGGCCCTGCCAGTACACCGAAACCCCGGACGAACCGCCCGCGCGGCCGGTGCCGCTGCCGCCCGACCCGCGGCACACGCCGAGCCACGGCAAGGTCGACGTCGCCATCCCGACCAGCCAGGGCGCGTTGCCGCTGCGGCTGGACCGCGCGAAGGCGCCGTGCACGGTGCAGAGCTTCCTGCACCTGGCGCGGCACCGCTTCTACGACTACACGGTGTGCCACCGGCTCACCGCGTACCCGACGTTGAAGGTGCTGCAGTGCGGCGACCCGACCGCGACCGGCGAAGGCGGGCCGGGCTACAGGTACAAGGACGAGCTGCCGGTGGACCTGCCGCCGGCGCCGACCGACCCGACCGGCGCCCGGCGCGTCTACGCGCGCGGCCTGCTCGCGATGGCCAACGCGGGGCCGGACACGAATGGTTCGCAGTTCTTCGTCGTGTACGGGGATTCCGCGCTGCGGCCGAACTACACGGTGTTCGGCACGGTCGGTGCGGAGGGGCTGAGGACGCTCGACAAGGTGGCGGCGGGCGGGATCCAGCCGACCGCGGAGGAGCCGGCGCCGGTCGACGGCACGCCGGTGCTGCGCACGGAACTGCTGCGGGTCCGGCCGGACTGCTGGTTCTGACGGTGGTCGCGGGCCGCTCCGGGTGGGGCGGCCCGTGGGTATCACGTGTGCTTGGCGAGGCATCTCGTGTGAACGGGCGGGCTTCATGCGTGATTACGGGGGCATCTCGTGTGATTGGAGGGGCATCACCCGTGATTGAGAGGTCGACTCGCGTGATTGAAGGGTCGACTCGCGTACTTGGGCGGTCGGTTCGCGTGCCTGGAGGGTCGACTCGTGTACCTGGATGGACGACTCGCGTGCCTGGATGGACGACTCGCGTGATGTAGGCGGGCTGGCGTGATTGAGGGCGGGGGGAGAGGGTGGGTCAGGGGGTGATTTCGGCCAGGGCCTCTACCAGGTTTTGGGTTGCGCCGGTGAAGGCGTGCTTCGGGGCGGCCGCGTAGCCGACGATCAGGCCGCCGGGGGCGTTGGGGGTCATCCAGTGGCCGGCCAGGCCCTCGATGCCGATCGCGCGGCGGCGGCAGGCCGCCAGGGCCGTGGCCTCCGAGGGGCCGTCCGGGGGGAGCATCAGCAGCAGGTGCAGGCCCGCCGCGATGCCGTGTGGGCGCACGGAATCCGGCAGTGCGGCCAACAGGCGGGTGCGGCGGGAGCGGTACTCGGCGCGGCTGCGGCGGATGTGCCGGTCGTAGGCCCCCGAGTCGATCAGCTCGGCCAGCACCAGCTGGTTCAGCACCGCCGGGCGCGAGCCGCTGTCGGCCATCGCCGCGCGGACCGGCTCCACCAGCGAGCGCGGGAGCACCAGCCACGCGAGCCGCAGCGCCGGGGCGAGCGTCTTGCTGGCCGTTCCCGCGTACACGACCCGCTCCGGCGCGAGCGCCTGCAACGCCCCGACCTGCTGGCGGTCGAAGCGGAACTCGCCGTCGTAGTCGTCCTCGAGCACGAACGCCCCCGATTCGCTCGCCCAGCGGGCCAGCGCCGCCCGGCGTGGCGGGGCCAGCGTGACGCCGGTGGGGTACTGGTGCGCCGGGGTCACGACCACCGCCGGACTGTCCAAAGCGGACACGTCGATGCCGTGCCCGTCGACGTCCACGCCGACGATCCGCGGGCCCTGCGCCGCCGCGATCGACCGGTACATCTCCAGCGAAGGGTTCTCGAACGCCATTTCGCCGACACCCAGGCCGGACAGCGCCCGGGACACCACCGCGATGGCGTGCGAAAACCCGTGGCACACCACGATCCGCGCCGGGTCGGCGACCACCCCGCGGGCCCGGGCCAGGTAGCCGGCCAGGGTGTCGCGCAGCTCGGGTGCGCCCAGCTCAGACTCGTAACCGAACGCCGACGCCGGAGTCCGCAGCAGGGCCCGGCGGGTCGCGGTGAGCCACGCCTGCCGCGGGAACGCCGTCAGATCCGGCCGGCCCGGCCGCAGGTCCCAGCGCGGCGCCGGGTCGCGCGGGACCGGCCGCGGCGCGGACTGGGGCAGCGAACCCGCCGTCGCCACCCGGGTCGGCGCGCCTTGAGCCGTGCGCAGGTACCCCTCCGCGGCGAGATCGGCGTACACGCGCGTGACCGTCCCGCGGGCGACGCCGAGGTCGTGGGCCAGCGCGCGGGTCGAGGGCACCGCGGCGCCCGCCTGCCACCGGCCGTCCCGGATGGCCGCGCGGATCGCCGCCGCGAGCCCGCTGCGGCCCGTCGAAGGCTGCCAGCCGAGGTGGACGTCGAGCCCGGAACTGGACCACGATTCCGTCATGTGACTGGACCATACCCGTGGACCAGTTCGCACTAGCGTGGACGGCATGACCAAGCGAATCGGGCTCGGGGGCGCTCCCGAGCTGTACCAGGCGATGGCGAACCTGCAGGCCGAGGTGAACAAGGCCGGCGCCAACGCGGGGCTCGACCCCAAGCTGCTGGAACTGGTGAAGACCCGCGCGTCGCAGATCAACGGCTGCGCGTACTGCCTCGACATGCACTCCCGCGACGCGCTCGAGCTGGGCGAGTCGCCGCGGCGGCTGTTCGTGCTCGACGGCTGGCGCGAGACCGACCTGTTCACCGAGCAGGAGCAGGCCGCCCTCGCCCTCACCGAGGCGATGACCAAGCTGTCCGCGACGCAGGCCGTGCCCGACGACGTCTACGAGCAGGCCGCGAAGGTGTTCACCGAGGACCAGTACAAAGCGGTCGCGTGGGAGATCATCGCCATCAACAGCTGGAACCGGATGACCATCACCAGCCACACGCCGTTGCCGAAGCGGGACGCGTGACCGCCGCCGCGCTCAGGGCGCTGCACGTCCCCGGCAAGCCGCTGGTGCTGCCGAACGCCTGGGACGCCGACACCGCGAAGCTCGTCGAGGCCGCCGGGTTCCCCGCCATCGCGACCAGCTCGGTCGCCGTGGCGGCCGCGCTGGGGTTCGCCGACGGCGAGCAGGCGCCCGCGGCCGAGATGTTCGCCGCCGCCGCGCGGATCGCGAAGGCGGTCGGCGTCCCGGTCACCGTCGACGCCGAGTCGGGCTACGGCCTGTCCGGCGCCGAACTGGCGGGCCGGCTGCTCGACGCCGGGGCCGTCGGCTGCAACTTCGAGGACACCGACCACGCGACCGGCGACGTCCGGCCGGTCGGCGAGCAGGCGGCCCGGATCGCCGCCCTGCGCGAGGCGGCGGGCGACGGCCTGGTGATCAACGCCCGGGTCGACTCCTTCCGCGGCGTGGACCCGGAAGAAGCGCTCGAAGCAGGCGTCGCCCGGGCGAAGGCCTACCTCGAAGCGGGCGCCGACTGCGTCTATCCGATCCACCTCCGGACTCCGGAGCTGATCGCGGAGTTCGTGCGGGAGACCGGCGGGGCGGTCAACGTGCCCGCGTGGCCGGGCAGTCCGGGCCTCGAAGGCCTCGCCGAACTGGGGGTGGCGAGGATTTCGCTGGGCGGCGGGCTGTGGCAGTACCTGCGGAAGCAGTTCGAGACGGTCGTCGCGGGCGTCGCTCAGGGCAAGCTGCCGTACTGAGAATGGCCGAAGGCCGCCGCGAGGGGATCGGGAACACCCTCGCGACGGCCTTCGGGGTCGGTGAAGCTAGTGGGACACGGCCTTCTCGGCGCCCGCACCGGTCAGGGAGCGGACCTCCATTTCGGCGTACTTCTTCGCGTCGTGCTCCTTGGACAGGACCGTGCCCAGCCAGCCCAGGATGAACGCGGCCGGAATCGAGACGAGCCCGGGGTTGCTCAGCGGGAACCAGGCGAAGTCGACGCTCTTGATCATCGACGTGCTCTTGCCGGACACGGCCGGCGAGAAGACGATCAGCACGATCGTGATGGCCAGGCCGCCGTAGATCGACCACAGCGCGCCCTGGGTGTTGAACCGCTTCCAGAACAGCGAGTAGAGGATCGTCGGCAGGTTCGCCGACGCCGCGACCGCGAAGGCCAGCGCCACCAGGAAGGCGACGTTCTGCCCGTTGGCCAGGATGCCGCCGCCGATGGCGAGGGCGCCGATCACCACCGCGGTGATCCGGGCGACCTTGACCTCCGAGTCCGGTGACGTCTTGCCGCGCTTGACGACGTTCGCGTAGACGTCGTGGGCGAAGGACGCCGACGCCGTGATCGTCAGGCCCGCGACCACCGCGAGAATCGTCGCGAAGGCGACCGCGGAGATCAGGCCCAGCAGTACCGGCCCGCCCAGTTCGAGCGCGAGCAGCGGCGCCGCGGAGTTGACCCCGCCCGGCGCCTTCTTGATCGTGTCCGGCCCGACCAGCGCACCGGCGCCGTAGCCCAGGACCAGCGTGAACAGGTAGAACACGCCGATCAGGACGATCGCCCAGACCACCGAACGGCGCGCGTCGCGCGCGGTCGGCACGGTGTAGAAGCGCATCAGGACGTGCGGCAGGCCCGCCGTGCCCAGCACCAGGGCGATGCCGAGGGAGAGGAAGTCCAGCTTCGAGGTCCCGTTGGTGCCGTACTGCTTGCCCGGGCCGAGCAACGTCTGCCCGGCCTTGCCGGCCTTGTCGACCGCGGCCTGCAGCAGCTGGGAGAAGTTGAAGCCGTACTTGCCGAGCACCCAGAGCGTGATCACGAGCGCGCCGACGATCAGCAGCGCGGCCTTGATGATCTGCACCCAGGTGGTGCCCTTCATGCCGCCGATCAGCACGTAGGCGATCATGATCACGCCGACCACGGCGATCACCAGTGCCTGCGCGCCCTTGCCTTCGACGCCGAGCAGCAGCGCGACGAGACCGCCCGCGCCCGCCATCTGCGCCAGCAGGTAGAAGAACGACACGATCAGCGTCGACGTCGCGGCCGCGGCCCGCACCGGGCGCTGCTTCATCCGGAACGCGAGGACGTCGCCCATCGTGAACTTGCCGGTGTTGCGCAGCAGCTCCGCGACCAGCAGCAGCGCGACGAGCCACGCGACCAGGAAGCCGATGGAGTAGAGGAACCCGTCGTAGCCGTTGATGGCGATCGCGCCGGCGATGCCGAGGAACGACGCCGCCGACAGGTAGTCACCCGAAATGGCGATGCCGTTCTGCGGGCCGGTGAACGCGCGGCCGGCGGCGTAGTAGTCCGACGCCGTCTTCGTGTTGCGGCTGGCCCGGAACACGATCACCAGGGTGATGAGCACGAAGGCGGCGAAGATGAGGATGTTGAGGAGCGGGTTGCTGCCTTCCACACCCGCGGCGATGTTCGTCATGCCTGCTCCTTCGCGGATTCGCCTTCGATGTCCTCACGGATCTTCTCGGCGACCGGGTCCAGCTTCCGGTTCGCGTACCGGACGTAGAGCCCGGTGATCACGAACGTCGAGACGAACTGCAGCAGGCCGAAGATCAGGCCGACGTTGATGTTGCCGAACACCTTCGTGCTCATGAAGCCGTGCGCGTAGTCCGCGAGGAGCACGTAGAGCAGGTACCAGAGGAGGAACACCGCCGTCATCGGGAAGACGAACCGGCGCAGGCGGCTGCGCAGCTCGCGGAACTCGGTGCTCTCGTGCGCTCGTTCCCAGATGGTCTCGGACGTGTCCGGGGGCCCGCCGGTGTTCGTCGTGCTCATCGCTGCTGCTCCCTGCGACGCTGCGGAAAGTGACGTGCGACACCGTAGGGACGTGTGAGTCTCGTGTGAAGATTCAGCGGTTCAACAGCCGGGCCAGACGACGAACGGTTGACGAACGGTCGCGCGGTCCCGTCGAACGGGGTTCGTCCAGGTGCAGGCGCAACATGGCCGCCGTCGACCAGCCGGGGGGTCTGCCCCGCAGCGAGACCAGCGCCATTGCGCCGAACGCCAACGGTACCGACCAGGGTGCCGGTTGCTGGACCAGGATCGCCACCCAGCCGTGCAACGGCGGCCCGGCGAGGGCGAACAGGATCGAGCCGGACGACGCCACCAGCCCGGTCAGCACGCCGGCGATCCCGCCGGTCGCGGTCAGCCGCGGCCACCAGATACCGAGCACCAGCAGCGGGCAGAAGGTCGACGCGGCCACCGTGAAGCCCCAGGTGACCAGGACGCCGGCGTCGAGCTCGGCCGAGCGCAGCGCCAGCAGCACCATCACCCCGGCGACGCCGAACACGGCGATCCGCAGCCGCCGCAGCCCGCCGGGGACGAGGTCGTGGGCGAGCGCGCCGGACATCACCAGCAGCAGGCCGAGCGACGTCGCCAGGAACGCGGCGAACGCGCCCGCGGTCAGCAGCGCCGTGAACAGCCCGCCCGCCCAGCCGCTGTCCACTTGGGACGGCAGGGCGACGACCACGGTGTCGGTCGCGCCCGAGAGGTACAGCCCGGGCACGAGCACCCGGCCGAGCACGCCGTAAACGCCGGGGAAGAGGTAGAAGACGCCGAGCAGCGCGACGGTGATCGCGGCGGTGCGGCGCGCGGCGCGGCCGTCCGGGCTGGTGTGGAAGCGCATCAGGACGTGGGGGAGGCCCATCGTGCCCAGCATGGTCGCGATGAGCACGGCCCAGGTGCCGAGCAGCGGGTAGCCCTGGTCGCCGAGGTCGAGCAGCGGGCGCCGCCAGTCGGGACCGCCCAGCTCGGCGCCGCCGCGGACCGCCGGGACGGCCGCGCCCGTGCCGAACACGACCTCGTCCTGGCTGTGCGCGGTGAACTCGCCCGGTGGCAGGACTTCGACGACGCCGTTGCGGCGGACCGGGGTCGGTTCGCGGATTTCCATGGTGACGTCGACTTCGAAGCGCACCGGCGTCTCGCGGGCGAAGTGGGTGAACTCGACGGGGTTGAGCGCGTCGGTCCGGTTGACCGCGCCGGCCTGCAGCACCAGCCAGATGGCCGGGACGAGGAACAGCAACAGCTTCAGGACGAACTGGAACGCCTGCACGTACGTCGCCGCGCGCATGCCGCCCAGCGCCAGGGTGACGCTGACCGCGGCGCCGGCCAGCACCACGCCGACCCAGTACGGGGTGCCGCCGACCGCGGCGAGCACCAGGCCGGCGGTGCGGAACTGCGGGACGACGTAGATCGTGCCGATCACCAGGACGACCACGGCGGCCAGGCGGCGCAGCGCGGGGGAGTTGAGCCGGGCTTCGGCGAAGTCGGGGACGGTCAGCGCCCCCGAGCGCCGCATCGGGGCGGCGACGAGCACGAGCATCGCGATGTAGCCGGCGGTGAAACCGACCGGGTACCAGAGGGCGCCGATGCCGTCCTTGACGACCAGCCCGGCGATGCCGAGGAAGGAGGCCGCGCTCAGGTACTCGCCCGAAACCGCGGCCGAGTTCACCAGCGGCGAGATCCGGCGGGACGCGACGAGGAAGTCCGACGTCGTGCGCATGGCGGCGACCCCGCGGACGCCGATCAGCAGCGTCACGAGCACGACCGGTGCGACGGCGAGCGCGACGCCCACTACTCGTCCTCGAGGCGCTCGGCGCGGCGCAGCTGCCAGCGGGCCAGCAGCGCCATCGCCGGGTAGGGGAAGACCGCGAGCAGCAGCCAGGACAGCGGAATTCCCAGCAGCCGCACGGTGTCCAGGGCCGGGAAGATCGCGAAGACGCCGGGGAGGCCGAGCAGCAGCGCGAACATGAGGACCAGCGCGGGGATGCCGCGACGGCGCTGGGCGGTGTAGAGGGCGGTGGCGCGCTGGGTGTCGCCCGCGGGGAGCCGGGGCTGGCGCCAGCGGCCGCGCGACCGGCGGCGCGCGTGGGCGAGGCGGGTCTGCGGGCTGGTGACGGCGACCCGGCGGATCTTGCTCATCGCGGGCCCGGCCGGAGGCGGTCTCTCATCGCGAATCCGATCCCAGCTGACCGCGCTGCGCCGCTTCCAGCAGCCGGTCGCGCAGGTCTCGCGCGTGGCGGCGGCTGACCGGGACGTCGCCGGCCTCCGTGTGGGCCAGCAACCCGCCCGCCGAGTCGCTGCGCAGCTCCAGCACCGCCCCCACCGCCAGGAGGAAACCCCGGTGGACCCGGCTGAACCCCGTTCCCTCCCAGTACTCCTCCAGCCGCGAGATCGGCATCCGCACCAGGTGGACCCCGCCGCGGGTGTGCAGGCGGACGTAGTCGCCGTGGGCCTCGACGAACAGGACGTCGTCCCGGCGGACGTAGCGCGTCCGCCCGCCCGACTCGACCGGGAGCGCCGCCATCGCGTCCGGGGTCGGCCGGGACGACGGGGTCGCCATGCGCAGCACCTTCGCCAGCGCCGCGGAGAGCCGTTCGGTGCGGACCGGCTTGAGCAGGTAGTCGACCGCGCCGATGCCGTACGCCGCGACCGCGTGCCCGTCGTGCGCGGTGACGAACACGATCACCGGTGGCTCGCTCAGCTTCGCCAGCAGCGACGCCAGCTCCAAGCCGTCGAGGCCCGGCATCGAGATGTCGAGGAACACCGCGTCGAAGCGATCCGCCTGAAGCAGCCTCAACGCCTTCAGCGCGTCAGCCGCGCCGACGACTTCGCCGACTTCGGGCGCTTCGCCCAGCATGCGGCAGAGTTCGTCCAGCGCGGGCGGCAGATCGTCGACGGCCAGCACCCGGAGCCCGCTCACGGCAGCACCCCCGGCTGGAACCGCGGCACCCGCACGATCACCCGGGTGCCCGCGCCGACCTCGGTTTCGACGGTCAGGCCGTACCAGGGGCCGTAGACGTCCCGCAGCCGTCTGTCCACATTGGCCAGTCCCATCCCTGCCGCATCGTCCTCGCCGGTGCGCCCGGCCAGGATGTCCGCCGCCCGTTCCGGGTCCATGCCGACCCCGTCGTCCTCGACGAAGATCACGCAGTCGTTCCCTTCCGCCTGGCCGTGCACCTGGACCTGCCCGGTACCCGACCGCGGCTCGATGCCGTGCCGGATCGCGTTCTCCACCAGCGGCTCCAGCACGAGGTACGGCACGGCGACGGCGAGGATCTCCGGCGCGACCCGCACCTGGACGCGCAGCCGTTCGCCGAGCACCGCCTTCTGCAGCGCGAGGTACGTCTCGATCGCGCGGAACTCCTCGGCGACGACGGTGTACTCGCCGTGGCGAGCCAGGCTGTAGCGCGTGTAGTCGGCGAAGTCGAGCATGAGGTCGCGGGCGCGGTCGGGGTCCGAACGCACCAGCGACGCGATCACCGTCAGGGCGTTGTAGACGAAGTGCGGGGACATCTCCGCCCGCAGCGCCCGCAGTTCGGCCTGCGCCGCCTGTTCCGCCGAGGCCTCGAGCCGCCCGCGTTCCAGTGCCTGCACGACGAGGTCGGCGGCCTGGGCCGCGACCGCGTCCCGGACGTCCCCGACGACCAGCAGCGCCCCGGCCAGCTCGTCGCGGACGTGCAGCGGCAGCACCAGGACCTCCGGTGCCGAGCCGGGTTCTTCGCTGTGGAGGACGCCGTCGAGCACCGTCGCGACGACCGCGTCCGGCCCGGGCCGTCCCGACCACATCAGGGAACCGGACAGGTCGGCGAGGCCGAGCCCCGGGAAGCCGAAGAGCCGGCGCAGGCGGTGCGCGGCGCGGCGGGCTGGCATCCCGGTCAGGCCGTCGCGCAGGTCGTCGGTGACGCGGCGGGCGGCGGCGAGCACCGGCAGCGGGTCGGCGCGGGACGCCGGGCGCAGGTGCACGGTCGGGCCTCCCCTCGGCGGCGGTGTCCAGGGCAAAGATCCTACGGCTAGGGGGGCCCGTCGCGGTCGGCCAGCACCTGGGCGTGGCGGCGGAAGCGGCGCCAGGTCCGGTAGTGGTCGATCGACGTCACGTTGCCCAGCAGGCTCGAGTTCGCCGGGTACGGCCGGTCCGGCAGCGAGATCCACCCGGTCGTGCGGGTTTCCTTGACCGCCACCGGCACCGGCCGGAACGTCGTCGGGTCGAGATCGTCGCTGTGCCGGACGACCTCGTCGAAGAACCATGCCGACGTGATCAGCGCCAGCACGCCGCGGGACGCCTTGAGCGCCTCCTTCAGCGGCCTGGCTTCCAGCAGCCGGAACGTCTGGTTGATCGCCGGCGCGGTGACGCCGTGGTCGTCGTAGGCGACCTCGCCCGCGTGCAGCGCCATCCGGAGCCGGATCCGCGCGCCGGGGTCGTGGGTCCGGTTGTGCCGGTGCAGCGCGACGGCGAGCGCGGCGGGCAGGAACTCGACGAAGGGCCCCTTCGGGATCTCCGGTGGGACGAGGACGAAGACGCCGTCGCCGCAGTCCTCGCGACGGCAGGCCGCCCACGGGACGCCGGCGTCGTCGAACGCGCGGCAGAGCGCGCGGTACAGCCCGTTGCGCAACGCCAGCCGGTGTGGCGTGGTCCGGCGCTGGTCGCCGTAACCCTCGACGTCCACGGCGAAGATCGTCCGGTGCAAAGCCGGCCGCTCGTACTTCATCGCACCCTCCCTGCGAACATGCATCCGGTAGTGCAGATGCATGTGCAGATGAGTGTGACGCGCGACACCCCTTCGGGGAAACGGGTGGTGCGGTGAGCGGTTCTCCCACCGCGATGACCGGCAGGCGGTGTTCACCGCCGGTGAAAACGCTGGTCAGGGCCCTGTGAGCAGTGCGCGCACCACCCACAGGGCTCTGACGGACGGATCAGCAGCTCTGCTTGTAGAAGTACTGCGAGTTGGCGTCCATGTCGTCCTTGGTGATCGAGTGCAGCTGCGCGGTGAGGTTCCGCGTCGCCGGCTTGCCCTCGACGGCCGCGACCGCCTGCTGGACGCCCTGGGTGCCGATCGAGGCCGGGTCCTGGGCGATCAGGGCCTGGTACTGGCCGTTCTTGAGGCCTTCGACCTCGGACGGGCTCGCGTCGAAGCCGATCAGGTTGACCGCGCCGACCTTGCCCGCGTTGCGCAGGCCGGTCGCCGCGCCCTCGCCGGTGTTCAGGTTGGTCGCGAAGACGCCGATGAGGTCCGGGGTCGACGAAAGCGCCGCCGTCACCTTGGCCGCGGCCTGCTCCGGCTCGTTCTGGGTGAACTGGACGCCGATCGACTTCAGGTTCGGCGTGTTCTTCAGCTCGTCCTCGAAGCCCTTGGCGCGCGCGGCGGTCGTGGACGTGCCCGCGATCGTGTCGAGCACCAGGACCGAGCCGCTCTTGCCGGCCGCGAGCTTCGCCATCGTCTGGGCGGCGAGCTTGCCGCCCGCGGAGTTGTCGGAGGAAACGGACGACACGGCGACGCCGGTGTCCTTCAGCGCGGTGTCGACCTCGACGATCTTCGTGCCGCGCGCCTTGACCTGCTGGATCGGCGCCAGCATCGCGGTGTCGTCGGTCGGGGCGATCAGCAGCGCCGCCGGCGGGTTCGCGCCGAGCGCGTTGACCAGCTGGGTCTGGAGGGGAGCGTCGAACTTCTGCGGCGCCTGGGTGGTCAGCTCGTAGCCGAGCTTCTCCGCCTCGGCCTGCGCGCCGCACTGCAGCGAGATGTAGAACGGCTCGGCCTGCACGCCCGGGATCAGCGCCAGCTTCTTGCCGCCGACCGGCTTGGCGGAGTCACCGGACCCGCTCTGCCCGACCGTGCCGGATCCGCACGCGGTGAGCAGGGCGGCGGCGGAGACCACGGCACCCATGGCGGTGAGAGTCTTGGTCAGTTTCATAAGCACCTCTTTGTACTTGGGGGACTCAGCGGGAGTTGCGGCGACGGCGGCGGCGCTGGTCGAACCAGACCGCGGCGACCAGGACCCAGCTGACGATGAACATCTGCCAGAAGTCCTGGACGTGGATGATGTTGAAGCCCTTGCGCAGCACCGCGGGGATGAAGACCCCGATCACCGTGCCGAGGATCGTGCCGACGCCGCCGAACAGGCTCGTCCCGCCCATCACGACCGCGGCGATGGCGTTGAGGTTGTCGGTGGTGTGCCCGGAGATGGTGGTCGAGTTGTAGTAGGCCAGCGAAAGGAACCCGGCGATCCCGGCCAGGAAACCGGTCAGCGTGTACACCTTCAGCAGGTGCGCGGTGACGCCGATGCCCGCGCGCCGCGCGCCCTCGGCGTTGGAGCCGACCGCGAACGTGTACCGCCCGAACTTCGTCGTCCGCAGCAGCCACGCGCCGATCACGGTGATCACGATGGCCACGATCACCAGGTTGGGCACGATGCCGAAGGACGTGCCGTAGCCCAGCGTCTTGGTGAGCTCCGCCGGCACGGTGCGCAGGTCCGAGCCGCCGTTCAGCAGGTACGCGGTGGCGAGTGCGGCACCCATCGTGCCGAGCGTGACGATCAGCGCCGGGATCTTGGCCACGGCGACGAGGACGCCGTTGATCACGCCCCAGATCGTGCCGGTGACCACGGCGACGACCAGCCCGACGAGGATCACGCCCCAGCCGGCCTTCGACGCGTCGCCGCCGGACATCGCCTCCATCACCTTGCCCGCGACCATGCCCGCGAGGATCAGCACCGAACCGACCGAGAGGTCGATGCCCGACGTGATGATCACGAACGTCATGCCGACCGACAGGATCAGCAGGACCGAGGACTCGATGAACAGCGTCTGGAAGGTGAACAGCGTCGGGAAGCTGTCCGGCGCGAGCACGCTGAACAGGATGACCAGCACCAGCAGGACGAGCCCGATCCAGAACGTGTTGGCCTCGATCAGCCGCTTGCCCAGCGGCCGCTTGCCGAAGCCCGCCTCGGGTGACTCCTGGATGTCCTTCGGGGGACTGGACACGCTCACGCGGCCTCCTCTTGGACGAGCGCGCCGGTCATCGCGGCGACGAGGTCTTCGAGCTTCGTGTCCGAGCCGGTGAACCGGGCGACGCGCTTGCCGAGCCGCAGCACCTCGACGCGGTCGGCCACCGACAGCACCTCGGGCATGTTGTGGCTGATCAGCACGACGGCGATGCCCTTGTCGCGCACCTTCTTGATGACGTCGAGGACCCGCTCGCGCTGCACGACCCCCAGCGCGGCCGTCGGCTCGTCCATGAACACGACCTTCGACGCCCACACGACCGAACGCGCCACGGCGACGCTTTGCCGCTGGCCGCCGGACAGCGAACCGATCGGGACGTCGGTGCTCTGCAGCGTCACGCCGAGGCGCTGGAACTCCTCGATCGCTTGGCGCCGCATCTCGTTCTTGTCCAGCATCCCGAGCTTGCCGAGGATGCCCTTGCGGTGGAGCTCGCGGCCGAGGAACAGGTTCGCCGCCGGGTCGAGCTCCGGCGCGACGGCGAGGTCCTGGTAGACGGTCTCGATGCCCATCCGTCGCGCGGTGGTCGGTGAGTCGAAGTGCACCTCGACCCCGTCCAGGACGATCTTCCCCGACGTCGGCTGTTCCGCGCCGGAGAGGCACTTGACCAGCGTCGACTTGCCGGCGCCGTTGTCGCCGATCAGCGCCGTCACCTCGCCCGCGCGGGCCTGGAACGACGCGCCGCGCAGGGCTTCGACCGACCCGTAGTGCTTGGTGAGGTCGATCGCGTCCAGCAGGATTTCGCTCATCCGTGCCTCTCTTCCGGCGCCGGCGGCCGGCAGCGGATCACCGTCGCCGTGCCGGACAGCTCGGTCTGGCCGGCGTCGAACGGGACGACGTAGGTGTCGCCCTTGGCCAGCGGGTGCTCGCCGCCGTGCTCGGTCCGCAGGGTGCCTTCGCCGTCGAGGACGACGAGGACCGCGAACGACGGATCGAGTGACAACGTTGTCAGCTTGTCCGTGCGCAGCTGTTCGGCTCGGAAGAACCGTTCCGAGCCGCCGGCCAGCAGGTCCACGCTGGACGAGCGGTCGCCCGCGGTGCGCTTGATGATCGTGGCCAGCCGTTCGGCGTCCCAGCCCGAGGTGTCCAGTGCCTCGATGGCGGTGTCGAAGCCGAGGCCGAGGTGGCCCTTTTCCGGCGACGCGAGGAAGTCGCGCCACTCGATGGTGAGCGAGAAATCCGTCGGCTGCTGCAGTTCGACGACGAACACGCCCTCGCCGATCGCGTGCGGCAGCCCGGCCGGGATGTAGACCGTGTCGCCGGCGGACACCGGGATGCTGTTCAGCGCGCCCAGCATGGAAGGCACGTCCTGCTCGCGCGTCCACTCGGACACCGTCGCCTTCGGCAGCGTCTCCTTGAAGCCCGGGTAGACGCGCGGGTCGTCGCCGTAGGTGCCGACGACGATCCACGCCTCGGTCTTGCCGAAGTGGGAATCGAAGTGGCGCTTCGCGAAGGTGTCGTCCGGGTGGAAGTGCACGGGCAGCCGCTGGCCCGCGTCGAGCAGCTTGACCAGCAGCCCGGTCGACGTCCCGAGGGCCTCGACGTGCTTCGCGCCGAGCCAGCCGTTCGGGTTCGCCACGACGGCGTCGCGCAGCCAGGCGCCGTCCGGGAGCCGGGTGAGGCCGTTGGCCTCCTGGCCGAACATCGTGGTCGCCGAGGCGACCCAGTCCTCCGGGCCGAACTTCTTGTCCGGCGACGCGCCGCGCAGCGCCGCGATGGCGTCGCCGCCGCGGTAGAACTGCGGCGGCTGGTTGGCGGGGAGCCGGATCGGTTCGAGGGTCACGGGGCGACCTCACCGGAACCACGGGCGACGAGATGCACGGGCAGGACTACCTTTCTCGGCGGGGACTGATCTCCCTGTACTCGGGCGAAAAGCAGTTCGGCCGCGGCGTGGCCCAGTGCGCTGACGTCGTGCGCGACGACGGTCACCGGCGGGTTCAGCAGGTCCGCCAGCTCGAAGTCGTCGAACCCGACCATCGCCGGGCGGTGCTCGGCGTGCGCGAGGGCGCGCAGGACGTGCACGGCGATCCGGTTGTTGCCCGCGATCACCGCCGTGGCCGCGTCCGGGCCGTCGAGCAGCCGCTTGACGGCGTTGCCGACGGCGTCCGGGGTCGGGGTCCCCATCGAAACCAGCGACTCGTCGTAGGAGATCCCGTTGCGCACGCAGCCCTCGCGGAACCCGCGCAGGCGCTCGGCCGCGGTGAAGATGTCCGGGCTGTCGCCGAGGAACGCGATCCGCCGGTGCCCGTGCTGCGCCAGGTGGGTGACGGCTTCGATGGTGCCGCCGAGGTTGTCCACCAGCACGGTGTCGGCCACGATGTCGCCGGCCGGCCGGTCGATGAACACCACCGGCGTGCCCGCCCGCATCTCCGGCACCAGGTAGCCGTGCTGCAGGCCGGCCGGGACGACGAGGATGCCGTCGACCCGCCGCGCGCAGAACTCCAGGACGAGCTCGCGCTCGCGGTCGGAGTTCTCCTCGGACGAGCCGGTGAGCACCTGGCGCCCGAACGACGTCGCGATGCGCTCGACCGCGCGGTTGAGCTCGGAGTAGAAGGGGTTGCCGACGTCCTCGACGATCAGCCCGATGGTGCCGGTCGTCGACCCGCGGCGCAGGTTCCGCGCGCCCAGGTTGCGCCGGAACCCCAGCTGCTCGATGGCCGCCATGACCCGCTCGGCGGTGTCGGGGTGCACCGCCGGTTCGTCGTTGACCACGCGCGAGACGGTCTTGATGCTCACGCCCGCCAGCCGGGCCACGTCGCTCATCGTGGCTCGCCTGCTCGCGGTGCGCGTGCTGCCGTCCCGGTCCCGGCCGAGAGGAGACAACGTTGTCATAGTGACGGGGATTGAACGCCACGCCCCCGGTGCTTGTCAACGCCTGTCGCGTGGATTGTGCCGATTCGGCTACCGACGGCGTAGGACAGACGGCTGATGACGCTGTCCGGAAGCGGACAGGTCTTGACGTGTCCCTTGACTGTCTCGTGAGCCACTGCCCAAGGTGGCCGGGTTCGACCGACTGCGCGACAAGGTTGTCATGGCACCGTTTCTGGGTCGCGCTGATGAGGTGGAGAGGCGATGGCCATGGCGCGAGCGCGCTTAAGAGCCGGTTTAACCTTCCTGACGCTGGCGGTGACGGCGGCGGTAGCTCCCGCTGTGCCCGCCGCGGCGGCTACCAGCACGGATTACGCGAAGTGGGTCAACCCCTTCGTGGGCACCCGGCCCGGCGGGGCCGACCACGGCACCGGGGGCGGTGCCGGCAACACGTTCCCGGGCGCGGTCGCACCGTTCGGGATGGTCCAGTGGAGCCCGGACACGGTGAAATCCCAGCCCGGCGGCTACTTCTACGACGACAACGCCCTGACCGGGTTCAGCCTCACGCACCTTTCCGGGGCGGGCTGTTCGACCTATCAGGACATCCCGTTCATCCCGTATGTCGGTGAAGTGACGACTTCCCCGGCGACCGACCCGGCCCACTACACGTCGAAGTTCTCGCACGCCAACGAACACGCGACCGCGGGCGCCTACGACGTCACCCTGGACAGCGGCGCGAAGGTCGAGCTGGCCGCGACCCAGCGCACCGGCTCGGCGCGGCTGACCTACCCGGCCGGCGCGTCCTCGACGCTGCTGGTGAACACCTCCGGCTCGGTCAACGGCACCGACGACGCGTCCATCACCATCGGCAAGGACACCATCAGCGGCTGGGCCACCAGCGGCCGCTTCTGCGGTGCGCGCAACAGCTACCGCGTCTACTTCTCGGCCAAGTTCGACACGCCGTTCGCCTCGATCGGCACGTGGAAGAACGGCGCCGTGACGCCGAACAAGGCCGCCGAAACCGGCGGGGCCAAGGCGAAGGTCGCGCAGCCCAACGGCGTCGACGCCTCGATCGCGCGCCCGGCCAAGGCCAAGACGCAGGACACGACCGTGTCCGGCCCGGGCAGCGGCGGGTACGTCACCTTCGCCAACCTCAACGGCGCGCAGGTGAACGTCCAGGTCGGACTGTCCTTCGTGTCCGTCGACGGCGCGAAGGCCAACCTCAAGGCGGAGAACACCAAGAAGTCGTTCGACACGGTGGCCGCGAGCGCGCGCAAGGCGTGGAACGACCAGCTCGGCAAGATCGCCGTCACCGGGGGCTCCGACGCCGACCTGACGACGTTCTACACCTCGCTGTACCACTCGCTGATCCAGCCGAACGTGTTCTCCGACGTGGACGGCCAGTACCCCGGCTTCGACGGGCGGATCCACACGGCCGACAAGAGCCACGCGATGTACACCAACTTCTCCGGCTGGGACATCTACCGCTCGGAGGCCCCGCTCCTGGCGACGATCGACCCGAAGGAGACCTCGGACATCGTCCGGTCGATGATGGCCTACGCCGAGCAGGGCGGCTCGTGGGACCGCTGGACGGTCGCCAACGACTACACCGGCGTCATGAACGGCGACCCGTACCACATCATCGTCTCGAGCGCGTATGCGTTCGGCGCCCGGGACTTCGACGCCCAGAAGGCGTTGCTGCTCATGATCAAGGGCGCGACGCAGCCGACCCAGGGCTACACCGAGCGGCCGGGCCTGGACGACTACCAGAAGCTGGGTTACGTGCCGGGCGCCGGCGCGGACACCCTGGAATACACCAGCGCCGACTTCTCCATCGCCCAGTTCGCGAAGCGACTCGGCGACAGCGCGACCTACACGACGTTCATGAAGCGCGCGCAGAACTGGCAAAACCTCTACAACCCCGGCACCGGGCACCTGCAGCCGCGCAACGCGGACGGCTCGTTCGCCGGCACCTACGACCCGGCGAGCTCGCAGGGCTGGGTCGAGGGCAACGGCGCGCAGTACGAGTGGATGGTGCCCTACGACCTGGGCGGCGTCGTGACGGCGTTCGGCGGGAACACCGCGACCCAGTCCCGGCTGGACACCTTCTTCACCCAGCTGAACGCGGGCACGCAGGAGCCGTACGCCTTCATGGGCAACGAGCCGAACTCCAACGCGCCGTACGTCTACTCGTACGCGGGCGCCCCCGCCAAGACCCAGGCGATCGTGCACCGCTCGATGGACGAGCTGTACAACCCGCGTCCCGAAGGCCTGATCGGCAACGACGACCTCGGCCAGATGTCGGCCTGGTACGTCTGGTCGGCGCTCGGCATCTACCCGGAAATCCCGGGCCGCGCCGAGACACTGCTGGTCACCCCGCGCTTCGAGCACGCGGTGCTCACCACCGGCTCGGGCAAGAAGGTCACCATCAACGCGCCGGGCACCGGCGACTACGTGGGCAGCCTGAAGGTCAACGGCGGTGCCGCCGCGAAGGCGTGGCTGCCGGAGGCGCTGATCTCCGGCGGCGGCACGCTCGACTACACCCGCTCCGCCACGGCGACCGCGTGGGGCAGCGCGGCGGCCGACGCCCCGCCGTCGTTCCGCGAGCAGGAGAAGCCGAGCCTGTCCTTCGTGGACCCGGCGCGCGCGGTGACGCCCGCGGGGTCGACGTCGAAGGCGTCCGTGGGTGTCCAGGACCTCTCCGGCACCGCCCGGACCTGGACCTACAGTGCGGGCAGCGTCGACGGGATCACGCTGACCCCGGCGACGGGCAGCATCGCGGTGCCCGCGGCGGGCAAAGCGAGCGCGGAGCTGACGGTTTCGGTCCCGGCGGGGCTGGCCGACGGCGCCCGCCGCATCCCGGTGACGTTCTCCGCGCCCGGCGTGGCTTCCTCGCAGGCCGTCCTGACGGTGCTGGTGGCCCAGCCGAACAGCTGGCTGGCCACGGTGAACAACGCCGGTATCTCGCCGGACGCGAACTCCGGCGCGGCCAACTTCGACGGCGGCGGCTGGAGCTACTCAGCCGACGCCCTCGCCGCGGCCGGGGCGACGCCGGGCGGCACCGTGACCAGTGACGGCATCAAGTTCACCTGGCCGTCGTTCCCGGCGGGCGACCCGGACAACGTCGTCGCCGGCGGCCAGACGGTGAACGTCACGGGCTCCGGGCGGCTCGCGCTGCTCGGCTCGGCGTCCAACGGCAACGCCTCGGGCACGCTGACGATCACCTACACCGACGGCAGCACGTCCACCGCGACCATCGGGTTCTCCGACTGGACCCTCGGCGGTGGCGGCGCGCAGCCGGCGTTCGGCAACCGCATCGTGCTGTCCACGCCGTACCGCAACGCTTCGGGCAGCGACCCGCAGCAGATCCGCACGATGGTGTTCGGCACCAACCCGATCACCTTGGCCGCCGGCAAAACGGTGGCGAGCGTGACGCTGCCGGACAACGTCAGCGGCGGCGCGCTCCACGTGTTCGCCATCGGCATCGGCGCGTGACGATCCATCCGTGAAAGGCCGCCCGCGTTCCGCACGGGCGGCCTTTCCTGTTCTCCGGAGGGCAGTTTTGAAGAACAAGGTCCTGGTGGGCGCACTGGCGCTCGCCGTGGTGGCGACGGGGGTGAGTCCCGCTGTCGCCTCTGCTTCGGGTGGCGACGCTCTCGACGCCGTCAACACGTTCATCGGCACGCAGGACGAGGGCAACACGTTCCCGGGCGCGTCGGCGCCGTTCGGGATGACGCAGGTCAGCCCGATCACCTCGCACTACGCGGGCTACCGCTACACCGACACGGCCATCCGCGGCTTCGGGCACTTCTTCCTGTCCGGCGCGGGCTGCTGGGAGCAGGGCGGCCTCGTCTCGACGCTGCCGACCACCGGCGAAGTGGGTCCGGGCAAGGCGTTCGACACGACCAAGCCGGCCACCTTCGACCAGGCGAAGTACGCGGCGCCGTTCACCCACGACGGCGAGGTGGGCAAGCCGGGCTACTACAAGGTCCACCTGACCGGCTACGGCGGTGTCGACGTCGAGACGACCGCGGCGACCCGGGCCGGTGCGGAGCGGTACACCTTCACGAAACCGGGTGACGCCAACGTCTTCGTCAACGTCGGGCAGGCCAACGACAAGGAACCGGTGACGGGCAGCAGCATCCGGGTCGTCGACGACCGGACCGTCGAGGGCACCGTGGAGTCGCAGGCGTTCTGCGGCGGCAAGGCCTACACGACGTACTTCACGACCAGGTTCGACAGGCCCTTCAAGTCCTCGGGCACGTGGTCGCCGGCCGGTGGCACGCCCGGGTCCCGCGAGTCGAGCGGCGGCGCGGGCCTGCGTGGCGCGTGGCTGACCTTCGGCGGCGGCGGTCAGGTCACCGCGACGACCGCGATCTCCCAGGTGGACGCGCAGGGCGCCCGGATCAACCTGGCCGCGGAGCACATCCGGTCGTTCGACGCGGCCAAGGCCGGCGTCCAGCGCACCTGGCGCCGTGAGTTGTCCACTGTGGACATCAAGGGCGGCACGCCGGACGACCGCACGGTCTTCTACACCTCGCTGTACCACGCGCTGCTGCAGCCGCTGACGGCGAACGACGCCGACGGCCGCTACTACGGCTTCGACAAGAAGGTCCACCGCGCGGCCGGCTGGACGTACTACGACTTCTTCTCGCTGTGGGACACCTACCGCTCCCAGAACCAGCTCCTGGCACTGCTGCGGCCGGACCGGGCGCGCGACATCGCGAAGAGCATCCTGGCCATCCACGACCAGGGCGGCTGGCTGCCGAGGTGGGCGTACGCGAGCCAGGAGACGAACACGATGACCGGCGACCCGGTCACGCCGTTCCTGGTCGACCTCTGGCGCTTCGGCGCGCTATCGGGCGAAGAGCTGCACGCCTACCAGGCCCTGCTGCAGAACTCGCGCGAGATCCCGCCCGCCGCGTCGCCGTTCCAGGGCCGCTCGGGCAAGGCGAGCTACCAGAAGGACGGGTTCGTCCAGTACGACCCGGACTTCCCGAAGAAGGGCCAGGACACCGACCCGAACCACGGCGCTTCGGCCACCCTGGAGTACGCGCTCGGTGACTGTTCGCTCTCGGTCATGGCGGCCGCGCTCGGCAAGAAGGACGACGCGGCGGCGCTGGCCGCGAAGGGCCGGACCTACCGGACGCTGTGGGATGCCAGCCAGTCCGACCGGGGCTTCACCGGCTTCTTCCGGCCGAAGGTCCTCGGCGGCGCGTGGTTTTCGCCCGCCGACAAGCCGTACAGCCCGCAGAGCCAGGACGGCTTCCACGAGGGCACGGCGTGGCAGTACCAGTGGCTCGTGCAGCAGGACGTACCGGGCCTGATGCAGCGGATGGGCGGCCCGGCGGCGACCGGGAAGCGCCTCGACGACTTCTTCGCCTACGACGAACTGGTGAAGAACCCGGCGACGGCGGTGCGCGAGAACTGGGTCGTCGGCCCGTACGACTACTACGACCAGTTCCGCTACAACCCGAACAACGAGCCGGACCTGCACTCGCCGTGGATGTACGCGCTCACGGGGCAGCCGGCGAAGACGTCGACGGTCGTGCGGGCGGCGCACACGTTGTTCACGAACGCGCCCAACGGCGTCACCGGGAACGACGACCTGGGCACCATGTCGGCCTGGTACGTCTTCAGCGCGCTCGGGCTCTATCCCGCCGTCCCAGGTACTGGGAACTTCGTGCTGAACACGCCGCGGTTCGAGAAGTCCGTGCTGCACCTGGAGAACGGGCGTGACGTCACGATCAAGGCGCCCGGTGCGGACGGCTCGAAGCTGCAGTACGTCTCGGGGCTGAAGGTCGGTTCGCAGCCGAGTGACCACGTGTACGTCAACGTGGACCAGCTGAAGCGCGGGACGACGCTCGACTTCGGCCTCACCGGCGACGCGACGGCGAAGTGGGGGACGTCACCTTCGGCCGCCCCGGCTTCGCCCTGCGCGGGGTAATCGCCACCGGCTCGCGGCCGTGGTTCAGACCACAGTGGACCACGGCCGTGAGCACCGTCACGGGCCCCGGTGTTCCGGTGAGCGCCGTCACGCCTCACACTGGGTATCAGCACGTCCGACAGCGCCGTTGACGTCCACAGGCAGTCCGCCTTGGACGGTGTGTCGGGCGTTTTCTCGTGTCATGAACCAACGTGGTGAGACCCCACAGGAGGAAGAAGTGTCCAGCAAGGCCGCTCTAGTTTTCCGCGTGGCCGCAGTCGCCGAAGCCCTCTCCTGGGCGGCGCTGCTTGTCGGGATGTTCCTCAAGTACGTCGTCCACTCCTCTCACGAGGGCGGCGTGCCCGTCCTCGGCATGGTGCACGGCGTGATCTTCGTTCTCTACGTGGTCGTCTCCCTGTCCGTGGCGAAGCCGCTCGGCTGGCGCCCGAAGACGCTGGTCCTGGCGCTGCTCGCGAGCATCCCGCCGCTGTTCACCTGGCTGTTCGAGAAGTGGGCGCTGCGCAACGGCAAGCTCGACGGCCCGCAGCGGCTGTCCCACGGCGGTGTCGGCCTGTTCCAGGTCAAGGAACCCGTCGCCGTCTGATTCCCAAGACGTGAGAAAGGCCCGCACTCTTCCGAGCGCGGGCCTTTCCGCTGTCGAGCGCTTACTCGCTGAAGTCCCCGGCGGCGCGGCGCACCTTGGTCAGCAGGTCCGTCAGCTGCTCGGTCTGCCGCTCGGTCAGCCCGCTCAGCCCGAAGTCGATGGCGGTGACGGCTTCGGTCGCGGCCTCGCGGCGCCGGCGGCCCTCGTCGGTGATCTCCACCAGCGTCGTGCGGCGGTCGGTCGGGTGCGGGACCCGCTTGACGAGCCCGTCGCGCTCCAGGCGGTCCACTATGTTGGTGACACTGGTGGGGTGCAGCTGGAGCCGCTCGCCCATCACCCGCATCGGCAGGCTGGCGCTGCGGGCGAAGGTGAGCAGCACCAGTGCTTCGTACCGGGCGAAGGTCAAGCCGTGCGGCTTGAGCGCGCCGTCCACCGCGGACTGGATGATCTGCTGGACCCGCATCACCCCGGTCACCGCGGCCATGGTCCCGGAGGGCCCGATGCGGTCCTCCCAGATCCGGGCCGCGCGGGCGATCGGGTCGAACGGCAGCGGACGGTTCATGACACGCGAAGTTACCAGCGGGTACCGGCGGGTGTCGCACGACTGGCGGAAATGGCCACCGAAGAAGGGACTTCCGAGCATGATCGTCGCGTTCAGCGTGAGCCCGTCCGGCGGGGACCCCGACGGCGGGGTGAGCGAGGCCGTGGCCCGCGCGGTGAAGGTCGTCCGCGAGTCCGGCCTGCCCAACTCGACCAACGCGATGTTCACGAACATCGAGGGGGAGTGGGACGAGGTGATGGACGTCGTCAAGCGCGCGGTCGAGGCCGCGGGCGAAGGCTCGGCCCGGGTCGGCCTGGTCCTGAAGGCGGACATCCGGCCGGGCTTCGAGGGCCAGCTCGAAGCCAAGGTGGACCGGGTGGAAGCCCACCTCCGCGAGTCCTGACGTACCGGAACGGCCGGCTCGCCGTCCGACCGTCCGGGTACGCGGGCCGGCTGTTCAGGGGAGGGGCGGGGTGAAGGCGACCGTCCAGCGGCCGTCTTCGCTCGTCACGGTCAGCGGGTAGCTGAACGGCTGGCCGTCGCCGAGGGCGCCGGAGACCGTCGCGCGGGTCGGGGCGGCCACGTCCGGGCCCAGGTCCACGCGCACGGCGTGGACCCCGCGGTCGGCCAGCACCGAGACGTAGTCCTTCGCGAAGTCGCCGCCGCCCGAACCGGGGTAGTCGAGGAGGTCGGCGAAGGCGTCGGCGTCGTGGCCGGAGAGCGCCGAGGCGAGCCGGTCGCGCAGCTCGGCCGGGGTGGCCGCACCCGGGTCAGGTTCGTGCACGATGAGCAACGTCACGGCGCCGATCCAGACGAGGGCGGCCGCGACCGAGAGACCCACCTTCACGTCACGCCGGATGTGCACCCGGCCGAGCCTGCCCCAGCGGTGCCGTCCCTGCCAAGCGGACGGCCCGGGCGGGTGCCGAAGCCCACTGGGTGTGGCCCGGGCGTCCGCCGGAGGTCGCCTGCCGAGCCCGCCGAGCTGGAACCCGCCCGCCGAGCGCGGCCGCCGGAGCCGGAACCCGGGCGTGCGCCGAAACCTCCGATGCGGCCGGTTCCCGGCCGCCCACCGCCGGTGACCGGCACCACCGGCCCCCTGCCCGGACCGCCCGCCCCGTGAACACCCAGGCCGCCGCCGGGAACCCCGGGCGCCGCCGCCCGGGACGGGTCGTGGGCACCCGTGAAACTTCTCCGGTGCGCGTGCCAGGATGGAACCGTGACACAACCACGCGGATCTGCAGCGAAGTCAGCGGCCCTGTCCGCCGCCCTCTCCGGCGCGGTCGACCTGTCCGCGCTCAAGGCCCGCGCCGAAGCGGCGCAACGGCAGCCGGCCACGCCCGCCGGCCCGGCCGGTGGCGATGGGCCGCCGCGGCCCGCCTCGGGCGATGCCGTGATCGATGTCACCGAGGCCACCTTCCAGGCCGAGGTCGTGGAGCGGTCCCTGCACCAGCTCGTGGTCGTCGACCTGTGGGCCGAGTGGTGCGGCCCGTGCAAGCAGCTGTCCCCGGTCCTGGAGCGGATGGCCGCCGAGTCCGGTGGCGCGTGGGTCGTGGCGAAGGTCGACGTCGACGCCAACCCGCGGATCGCGCAGCTGTTCGGCGCGCAGTCGATCCCGACGATCGTCGCGATCGCCGGCGGCCAGCCGGTCGACGCCTTCTCCGGCGCGCTGCCCGAGCCCGAGATCCGCAAGTGGATCAACGCGCTCCTGGACGCCCTGCGCGACAAGCTGCCCGGCATCCGTGACGCGGAGGCGGCCGGCGGCGGCCCGGCCGAGGAGCCGGAGGACCCGCGCTTCACCGAGGCGGAAGAGGCCTTCGAGCGGGGCGATTTCGCCGCCGCGCAGGCCGCGTACGAGCGCATCCTCGACGTCGAACCGGCGAACGAGCTGGCGAAGAACGCCCTGGCCCAGGTCAAGTTCACCGCTCGTGCCGAAAGCGCCGACCCGGACGCGCGCGCCAAGGCGGACGCGGACCCGTCCGACCTGGCGGCCCAGCTCGACGCGGCCGACCTGGACATCGCGGAGAACGACGTCGAGGCGGGCTTCAAGCGCCTGATCGACGCGGTCCGCCGCACCGCGGGCGAGGACCGCAACAAGGTCCGCGAGCACCTGGTGGCCCTGTTCGACCTGTTCGACCCGGCCGACGACCGCGTGATGAAGGCCCGCCGCGACCTGGCGAGCGCCCTCTTCTGAGAGAAAAGGGCCCCCACCGCGGTGGGGGCCCTTTTCACGCGGAAATCAGGCGTACTGCTTCGAGCAGACCGACGAGCCTTCGAGGTACCCGCGACGCAGCGCCTCGACCCGGTCGAAACCGCTGTCCGGGCGCTTCCCGTTGACGTCCGCGGACACCAGGCTCTCCGGCTGCAGCAGGTCGGCGATGGCCTCGTCGAGGTCGCCCGCCGAAAGCCGCAGGTCGCCCGGCCGGTTGGTGAACGCCGCCCAGGCACCCACCAGGCAGGCCGTGCGCAGGCCCGCGTTCGCGTTGTCGATCGACGCGCCGACGCCCTTCTGGATGCCCAGCGCGTAGCGGGCCGCGACCTCCGAGAAGGCCGCGAAGTCACCCATGCCGCCCGGGTCCTCGCCCTTCATCTCGGCGTCGCGGTCGATCGGCTGGGCGAGCTGGGCCAGCTTGGCCAGGTCGATGCTGACGGTGTTGTCGCCCGGGCAGTACGACGCCGGCGGCGTGGTCTGGCAGCTGCCGCCGTCGGTGATCTCGGGCGCGGCCACCCCGGCGCCCTTGAAGGCCTCGTCGAGGCTCTTCTTCAGCAGCGCGACGGTCTGCGCGGTGAACTTCGCGTCGCCCTTGCCCTGGTCGCCCTTGTCGAACGGGCGCTCGGTGAGCCGGGGCTTGATGTTCTCGGCCGTCATCCCCGCGCACTCCTTGGGGCCCTTCTCGAACCCGGCCTGGAAGGCGTAGGTGCGGTCGAACGCCGTGCCGTGCGCGCCCTTGTCGGCGGCGCTGGTGCCGGCCTGGTCGCGGATCAGGAACATCGACGCCATCACCTGGTTCAGGCCTTCGGACGTCGAGACGCGGTAGTACTTGCTCTTGTCCTCGGCGACCCAGCGGAAGTAGCCGCCGGCGAAGCAGTCGGCCTGCTGCTCCTTGACCACGGTCGGGGTGTTCTTGGTGACCCCCGCCTTGTCGCCGAGCCGGTACTGGACGGCGTGGCCGAACTCGTGCGCGAGCACCACGACCACCGACATCGGGCCGAACCGCTGGCGCAGCATCGGCAGCAGCACGCCGCGGTCCCACGCCACCGAGTCGTCGACCGGGCAGTAGAACGCGTTCACGAGCTTCTTCACGCTGCCGCAGCCGGTCTTCTCGGTGTCGGTCTGCGCGTCGTAGGACAGCAGGGACTTGACCGGCTCGAACTGCTGTCCGAAGTTGCCCGGCAGCATCTCGCCCCAGTAGGTCTGGACGTCGTCGATCGCGGCGGTGGCGAGCTTGTCGTCCTCGCCGCCTTGGGCGTTGCGGACGTTCAGGCTCGGTGTCGGCGCGTCCGGCTTGAGGCCGCTCTCGAAGTGCGTCACCGGCAGCCCGGAGACCGAGCCCGCACCGGTGTCCTTGGCCGGATCCCCGCTCGCACCGCCCTTGCCGTTGCACCCGCTCACGGCGACCGCCGCGACGGCCAGCAGCGCGACCAGCGCCCGCCGTCCTCCCCCTGGGATCATCTGTCCAACTCGCTCTCGTGCCCACCCGGTACCCGACGCGCAGGACCCTACCCAGGGCATTCGCCGGGTGTGCACGTAATCCCCGAACTCCTCCCTGCGCAGGGGAGCCCGCGGCCCGATATCGTCGCTTCCCATGCGTGCAGTCCGCCGGTTCACCGTCCGCGCCAGCCTCCCGGATTCGCTGTCCGGCCTGGGCGCGCTGGCCACCAACCTGCGCTGGACGTGGCACCCGCCGACGCGCGACCTGTTCGCGTCGATGGACGCCGAGCTCTTCAACGCCGTGCGCGACCCGCTGCGGATGCTCACCGCGCTGCCGCCGGCCCGCCTCGACGAGCTCGCCGTCGACGACGGCTTCCTCGCGCGCGCCCGCGCCGCGGCCGAGGACCTGGAGAAGTACCTCTCGGAGCCGCGCTGGTACCAGCGCCGCGAAGACGACGGCCTGCCGTCCGCGGTCGCCTACTTCTCGATGGAGTTCGGCGTCACCGAAGCGCTGCCGAACTACTCCGGCGGCCTCGGCGTGCTGGCCGGTGACCACCTCAAGGCCGCGTCCGACCTGGGCGTGCCGATGGTCGGCGTCGGGCTGCTCTACCGCAACGGCTACTTCCGGCAGTCGCTGTCGCTGGACGGCTGGCAGGTCGAGCACTACCCGGTGATCGACCCGAACGCCTTCCCGCTGGAACTGCTGACCGTGGGCGGGCGGCCGGTGCTGATCGGTGTCGCGATGCCGGGCGGGCGCGAGCTGTGCGCGCAGATCTGGCAGGCCCGCGTCGGCCGGGTGCCGCTGCTGCTGCTCGACACCGACACCGAGGCCAACGACGAAGACCTGCGCGGCGTCACCGACCGGCTCTACGGCGGCGACGCCGACCACCGGCTGCGGCAGGAGATCCTGGCCGGCATCGGCGGGTTCCGCGCGGTGCGGAAGTACTGCGAGCTGACCGGGCACCCGCAGCCGATGGTGTTTCACACGAACGAGGGACACGCGGGCTTCCTGGGGCTGGAGCGCGCGCGAGAGATCGTGCAGGCCGACGGGCTCGCGTTCGACGAGGCCATGCCCGCCGTCCGCGCCGGGACGCTGTTCACCACGCACACCCCGGTCAGCGCCGGGATCGACCGGTTCCCGGTGGACCTGGTGCAGCGCTACTTCAACGACGGCAGGCTGGTGCCCGACATCGACCCGCGGCGCGTGCTCGCGCTCGGCGCCGAGGACAACCCCGGCCTGTTCAACATGGCGCACATGGGCCTGCGGCTGGCGCAGCGCGCGAACGGCGTCTCGCAGCTGCACGGACGCGTGACGCGCAAGATGTTCTCCCGGCTGTGGCCCGGGTTCGACCACGACGAGGTGCCGATCTCGTCGGTGACGAACGGCGTCCACGGCCCGACGTGGGTGGCGCGTGAGCTGAGCACGCTGCTCGGCCGTGAGTGGGGCCTCGACGTCGGCGAAGGGCCGCTGCGCGACGGCGTCTCCGACGCCCAGCTGTGGGAGCTGCGGCGCGAGCTGCGCGAGAAACTGGTGCACGAGGTGCGGCGCCGGGTGCGCGCCGCGTGGCTGCAGCGTGGCGCTTCCCCGCTGGAACTGGGCTGGGTGGACTCGGTCTTCGACCCGGACGTGCTGACCGTCGGGTTCGCCCGCCGCGTCCCGACGTACAAGCGGCTGACGCTGATGCTGCGCGACCCCGACCGGCTGCGGACGCTGCTGCTGCACGAACAGCGGCCGATCCAGGTCGTCGTCGCGGGCAAGTCCCACCCGGCCGACGAGAACGGCAAGCAGCTGATCCAGCAGATCGTCCGGTTCGTCGACGGCGCGGACGTGCGGCACCGCATCGTCTTCCTGCCCGACTACGACATGTCGATGGCGCGGTACCTCTACCGCGGCTGCGACGTCTGGCTGAACAACCCCGTGCGGCCGCTGGAGGCGTGCGGGACGTCGGGGATGAAGTCGGCGCTGAACGGCGGCTTGAACCTGTCCATCCGCGACGGCTGGTGGGACGAGTGCTACGACGGCAGCAACGGCTGGGCGATCCCGACCGCCGACGGCGTCGCCGACCCGCTGCGCCGCGACGACCTCGAGGCCGCGGCGCTGTACGAGCTGCTCGGCCAGCAGATCGCGCCGCTGTTCTACGACCGCTCGTCCGACGGCGTGCCCACGGGCTGGCTGTCGATGGTCTGGCACACGCTGGAGACGCTCGGCCCGCGGGTGCAGGCGTCCCGGATGGTCCGCGAGTACGTGGACAACGGCTACCTGCCGGCCTCCCGCACGGTCGCGGCGGCCACCGGCGACGGGTACCGCGGCGCGCTGTCGCTGGCGGACTACCGCACGAAGCTCGAGGTGTCGTGGCCGCGGCTGCGGATCTTCGACTCGGAGCTGCTGGTGGAGGCGACCGAGCCCCTGGTGGTGGGCACCGAGGTGACGATCAGGGCCCGCATCGACCTGGCCGGCCTCGACCCGTCCGAAGTGGACATCCAGGCGGTGGTCGGCCGCGTGGCCGACGACGACGAGCTCCGCGACCCGGTCACGGTCCCGATGTCCGGCGACGGGGTGGGGGCGTTCGCGGCCCGCGTGAAGCTGCCGCGGCCGGGCGCGATCGGGTACACGGTCCGGGTGCTGCCGAAGCACGGGCTGCTGGCGACGCCGGCGGAGCTGGCGCGGGTCGTGCTGGCCTGAGTCACCAGTAGGGCGGCGGTACCACCGGGCCTGGGAAGGGCGGCGGGATCCGGTGCGGCGCCGTCGGGGGAAGCACGCCCAGTTCCTGAAGCCGGATCTGGTCCCGCAGGACCGCGACCAGGAAGTCGTGCTGCCGTTGCCGGCGCCGGAGCCAGCAGGTCGTGACCAAGCTGGTCGAGGTCACGCCGAACAGGTACGCGAAGACGAGCGCGGCCAGTTGCATCGGGTTCTCCGGGGTCCGAGGGGCCGCTTGGTTCGCGGCCGACGAATCCACGGTAAACGTGGTGATCCTTTCCCGGCCACTGATCAGCGCTTTCGGACAGAAACACGTCATCGAACGGACGTACGGTTTGTCGTGACCGGAAACCGGCCGGTGTCGGAAACCTGTCCGTTCCCTTGTCCGGCATTTGTCCGAAATCGAGAAAGTGCAGGTCAGGCGGCTTTGTCGGGGCGTTGTCCGGCGAGACAATACGTGGTGTTCTCGGGGCGAAACGGTCGTTTATGATGCTCCCTCCATAGGGTGAGAGGGAGGGCAATGGAGCGGGAAAACCGTCCCGGACGCGAGGTCGATCCCGCGCTCGAGCGCGCGGCGAAGGCCGCGGTCAAGCTGCGGACCAGGAAGGGGGTGCGGCGTACGGCGCTACACCGCGACCTCGGCCCGGACCTGCGCCGCGTATGGCACATCGCCGACGACGCACCGCCGCACCGGGTCCGGGCGATCGTCTTCCTGCGTCTGTCGGACGTGCTTGCCACCCTCGGTGACCCCGAGCTCGAAGCGATCGTCTCAACTGCCTACAACATCCGCCGGGAACCCTGGCGGGGCAGAAGGGCGACCGGCTGGCCGGCCTGTCCGGCTTCTCGGAGAAGACCTACAACCGTCGGCTGGAATCGTTCGACGAACAGCTCGCCGTGAGTCTTCGAGGGCGCCCGCGACTGCTCGAAGAGGACGAGATCCGGCGCGCGGAACGCTGGTTCAGCCGCCCCCCGCTCTCGGCGGACAACGCGGCGACCGCTCTGATCAGAGACTTCCACCGCGAAGCCGACGAGATCGTCCGCGTGTTCCTCGAAGATCCGTGGTGGGCGCCCGCCGACGAAAGAGCGGTCCCGGAAGTCGTTCCGCTCGGATCGCTCGGCTCCTGGCTCTGCGTGTTCCCCGACCAAGCCGCCTTGAACGGCTACCGCACGGTCACCGGTGCGCCGTGGCGGTTCTCGGTACAGCTGTCGGGCCGAGAGTTCGCGAAGTGCGCTTGTGCTCAGCCGGAACCCACCGGAGTGGTCGTCAACCCGAGCCGCACCCGGGGGCGCGGTGCCGAAGCCGCCTTTTCCCTCCCGCACTCCGTCCTCAACGGACTGATCCTCGACCCACCGGGCACGGAGGGCGCGGCCTGGTGAACGGTTTCGAGGTCGACCCCGAAGTTCTGCGCGCCGCCGGCGCCCGGCTCGGTGAAGGGGCCACTACGCCGCCGGCACCGGACTCGGCCGATCCGGCGTCGACCGGCGACGTCCTCCTGGGTCTCGCCCTCCGGAAGCTGCGGAAGGCTTCGGCGGACGCCGTCGGAATCCTCTTCGCCGACGCCGGGGAGCTCGGTGAACGACTGGGGAAGGCCGGGGATCTCTACACGCAGAGCCAAGACGATGCAGTAGACCGGATTCGCCGCATCGCGGAGGCGGTCGAGCGGCCCGGCGCCGGGGACTGAGCGGCGGGACGACGATGACGAACACGGATCCGGCGTGGTCGCCGGGGACGGTCGAGCAGTTGCGGGAAGAAGCGGCCCGGCTGCGTGAACTGTCCGAGTCGCTCGACGAGCTGGCGCTGGAACTGCGGTTGTCGCGCCACTGGGCTGGGAAGGCCGGGCGTGCGAAGCCTACGTCGAGACGCGCGACGCGTTGGCCAAGCAGTGCCGGTTCGCGGCCTGGACGCACGAGCTGGCTGCCCGGGCGCTGGATGACTATGTCGAGGTCGTCCTCGAGCTGGCCGAACGCCGTCGGTATGAGCAGGCCGGCGATGGTCTCGCCCGCCTCGAGCAGCAGCGCGTCGAAGCGGCCCTTCAGCTGGAGAGGGCATGGGAGCACTCGTCCGACGAGCTCGCGACCGTCAAGCCGACGCTGCCGGAGCTCGCGGCCCCGGCTCCGCGCCGGCCCGCGTCCGAGCCGGAACCGCCGAAGACCCGGAAGCCCCGCGGGGCCGGCTCCCTGGACCCGCGGCTCGGCGATCGGGCGGTGTACCGCAGGAACCTGCAGGAGCTGAGCGACGCGCTGCTCGACCACTTCGCCGCGCTTTGACCTGGAGCCGCTCCAGCCGGAAAACGCTGCGCGGCCCGGCTTGGGCGGCGTTAGGTTGGACGCATGCGCTTCGGAATGTTCGTCCCGCAGGGCTGGCGGCTCGACCTGGCCGGCATCGACCCCGCGGACCACTGGAAGACCATGCTCGGCCTCGCGAAACACGCGGAGGCCGGGCCCTTCGAATCGATCTGGGTCTACGACCACTTCCACACCGTGCCCGTCCCCACCGAAGAGGCCACGCACGAGGCGTGGTCGCTGATCTCGGCGTTCGCCGCCGCGACGGAGACCGTCCGGCTCGGGCAGATGTGCACCTGCATGGGCTACCGCAACCCCGCCTACCTGGCGAAGGTCGCCGCCACCGCCGACCTCATCTCCGGCGGCCGGGTCGAGATGGGCATCGGCGCCGGCTGGTACGAGCACGAGTGGCGGGCCTACGGCTACGGCTTCCCGTCCGCCGGCGAGCGGCTCGGCCAGCTCGACGAGGGCGTGCAGATCATGCGTGACCTCTGGACGACCGGAAAGTCCACGCTGGACGGCAAGCATTATCAGACGGACGGCGCGATCCTGCGTCCGCTGCCGGCCCAGGAAGGCGGGCTCCCGCTGTGGATCGCCGGCGGCGGCGAGAAGAAGACGCTCAAGATCGCCGCGAAGTACGCGAAGTACACGAACTTCGCCGCCGACCCGGAAACGTTCACCCGCAAGTCGGAGATCCTCGCGCAGCACTGCAAGGACGTCGGCACCGACTTCGACGCGATCGTGCGCTCGGCCAACCACAACATCGTCCTCGGCGAGACCGAAAAGGACGTCCAGGACAAGCTGGCCTGGCTGAGGTCCCACCTCGGCAAGTACATCGAGGCCGACGCCGTCGAGCGCTGGGCGGGCAACTTCGAGAACAGCCCGGCCACCGGCACGCCGGAGCAGGTCACCGAGAAGCTCGCCGCGATGGGGGAGCGGGGCATGTCGTACGCGATCTTCAACTTCCCGGAAGCCGCGTACGACCGCTCCGGCATCGACCTGTTCACCAAGCACATCGCCCCGGCGCTGGCCGGCTGAAACCGCCGGTCCCCTTCGGTAGCGTGGAAAACGGGGGCTGCTAAGGCACCGCGGGGCTCCCGCCGGCCTGCACGGGCAGGCCGGCGGCGGCCCACGCGCGGAACCCGCCGTCGAGGTCGGTCGCGCCGGGCAGGCCGAGCCGCTGCAGGTCGGCCGCCGCCAGGCTCGACGAATAGCCCTCGTTGCACACCACGACCACCGTCGCCTCGGGAGTCACCGCGGGCAGCCGCCACTCGCTGTCCGGCGCCAGCCGCCACTCCAGGTGGATCCGCTCGACGATCACCGCGCCGGGGATCTCGCCCTCCGCCTCGCGGTTCGCCAGCGGCCGGATGTCGACCAGCAGCGCCCCCGCCTCCTGCAGCTCGCGGGCCCGGGCGGGGGTCACCCGGTCCAAACCGGACCGTGCGGAAGCCAGCAGCGAATCGACAGCGCTCATGACCGGACGATAGCGGGCAGTGGCGGGATTTCCGCCGGAACGTCGGCGAGCGTGGCGTACTCCCGCGTCGCCACCAGCGGCGGCGAATACGCGTGGACGCTCGCCGCGGGCCGGTCGCCGAGGCCGGTGACCTGGTGGGCGCGGCCCGCGCCGAAGCCGAGGCCTTCGCCGGCGACGTGCGTCCGGCGCCGGACCGGGCCGCCCGGGTAGCGGTACTCCTCGCCGAGTTCACCCTGCAGAACGGTGAACGAGCCGGACGCGCCGCCGTGGTCGTGCGGCTTCGTGGACTGGCCGGGCAGCCACGACAGCAGCCACAGCTCGACGCCGTCGGTCAGCGCCAGCCGGGCCCACCAGCGGCGGTCCTCGTCGAACCGCAGGATGCCCCGCAGGCCCGCGGTCAGTTCGGTGGTGACGGTGGCGGTCAGCTCGGCCAGTTCGCGCGGCGTCCAGAGCAGCCGCGCGGGGTGCAGCAGCTCGGGCAGCAGCGGGTCGGTCAGCTGCGGGTGGATTTCGACGGGCGGACGAACCAGGGACGTGGTCAACGCGGGTGCTCCTCGCAACGTGGGGTGATCGGGACGCCGGGGCAGCGCGGCACCGCACGCGTCAGCGGACGCGAGGGATCAGTGGAGCCGCGCCCGCGTACACCCGGCCGAAGCGACGAGGAGCAGGTCGATCGCGCGACGGCGCCAGAACGAGCCCCGGGAGACCGGGGGCACGGGCGCGTCGGCGGACATGGTCCGGATGGTGCCACAACCGGCGTTCCCGCTCGCGGTGTTCCACCTCGTGGAACGGCTCCGACCTGCCCGTTCGCCGTCTCACCCGGGCGGGTGCGCACGCGCGCGCGACGGCAGACAGAATGGGCCTCGTGAGCGAGCCGATCCAGCCCAGCGAACTTGACGACCTCGTGGTCCGGATGGCCGGTGTCGGCGTCCGCCGGGGGACCAACGACCTCCTCGCCGGCCTCGACTGGACCGTGGAACTGGACGAGCGCTGGGTGGTGCTCGGGCCGAACGGCGCGGGCAAGACCACCCTGCTGCGCCTCGCCGCGGCCGAACTGCACCCGACCACCGGCGAGGTCGACCTGCTCGGCGAGCGGATCGGCCGGGTCAACATCTTCGACCTGCGCCCGCGCATCGGCTTCACCTCGGCGGCCATCGCCCAGCGCGTGCCGGGCGACGAGCTGGTCAAGGACGTCGTGGTCAGCGCCGGCTACGCGGTGCTCGGCCGCTGGCGTGAGGAATACGACACCCTCGACACCGCCCGCGCGACCGAGCTGCTGGACGCGATGGGCATCGGGCACCTGGCGGACCGCACCTTCGGCACGCTGTCCGAAGGGGAGCGCAAGCGCGCGCTGATCGCCCGGTCGCTGATGACCGACCCGGAGATGCTGCTGCTCGACGAGCCCGCCGCCGGCCTCGACCTCGGTGGCCGCGAGGACCTGGTCGCCCGGCTGTCCGAGCTGGCGCTGGACCCGGACGCCCCGGCCCTGGTGCTGGTCACCCACCACGTCGAGGAGATCCCGCCGGGGTTCACCCACGCGCTGCTCCTGCGCGACGGCCACGCGGTGGTGTCCGGGCTGGTCGACGACGTCATCACCAGCGAAAACCTCTCCAAGACGTTCGACCAGGACCTCGTGCTGGAGCGTTCCGGCGATCGCTTCTTCGCCCGCCGTCGCTAGGCTGTCCCTACCGACCGGTAGCGTGCTGGCAGATCGTCAACGAGGAGTGATGGGCGTGGGAGAGTTCGTAACCCTGGAGGTCAAGGACGCGGTCGGGACCATCCGGCTCGACCGGCCGCCGGTCAACGCCCTGAACGCCCAGGTCACCGCCGAGCTCGCCGAGCTGGCGAAGGAGGTCTCCGAGCGTGACGACGTCCGCGCGGTCATCCTCTACGGCGGCGAGAAGACCTTCGCCGGCGGCGCGGACATCAAGGAAATGGCCGCCCGCACCTACCCGGGGATCGCGAAGTTCGGCGCCATCCTCACCGGCACCCTCGCGGCCATCGCGAACATCCCGAAGCCGGTCGTCGCGGCCATCACCGGGTATGCCCTCGGCGGCGGCCTGGAGCTGGCGCTGACCGCCGACTGGCGGGTCGCCGGCGACAACGTCAAGGTCGGCCAGCCGGAGATCCAGCTCGGCGTCATCCCCGGCGCGGGCGGCACCCAGCGCCTGGCCCGGCTGATCGGGCCGAGCAAGACCAAGGACATCGTCTACACCGGACGCTTCGTCAAGGCCGAAGAGGCCCTGCGGCTGGGGATCGTGGACCAGGTGGTGGCCCCGGACGACGTCTACGCGGCCGCGCACAAGTGGGCGGCCCAGTTCGCGAGCGGCCCCGCCGTGGCGCTGCGCGCGGCGAAGGCGGCCATCGACGGCGGCCTCGACACCGACCTGGCGAACGGGCTCAAGCTCGAATCGCACCTGTTCGCCGCCCTCTGGGCGACCGAAGACCAGCAGAACGGCATGAAGTCGTTCATCGAAAACGGGCCCGGCAAGGCCACGTTCGAAGGGAAATGACGCCTTGACCGACGTGAACGACCCGGCGCCGAACCCGCACGCCACCGCCGAAGAGGTCCAGGCGGCCTACGCCGACCCCAAGCTGGCGAACGTGCTCTACCACGACTGGGAAGCCGGCACCTACGACGAGAAGTGGTCGATCTCGTACGACGAGCGCTGCATCTCCTACGCCACCGACGTGTTCAACGCCGTCGCGGGCGAGGACGGCCAGCCCTACCAGCACGCGATGGAGCTGGGCAGCGGCACCGGCTTCTTCCTGCTGAACCTGATGCAGGGCGGCGTCGCCAAGAAGGGCTCGGTCACCGACCTCTCGCCCGGCATGGTCCAGGTCGCGCTGCGCAACGCCGAGAAGCTCGGCCTCGACGTCGACGGCCGGGTCGCCGACGCCGAGCGCATCCCCTACGACGACAACACCTTCGACCTGGTGGTCGGGCACGCGGTGCTGCACCACATCCCGGACGTCCAGGCGGCGTTCCGCGAGGTGCTGCGCGTGCTCAAGCCGGGCGGCCGGTTCGTCTTCGCCGGCGAACCTACCAAGATCGGCGACTTCTACGCCCGCAAGCTCGGCCAGTTCACCTGGTTCCTGACGACCCGGGTGACGAAGCTGCCGGTGCTGAGCGGCTGGCGGCGCCCGCAGTCCGAACTGGACGAGTCCTCGCGCGCCGCGGCGCTCGAAGCCGTGGTCGACATCCACACCTTCGACCCCTCGGAGCTGGAGACGTGGGCTCGCGGAGCCGGCGCCCAGGACGTCCGCGCCGTCACCGAGGAGTTCGCCGCCGCGCTGGCCGGGTGGCCGATCCGGACGTTCGAGGCCGCGGTGCCGGCCGAGAAGCTCACCGTGCGCTGGCGGCTGTTCGCCTACCACCTGTGGCTGCGGCTGTCCGCCGTGGACAAGAAGGTCCTGGCCAAGATCCTGCCGCGCGAGCTGTTCTACAACGTCATGATCACCGGGACCAAGCGGCCGTCCTGAATTGGGATATTCGTTCAGCCTCGGCGACGTCGCCTACCTGCGTTCCGGCGCGGGGGTGGCGGCGCTCGCCGAGGTCTCGGCGCTGCCGCTGACCGACCGGATCGCGTCCGTCGCCGCCGTTCGCCGCCTGGTCGGCGAGGAACACGCGAGCGCCGTACTGGAAACCGTGCTGCTGCGTCGCAAAGCCGCGTCCAAAGTGGATTCGGACGGCTGGCTGTTCACCTCGGACGCGCTCCAGCAGGCGAGTGCCACACCGGTCGCGCGGCACCGGGCGGCGCGCGTGGCCGGGCTCGACGTCCACGACGTCACGTGCTCGGTGGGAGCCGACCTCGTCGAGATCGCCCGGGTGGCGCGGCGCGCGCTGGGGTCCGATCTGGACCCGGTACGGCTGGAGATGGCCCGGCACAACGGAACCACCGCGGGGGTCGCGTTCGGGCTCGCGCGGGCCGACGCCCTGCGTCCGGCCAGCCGGTCCGCGGTCGTCGTCGCCGATCCGGCCCGCCGGGATGCGGCCGGGCGCCGGGCGTGGAAACCCGCCGACTTCGCCCCGCCGCTGGACGGGCTGGTCGAGGCCTACCCGGGGCGTCCACTGGCGGTCAAGTGCGCTCCCGGCCTCGACTTCGCGCTCACGCCGTGGGCGGACGAGGTCGAACTCGTCTCCCTGGACGGCCAGGTCCGCGAATCCTGCCTCTGGCGGGGCCTGGGCACCGGCGTCACCCGCCGGGCGACCGTGCTGCGCTCGGACGGAACACAGTGGACGGTCACCGACGCCGAACCGGACGAGCTGCCCGCCCGCGAGCCGGGGGAGTGGATCGTCGACCCCGACGGCGCCGTCGTCCGGGCCGGGCTGGTCCGCCACTACGCGGCGCGCCACGGGTTGTGGCAGCTGGACGAACGCATCGCGTACCTGACCGGCGACACCCCGCCACCGGGGGTGCGGGCGTTCCGCGTCCTGGAGCACGGGCCGTACACCGAGAAGGCGCTGAAGGCCGTCCTCAAGCGACACGACGTCGGACGGCTGGAAATCCTGGTGCGGGGCCTGGACGTCGACCCGGACGCGCTGCGGCGGCGCCTGAAACCCCGTGGCGGCGCGGAGGCGTCGGTGGTGCTCACGCGGATCGGGCGATCACCCGTCGCGTTCCTGTGCCGCGCCGAACGAATCACGTGAACAAAAACTTTCGAGGGGTGGAACTCCCGGTGAACGTGACGTAGGTTCCCCGAGTTGCCGAGTTTCACCGGAGGGTCGCCGTGTCGAAGAAATGGTCAGGTCTCGTCAAGCTCGCCGCCGCCGCGGCGATCGGCGCCACCGTCGCCTCGGGGGCCACCGCGCTCGCCGGCTCGGACGAATCGACGGCCGCGCGGTCGAAGGAGCCGGCCAACATCGGCCAGGTCAAGCTCGACGTCAAGGCGTACTACGGCGACTACGTCGACGCCGTGGGCAAGCACCACTACTCCGACACGAGCCGGTTCGTGAAGGACACCGGCCGGGTCGTCTCCGACGCGAAGCGCTTCCTGCAGCAGCAGCTGGGCCGAGTGAAGAACCCGGCGATCGTGCTGGACGTCGACGACACCTCCGAGGTCACCTACGGCTGGGAGGCCGACAACGACTTCGGCTTCGACCCGGTCAAGCAGCAGCAGGCGATCGACAACGGCACGTTCGTCGCGAACAAGCCGGTGCTGGAGCTGGCCAACTGGGCGGCGCAGCACGGCGTCAAGGTCTACTTCCTGACCGGCCGCAACGAGTTCCAGGGGCCGCAGTCGCTGAAGAACCTGGCCGGCGAGGGCTTCCCGGCCCCGGCCGGCGCGTTCTTCAAGCCGAAGACGACCGCGCCGGACTACCTGCCGTGCGGGCTGACCTGCACCACCGTCCAGTACAAGTCCGGCACGCGGGCGCACATCGAGGCGACGGGCGCGAAGATCGTGCTCAACCTCGGCGACCAGTTCAGCGACCTCGAAGGCGGGCACGCACTGCGCCCGGTCAAGCTGCCGAACCCGATGTACTACCTGCCCTGATCCCACCGGCGTGGAATATCCACCGGGCCCGGCGTGCTGCTCCCTGTACACAGGACTCTTAGGGAGCTGACATGGCGAAGCAGGTTCTGCAGCCGGGCCCGGATCACCCGATCACCGTCGTGCCGACGAAGGCGCGGGTGGTGGTCAAGGCGGGCGGCCGCGTGATCGCGGACAGCCGCAACGCACTCACCCTGCAGGAATCCACGTACCCGGCGGTCCAGTACATCCCGCTGGCGGACGTCGACTCCGGGGTGCTGGAGCGGACCGACCACGAGACGTACTGCCCGTACAAGGGCGAGGCCGGCTACTACTCGCTCAACGCGGGTGACGTGAAGGGCGAGAACGCCGTCTGGACGTACGAGAAGCCGTACGACGCGGTCGCGCCGATCAAGGACCACGTCGCGTTCTACCCGAACGTCGTGGACTCGATCGAGCTGATCGAGGACTGAGCTGGACCTCGACCTGCTGCGCACGTTCCTGGCCGTCCACCGGGCCGGCTCGCTGACCGGCGCGGCACCGTCGCTGGGCCTGTCCCAGCCGACGGTGACCGCGCAGGTCAGGGCCCTGGAGGACCAGCTCGGCCAGCAACTGTTCGTCCGGCGCGCCCGCGGCGTGACCCCGACGTCGGTGGCCGACGAGCTGGCCGCCCGGATCGCCCCGCACATCGACGCGCTCACCGGCGTCGTCGCGGGGCAGCCCGACCCGTTCGCGGCGCCCGTGCACCTGGCCGGGCCCGCCGAGCTGACCACGGCCCGGGTCCTGCCCGCGCTGGCCGGCCTGGTCGCGTGCGGGCTCGAGCTGCGGGTGACGTTCGGCCTGGCCGACGACCTGCTGGCGGGGCTCGCGCAGCGGCGTTTCGACCTGGTCGTCTCGACGATCCGCCCCCGTGGCCGCGCCTTCACGGCCACTCCGCTGACCGACGAGGAGTTCGTCCTGGTCGGCCCCCGCGGCTTCACCGGCGACCCCCGGACGGCGCCGCTGGTGGCCTACGCCGAGGACCTGCCGATCATCCGCCGCTACTGGCGTTCGGTCCTGGGCACGCGCCCGTCCGCGGGGCCGGCGGTCGTGGTCCCGGACCTGCGCGGAGTCCTGGCCGGCGTGCTGGCGGGCTTCGGCGTCAGCGTGCTGCCGCGGTACCTCTGCGCGGCGGAGCTGGCGTCGGGGGAGCTGGTCGCGCTCCTGGAGCCGGAGGAACCACCGATCAACACGCTCTTCGCGGTCACCCGGACCGAGCCGTGCCGGCCGGGGCCCGCGGCGGTGCGGGACGCACTGCTCGCGGACGCCGCCCGGTGGTGACTCAGCCGGTGTAGCCGGCGAAGATCTTCGCGAACTCGTACTTGGACTGCGGCACGTTGGTGCACTTGTAGAGCGCGCCGGTGCACGCGTTGGCGTCGCGGCCGGCCTCCCAGAACGACAGTATGCCCAGGTGGACGGTCTTGGCGAAGGCCACCAGCGCCCGGGCGTCCTTCTGGTAGAAGATCTCGTTCTGCGAGTCGTTGACGCCGATCATCGGGGTGACGCCGACCTTCTTCCACGCCGCCGCGTCGCTCAGCCCGTAGAGCGACTTGAGCTGCGCCTGGGTCGCCTTGGCCGCCGAGATCGCCTTCGCGCCCTGGTCGCCGGCGCCCTGGTAGTAGTCCATCGCCATGATGTTGACCAGATCCAGGTTCACCCCGGCGTCCTTGGCGGCCTTGACGACGTTGAGCCCGTTGGCGTCGAGGCCGGAGGGCAGCACCGGCAGGGTCAGCGAAATCTTCAGCCCCGGGTTGGCGTTCTGCAGCGTCTTCAGGGCCTGGGAGCGGCGCGCGATCGACGCCGGGTCCGCGACCGCCGCGCCTTCGATGTCGAAGTCGGCGTACTTCAGGCCGTAGGCCTTGACGACGGCGTCGTACTCGGCCGCGACCTGCGCGGACGTGCTGCACGCCTGCGCCAGTTCGATGCCGGACGCGCCGCCGAAGGAGATCTTGACGTCGCCGCCCGCGGTGCGGATCTTGGCGATCTCCTCCTTCTGCCAAGCCGTGCGCGGGTCGTAGGCGCCGAACCAGCTGGCCTTGCAGCCGTAGGAGTTGACGAACGCGAGCGTGAAGCCCTTGACGCCGCTCGCGGCCGACATCGCCGACAGGCTGGGCGTCGGCCAGGCACCCATGTCGACATAGGGACCGACCGGGATCGGCGAGCCGGCCGCGGCGCCGGCGACTCCGGTGCTCAGCAGGGTGGCGCCGGCCAGGGCGGCCAGCAGGGAACGGAGACGCATGGGAACCTCCACGACTCGAAGCGCGGCGGCGGAACTGTCCCCATTGGTATAGACCACTTACCGTGGTGTGGACCATCGGCCGAACGGGCTACCCTGGTCACCGTGCGTGGCTCAGGCCGTCGTGCGGCGACGGCTCCGTCCTCGGCCGAGCCAGAATTCGGCGGCCAGCAGCGGGAGCACCCAGCCGGTCCACGTGGTGATCCCGGCGATCGCCTGACCCAGTGCGAGTTCGCTGCCGCCGAACGTCGTGTCCAGCTGCGGCGTCAGCACCATCGCCCACACCACGCCCCAGATCCGGTTGCTGATGATCGACATGCACAGCGCGAAGCTGCGGACCATCCACCGGCGGTGCTCGCCGAACCGGCGCGCCCGCGCCATCCGGTAGCCCTGCACGGTGCAGCCGAACCAGAGCGTCGCGAGCAGGACGTTCGACACGGCCCCGACCGGGCCGAACGGCGCCGCGAGCGCGATGGCGAAACCGGCGACCGACGCCGGGATCGCACCGGCGAAGACGTACACGCGCCCGGTGCGGCGGTGCACCGCCGGGTGCTGCTGCCGCAGCCACGGCCAGATCTGCAGTGCGCAGGTCACCATGGCGAGGGTCGCGAAGCCGATGTGCGTGACGAGCACCGGGTAGTACCAGCCGGCCGGGGCGGGGATCCGCGACCGCGCGGGATCGAGCCCGAGGTAGGGCGGCAGCGAAAAGACCAGGAAGGCGGTGACGAGCAGGCCCAGCGGGAACACCCACGGGCGGCGCACCCACGGCTTCGGGCGGCGGACTTCGGTCGTCGTCATGGTTCCCCCTGTTTCGTACGGTGTATCCGGACCGTATTTACTCGGGGCGTTGACCGGCAATCAATGTTGTCGATGTTGGGGGAGTACCCTGAAACCGTTCTAGGTCTGATCGGTAAGTGTTCTAGTACGGAGTTTCCCCGGTGGCCGAGGCGCCCTACCTGCGGATCGCGGCGGACCTGCGCCGCCGGATCAGCGCGGGCGAGCTGCGGCCGGGCGACCGCGTCCCGTCGACCCGGGCGCTGGTCCGCGAGTGGGGTGTCGCGATGGCGACCGCGGCGAAGGCCCTCTCGGCGCTGGGCGAGCAGGGCTGGGTGCGCGCGGTCCCGGGCAGCGGCACGGTGGTCGCCGACCGGACGCCGGCCAAACCGCCGCTGGGCCGCGCCGCGCTGGTGCGCGCGGCCATCGCGCTGGCCGACGCCGAAGGTATCGCCGCGTTGTCGATGCGGCGGCTGGCGGCCGAGCTCGGCGTCGGTCCGATGGCGCTGTACCGGCACGTGCCGGACAAGGACGAGCTGCTCCGGTTGATGGCCGACGTCGCGCTCGGGGAGGCGGACCTGCCGGAGCCGGGCCCGGCGCGGTGGCGGCCACGCCTCGAACTAGCGGCGCGCGCGCAGTGGCGGGCGTACCGCCGTCACCCGTGGCTGGCGCCGATCCTGCTCAATTCCCTGGTCCGGCCCCCGGTGCTGGCGGCGGGTCTCCGGCTGGTCGACTGGTCGCTGCGAGCGCTGGCCGGCACCGGCTTGAAGCGCCGGGTGAAGCTGCAGGTGATCATGACGCTCAACGGCTGGGTCGGCGGCCTGGCGGTGAGCAACGCGTTCGAGGTCCAGGCGGAGCAGGACACGGGCATCACGGGCGACCAGCGCCTGGAGGCCGACATGGCGCTGCTGACGCATTTTCTCGAATCGGGCCGCTTCCCCGAGCTGACCGAAGTGATGACCGGTATCGAGGACGTCGGCCTCGACGAAGCGTTCGAATTCGGGTTGCGGCGCCAGCTCGACGGGATAGCCGTGCTGCTGGGCGAACACTAGACTGGCAGCGGTGCTGATCACCACGGAAAGGCTCACGCTGCACGCGTGGTCCGAAGCCTGTTTCGACGGCTTGTTCGCGTTGGCCCAGCTGCCCGAGACGGTCCGCTACGTGGGAACGGGCGAGCGGTGGAGCCACGAGTACACGCTGGCCAAGCACCGCGCGACGCTCGCCCACTGGACCGAACACGGCTTCGGCTGGTTCGCGGTATCGGCGGCGCCGGGTTCGTTCGACGGAGTGGTGTCCTTGGTGCGCCGCAATGCCACGGAGTCGGGCCTCGGCCGGCCGGCGGTGGAGATGGGCTGGTGGATAGCCCCCTCGGGCTGGGGCCGCGGCTACGCAACGGAAGCGACGACGGCGGTGCGCGACCGCGCGTTCGCCTCGGGCTGGGCGGATCGGCTGCTGGCGGTGTACGAGCCGGTGAACAAGCCGTCGGCTCGGGTGGTGGAGAAGCTCGGGTTCACCGTGCACAGCAAGTTCGTGCTGGACGGGCGGGTGGAGCAACGGGCGGTCCTGGAACGCCCGCGCGGCTGAGCGCGAAGTCTCTCGTTGTCCACAGCGTGGCCGTGTTGTGGAGAACCCCGGCTGCTCGTCGGCCATTTCGCGGGGTTTGTCGCACCTCGCCGATAGACTGGACCCGGGGGGCGCCCCCGCGGCCTGCTGTGTCGAGTCAAGCCCCGCCGAGGCCGGCCCGGGTGTCGCTGACGGGACCGCGGGAGCATGAAGATCGTGCGGGACGACGGCGGTTTGACCTGGCCTCACCAGTGTCCACTCCGGACTCGAGCGGACTGTCGGGCCGCGGGGTCAGCCAACCCGCGGTGCTGAAGATCCTCTCGCGCTGCGGCGGCCCGGCCGGCATCGCCAAGGCCGGCCGGGCCGTGGTCCCCCACTCCCGGTCAGGCGGACGCCGGGACCGGAACATCGCCGACCCACCGCTGCATCGCCTCCGCCAGCCCGGCCTCACCCGAGTCCGGCGTGCCCACCCAGGCGACGTGCCCGTCCGGCCGCAGCAGCACCGCAGCAAAGTCCGAAGTGGACGAACTCGAAGCGGTCACCACCATCGGCCACGCAGCGAACGACCCCGTCAGGTCCAGCAGCACCGGCCGCCCGGCGTGCAGCAGCGCCGCCAGGTGCGTGTCCGCCCCCGACACTCGCAGCGGCACGTCCGGCGCCAACCGCCCCAGCCACGGGTGTCCGCCCGGCTCGTAACACGCGTCCAGCCCGGTGATGATCTCCGCCAGCGCGCGGTTCCCCGCCGGGTGCGCCGCCACGCGCCGCATCAAGTCGGCCCACGGCTCCGCGCCGGCTTCCTCCAATGCCACCTGTGCCCGCGTGTTCGCCAGGATGCGCGCACCCGCCGCGTGCCGCTCGTCGTGGTAGGTGTCCAGGAGGCCTTCCGGTGCTGTTCCCCGCACCGTCGCCGCCAGTTTCCAGCCCAGGTTGAACGCGTCGTCGAGCGCGACGTTCACGCCGATCGCGCCCGCCGGCGGGTGGATGTGGGCCGCGTCGCCCGCCAGTAGCACCCGGCCTTCGCGGTAGCTCGAGGCCAGGCGGGCCGCGTCGCCGAAGCGGCTCAGCCAGCGGGGCGCGCGCAACTCGACGTGGCGGCCGAGGACCGCGTCCACCTGCGCCTGCAACCGCTCCAGCGTGACCGGCGTGTCCTTGTCCGACGGCGGGTCGTCCTCCCGGACCACGATCCGGACGTACCCGGGCCGCGGGATGACGAACACGCTCCGCCCGTCCGGCCCCGCCGAAGGCCCGTACGGCAGGTCGCATTCGACGTCGCCGAGCAGCGCGTACCAGCGCGCGTCGACGCCGGGGAAGCCGATTCCGGCTTGTTTGCGGACGGTGCTGCGGCCGCCGTCGCAGCCGGCGAGGAAGCGTGCCCGGATCGTCCGGCCGAAACGTCCATTGTGGACCACCGTGGTGACCTCGTCCGCGGACTGGGTGAACGAGCGCAGGTCGTGGCCGCGCAGGATTTCGACGCCGAGTTCGAGCGCCCGCGCCTCCAGGACCTCTTCGACGCGCGTCTGCGGGATCCCCAGCGAGAACGGGTGATCCGTCGCCGTGCCGTCCAGCAGGAGCGGGCCGGGCAGGCCGGTCGCCGGTGCGTGCGGCACGCGGTGCCCCTCGGCCACCAGTCCCTCGGCCAGCCCGCGGCGGGCCAGCAGGTCCAGCGCCCGCGCGTTCAGGTTGAAGCCGCGGCAATACGGCGGACGCTCCGGCAGGCGTTCGACGATCGTGGTGCGGACGCCGGCCAAGGCGAGCTCCGCGGCGAGCAGCAGGCCGGCCGGGCCGGCGCCGGCGACGAGGACGTCGGTTTCGAAGTCGGACATGGTTCCCCTCAGATGTTTTCGGGCCAGTTTTCGGGCCATGGCAGGGACCCGGACCGGATTTCGGCGGCCGTGCGGCGCGCCCAGTCGAGCTCCGCGCGCCACGCGTCCCGGACGAACTCGACCTCGATCATGAACAGCCGCGGCGCCCCCTTGCCGACGGTCTCGGCCAGCGCCTTGTCGGCGCCGTCGATGCGTTCGGCGAGGTGCCGGGCGCGTTCCTCCAGCGCGTCGGCGGCGCGGTCCGGGCCGAGCGCGCCGAGGTAGCTGACCGCGGCGACGAACTTCGGGTACTCGGCGATCGGCTCGCGGACCAGTTCGTCGAGCCAGGCGACGAACTCCTGGCGGCCGAGCTCGGTGTGCGCGTAGACCGTCCGCTCCGGCCGGTTGCCTTCCCGGACCGTCTCGACGGGCTCGATCCAGCGGTGCTTCGCCAGGGACTCCACGGTGTCGTAGAGCGACCCCGGGTTGATCTTGAACGTCGAGCCCTTGTGGCGCTCGCGCAGCGTGGACGCCATTTCGTACGGGTGCATCGGGCGTTCCAGCAGCAGGCCGAGCAAGGCCAGCGCGAGCGTGTTGCGGATCTTGCGTGACGGCACTAGTCGCTCCCTGTTAGTCGGAACCGACTATACGACCGCCGTCAAGCCAGGTTGCCGACGCAGGTGCGCAGGAGATCCGCCAGGTCGCGCCGCTGGCCGGCCGACAACGTGTCGAGCATCTGCACTTCGACCTGCGTGATCAGGTCTTCGGCGGCGGCCAGCCGGGCGCGGCCCGACGGGGTCAGCGTCACCGGGCGCGCCCGGCCGGTGCTCGCCTGCTCGGCGACGGTGACCAGCCCGGCCGACCGCAGGCCGCCCAGGACGTCCCGCAGCGACTGCCGCGTGACGAACGTGATCCGCGCGAGTTCTGCCGACGACGCGCCGGGGTGGTCGTCGAGCGCGCGCAGCACGGCGTACTGCGACATCGACAGCTCCAGGGGGCGCAGCCGGTCGGTGCAGGCCTGGTTCAGTGCCTGCTGGGCACGTTTGATCAGGTAGCCGGGCCGGTCGCCGGTCGGGGCTGGACTCATGACAGGGACCTTACACAGGCTCGCTGCGTTCGGAACCTGACACCGTGAACGGCTAAAAGCGCGTGTTCTCCCGCCAGTGGCGGAACAGGGCCGCGTCGCCGGACACGGTGAGCCGGTGGTCGTCCGCGGCGAGGCGCCCGGTCAGCGCGAGGAGCAGGTCGGCGGCCCGGCCCTCGACGACGACGTCGGCCTCGGCGGATTCTTGGGCCACCTCGACCCCGGCCGGGGTCCGCCGGACGAGCCAGTGGACCTCGGGTTCGGTGGCGTGGAACAGCAGTGTCTCGCCGGTGCCCCGCAACGACGTCCGGTCCAGCGCCGGGTGCTGCCGGCGCGAGAAGGTGACCGCCAGCCCCAGGCCCTCCGAGATCCCGTCCGCGGCGAGGTCGGCGTCGACGTCGTACGGCGTGCCCGTCGCGAAGGCGGCGTCCGCGCGGTGGACGACCGTTTCGTGGGTCAGCCGCCGCGTCCAGAACCCGGCGCGCCGATCGGGGGTCCACGTCGACGTCGGGGTCTCGGGGCCGACCTCGGCCACCGCGGCGACGAGCCGCCGCGCGCCCTCGCGCAGCCAGCCGCCGAGGGCCTCGAACGCGGGCGGGTCGTCGATCGTGACGGCCTCGAACGGCACGTAACCCGCGGGCCGGCTCGCGATGATGACGGCGGACTTGTGGTAGGCGATCCCGACGTGGCAGGTCAGGTCCCGCAGTGTCCACTCCGGACACGTCGGGACCCGCAAGTCCGGGGCGGCGCCCGCGATCGCGGTCCCGAACCGGTCCGCTTCGGTGCCGAGCGCGGCGGCCAGCCGGTCATGGCTCAACGACTTCACCCCACCACCGTAGGCCGTGCGGCGGTGGCCGTGGGGTCGTGATCGGCTGCCCCGAAGCCGGCCTCCGGGGACCTGGACAGGGGCTTCGCGCCGGTCCAAGATCCGTAGGGTGGCGGGGTGACTGGGGAGCTGGAACGCGCTCGGCTCGGGGTTTCCGTCGTGTTCGCGGTGTGCGGCGCCGCGTTCGCGACCTGGCTGGCCCGGGTGCCCGCAGTGCAGGGGCGGCTCGGGCTGAGCACGGGCGAGCTGGCGACCGGGCTGTTCGGCCTCGCCGCCGGATCGGTGTTCGCCCTGCTGGGCGCGGGTGCGCTGCTCACCCGGATCGGCAGCCGGGCGGCCGTCGGGCTCGGCGCGGCCGTGCTGTGCGCGGGACTTCCACTGGTCGCGTTCGCGTGGTCGGCGCCGGTGTTCTTCGCCGCGCTCGTCGTGCTGGGGGTGGGCAACAGCCTGCTCGACGTCGCCATGAACGCCCACGCGGCCCGCGTCGAGGACGGCTACGGGCGCCCGATCTTCGCCGGCTTCCACGCCTTCTGGAACATCGGCGGCCTCGCGGGCTCGGGCGTCGACGCGCTGATGGAAGCCTCGCACGTCCCGGTGACCGTGCACTTCCCGGTCGCCGGCGCGGTGCTGCTCGCACTCGCGTTGTGGGCGGCCCGCACCCGCTTCCTCGGCGGCGCCGACCGCGGTCAGGGCGAAGCGGCCTTCGCGTGGCCGAGCCGGGCGCTGGTGCCGCTGGGCGTGATCGCCTTCTGCGGGTTCGTCGCCGAGGGGGCGGTCAACAGCTGGAGCGCGGTCTACCTTGCGGACGTCACCAGCGCGACACCCGCGCTCGCCTCACTCGGCTACTTCGCCTTCTCGGGAACGATGATCGCGGTCCGGCTGGTCGCCGACCGCGTGGTGGCGCGGACGGGCGCGGTCCGGTTCGTCCGCGTGGCGGCCACGGTCGCGGTGCTGGGCTTCGCCGTGGTCCTCGCCGCGCCGTGGCCGGTCGTGGTGGTGTCCGGCTTCGCGGTCGTCGGGCTCGGCGTGGCCGGGATCGTGCCGATCGCGTGGAGCGTGGCGAGCCGGAAGCAGGCGGACGCGCCGGGCCGGGCGGTCGCCGCCGTCGCGGCCTGCGGGTACCTGGGGTTCCTGGTGGAACCGGTCCTGGTCGGCGCGCTCGCGACCCGCGTCGGGCTGCACTGGGCGCTCTTGTCGGCGGTCGCGGCCACCCTCGGGATCGTCTTCTTGGCGCCGTCGCTGCGGGAATCCGCCCGCACGCGGGCCGGCTCGGCCTGAACTTTCGTGGTGGAAGGCCATTCGGAGCGCCCGGATCCGCAGGCTCGGCGGCTGATGCTCAGCGCGTGCCCTGGACGTCGACGCGGCACGCCTCCAGGAACCGGTCCCCGGCGTCGCTGATCCCGGTCAGCACCTGGTCGAGACTCTCCCGGCGCACCTCCTCGGCCCCGGCGTCGAGCTCGGCGAAGACGGCATTCACCCCGTTGCGGGCCGCCTTCCACAGCTCCTTGCCGCGCTTCCGCGGTTCCTCGGTGCCGAACAGGGCGACTTGGTTGTGCGCCTTGCGCAGCTCGGTGCGCCGTTCGCGCCACCGGGTTTCGATCTGCTCCCGCTCCGCCGGCAGCTTGACGAATTCCGACCGGACCAGCTGGAACGCCTCTTCGCTCGCCGTCGACAGGCCCGCGTAGGCCTTGACGCGCTCGTCACGCAGCCAGTTCGCGTGGTCCGCCGCCCGCTTCTGCGCTTCCGCGCGCTGGGTCGCCTTGAGCTTGCGGCCCTCGACGAACGTGTTGGTCAGCAATGTGAGTACGACCCCGCCGAGCGTGGCGCACACGGTGATCAGCTGCGTGGTGGTCCCCGAGTCCATCACAGGATTATCCCTGCGGCCTTGACCTCCACCTTGGTCGAGTTCCAAGACTGGCGTCATGACGATCTGGATCTGCGGAACCTGCGGGGTCGAACACCCCGACACCGACCGGCCCCCGGCCGGCGACTGCGCGATCTGCGCCGACGACCGGCAGTGGGTGCCCGCCTCGGGGCAGGTGTGGACGACCCTCGACGCGCTCGCGGCCGACAGCCGCGAAGTGGCGCACCGGGAACTCGAACCGGGCCTGCACGCGTTCAACCGCGAACCGCAGTTCGGAATCGGCCAGTGGACGCACCTGGTCCGGACGTCCGGCGGCAACCTGCTGTGGGACCCGCCGAACCACCTCGACCCGGCGCTGGCCGCGAAGATCGAGGAACTCGGCGGGGCCGCGGTGATCGTGGCCAGCCACCCGCACATGTACGGCTCTCAGGTCAGCTGGAGCCGGCGGCTCGGGAACGTTCCGGTCCTCGTCAACTCCGCCGATCGGCGCTGGGTGCGGCGCGAGGACGCCGTGATCCGGGAGTGGTCCGGCACCGAGCGGGTCCTGCCCGGGGTGACCCTCGTCGAAGCTGGCGGGCACTTCCCCGGCGCCGCGGTCGCCCACGTCGAGAACGACACCGGCGGCACCCTGCTGGTCGGCGACACCGTGCTCCCGGTGGCGGCGGACGGGTGGGTGACCTTCATGCGCAGCTACCCCAACCGCATCCCGCTCTCCGCGGGCCTGGTGCAGCGGATCGTGGACCGCCTCGAGCCCTATGAGTTCGACCGCCTGTACAGCCTCCTCGGCGGCAAGGTCCTCGGGGACGCCAAGGGCGCGGTGCGCCGGTCCGCGGAGCGCTACATCGCCTGGGTGAGCGGGGCCAACGACCACCTCGGCTGAGCCGGTGCCCTCATCCGCCGATGATCACGGACCCACCCGGCAACTGGACGCTCGGCGACCGCTCGGTCAACCGCATCGGCTTCGGCGCGATGCGGTTGCCGCAAAACGACCAGGCGTTCGCCGCCGACGCCGTCCCGCGCGATCGCGACCTCGGCCGCGACCACCTGGACCTGGTGAACCTGCGCGTCCAGGGGCCGGCCTCGACCAGCGAGCACTTCGGCGTGCTGGCCGGGTTGCACGAGGCCGGAGCGGGCGGCGACGAGCACGACGAGGTGCTCGCCACCGCCCGGGCGCACGGGGCGAGCCCGCCGCAGGTGCGGCTCGCCTGGGCTCTGCGGCGGGGACCGCACGTGCTGGTCATCCCCACCACCGGCACTCCTGGTCGTTTGGAGGACAACGTCGCGGCCGGAGCCCTCCGGCTCACCCCGGACGAGCCGGCCCGCCTCGACGCCGTCCACCTGGCCTCACCGGAGAGGTGAGCCGAACCAGCGGGCCAGGTGGTCGTCCAGATCCCGTTGGTCATCGCCGATCCAGGCGACGTGACCGTCGGGGCGCAGCAGGACGCCCGGGACGTCGAGGTCCGCGGTGGGGTCCGCGAGGTGGTCGACCCGGTCCGACCAGCCGCCGGTGGTCAGGCGTTCGGTGCGGTCCAGAAGCAAGCCGCGGCCTCGGTGCAGCCGGTCGTAGAGGCGGCCCTGTTTGACGTCGAGGTCGCGCAGGCGGCGGCCGAGGAGATCGGGGCCCGCACCGAAGTCGTAGCGGATGTCGATCGCGGCGATCTTCGCGATCAGGTAGCGGTTCACCTCGTCGAGGTCCATCAGTTCGGTGAGCAGCCGCCGCACGGCTTGCGGTCCCGGTTTCGGGGACATGAGTTCCATCTGGGCGCGGGTGTTGTCCAGCACGGCCTCGGCGACCGGGCGACGTTCGGCCTGGTAGGTGTCCAGCAGCGGTTCCGGCGCCCAGCCGCGGATCCGGGCAGCCAGTTTCCAGCCGAGGTTGAACGCGTCCTGGATGCCCAGGTTCAGCCCCTGGCCGCCGGTGGGTGGGTGGATGTGCGCCGCGTCGCCGGCCAGCAGCACCCGCCCGGTCCGGTACCGCTCGGCCAGCCGGGTCGCGTCACCGAACCGCGACAGCCAGCGCGGGGAGTGCACGCCGAAGTCGGTTCCGGCGATGGCCCGCAGCTGTTGCCGGAAATCGTCCAGGGTGGGTGGCGCCGCGCGATCGGCGACGCCCGCGGCCGGGACGACGACGCTGTAGACGCCTTCACCGAAGGGCCGGAGCCAGAACGGCCGGTGGGTCTCGCTGACCTCGGTCACCTTGGCGGCGATCTCCGTGGGCGGCGCAGTCGCCGCCATTTCGCCCATCAGCGTTTCGGTCCGCGAAGGCTCGCCGGGGAAGCCGATACCGCTCAGCTTGCGCACCGTGCTGCGTCCGCCGTCACAGCCGACGAGGTAGCGCGCACGCAGCCGTTCGCCGCCGGCCAGCTCGACGGTCACGCCCTCGTCGTCCTGCTCGAAACCGGCCACGGCGCCACCGTGCCGGACCTCGGCGCTCAGGTGGACCGCGTGGTCTTCGAGGAGACGAACGATGACCGGCTGCGGAATGCCCAGCAGGTAGGCGTGCGCGGAGTCGAGGTCCCGGGGCGCGGGTTTGGGGATGGCGGCGAAGAACCCGCCGGCGGGACGCTGCCGTCCGTGGGCGAGGAGGCGGTCCAGCAGCCCGCGCATGGCCATCAGTTCGAGGCTGCGGATGTGCAGCCCGACGATGCGGACGAACGACGCGGGTTCGGTGTCCTGTTCCAGGACGAGGACCCGCACGTCGTGCAGCCGCAGTTCGGCGGCCAGCGTGGCGCCGGTCGGCCCGCAGCCGACGATGATCACGTCGAACGGCGACGGTTCCGGAGTGGATGGCGAAGAGTCCATGGTGGTGCCTTTCGGGAGTGCCTTGGGTCGAGGCGCTCCCGGCGACACCTACGTCAATCGCCCGGCCGTGACTGGCGGGGGAGCACCCACGTCGATCCTGCGTTCATGGGGCTCACCTCCTCGGGCGGTGTCACGGTTCCCGGCAAGTTACAAGCCCGGGCCGCACCCCGTCCAGTCCTTTTGTCGCCCGCGCGACTACGGCCGGGCTCAGGCCGTGGGGCGGCCCGCTCCGGCGTAGTCGTCGCCGTCCCTGCGGTACGAATGGACCTGGACCGCCTGTCCGGTCTGCGGCGCGTCGATCATCTGCTGGTTGCCGATGTAGAGGCCGACGTGGTGGATCTTCGTCGCCGGCTCGCCGTAGAAGATCAGGTCGCCCAGCTGCGGATCGGTCACGTGCGGGACGCTGCGGAACTGCGTGTCGGCCGTGCGCATCAGCTTGACCCCCGCGCTGCCGTACGCCGCCGTCGTCAGGCCCGAGCAGTCGAAGCCCGGGTCGCTGCCGCCGGTGCCGTTACCGCCCCAGATGTAGGGGAGGCCGATCTTGTCGATCGCGAAGTTCACCGCGCTCAGCACCGCCGCGTTCGGCGCCGCCGAGCCCTGGCCGACCGTGCCGTAGACGTTGACCGTGGCCAGCGTCCGGTGCAGGAACAGCGGCGCCGGCTGCAGCGTGCCGACCGAGTCCCACCACACCTGGCCCTGGGACAGGTCGTGGCCGTCGGCGCACAGCGCGCGGCCCGTGGTCAGCGCGGCGTCGTCGATGTTTTGGACATCGGGCTTCCCGCCGGACGCGCTGGCCTGGTACTTGCCCCAGACCGCCGGGGACAACTGCATCGGCCCGGCGGCGTTCGCCGTCGAGACGACCTTGTTGTAGAAGTCGCGCACCTCGATCGCGCCGAGCGGCTTGTCCAGGACACCGGTGGTGCCGAACTGCCCGCCCCGCGCGCGGCCGTGGTCCGTGGTCACTTTTCCGACCGCGGCCAGCGTGACCCACGAAAGGTGGCACCCGGGGACGTCCTTGCCCAGCTTGGTCGTCGCTTTCGCGTAGCCGACCATCGCGCGCAGCGGGACATCGAGCCACTGGCTGGTCTTGGACGCCCAGGCGTCGAACTCGCTCGCTTCGGGCACCTTCGGCGGCGTCGAGGTCTGCGGGGGCGTGGTCGCCGGCGGCTTCGGAGGCTTCGGCGACGTCGACGACGCCGGTGTGCCCGTCGCGGCGGCGTTCGTGGTCTCCTGCTGCTTCGGCGCGAGCAGGATGCCGGCCACCAGGGCGCCCGCGACGACGATGACCGCCGCGATCACGACCACGGGCTTCCGGCGGCGGGGTGCGGGCGGTTCGGGCTGCTCGGCCTGTTCAGTCTGTTCAGTCTGTTCAGTCGGGACGACCTCGGGCTCCTCGCTCACCGGGCCGCTCCGGTGAGCCGGTCGAGGACGAAGCCGCGCAGGCCGTCGAGGTCGGTGTCCAGCGCGACCTCGATCGGGCGGCCGGGGCTGAACTGCGGATCGTCCTCGCCGAGCCGCCGCCGGTCGACCAGGGTCTGGCCGCGCGCCGGGCCGAGGCCGCAGTCGACGTCGACCCGGTAGGTCTCGGTGTGCAGGATGCCGGGCGAGATCGCTTCGGCGACCGCCACGGCGTCGTGCATGACCATCCGGTCCTCGCCGAACACGCGCGTGTAGTGCTGCCGGTAGGTCGAGGTCAGTCCTTCGAGGACGGCGCCCACGGGCCCCGACGACGCGAGCTTGGCCAGCCACTCGCCGTCGACGGCGCAGCGGTGCGTGAGGTCCAGCGGCACCAGCACCACCGGAACGTCCTCCTCGACCAGCACCCGCCGGGCCGCCTCGGGGTCGCTCCAGATGTTGAATTCGGCGGCGGTCGTGCTGTTGCCGAACGTCACGCCGCCGCCCATGATCACCAGCCGCGCGATCTTCGCCGCCGCGCCCGGGTGGGCGGCGAGCAGCGCGGCGATGTTCGTCAACGGCCCGATCGGGACGATGGTCACCGGTTCGTCGGACGTCTCGAGCAGGTCGAGCATCAGCCGGACGGCGTCCCGTTCCTCCAGCGGACGGGTCGCCTCGGGCAGGGTGTAGGAGTGGCCCGACAGGCCGTCGCCGCCGTGGACCTCTTTCGCGTCACGCGGCTTGGAGTAGACGAGCGGCCGCGCGGCCCCCGCGGCCACGGGGACGTCGGTGCGGCCGACGAGCTCCAGCAGCCGCCGCGCGTTCGACGTCGTGCGCTCCAGCGGGACGTTGCCGAAAACCGACGTCACCCCGAGGAGGTCGACGTCCGGCGACAGCGCCGCCAGCGCGATCGCCAGCGCGTCGTCGACGCCCGGGTCGGTGTCGATGATCAGCTTCGTGCCCATCCCGCTCCCCTTGCCTGCGAACCCGTCCCGCACACAGGTTACGGTCACGGGCATGACGTCGATGTGGGGTGCGCCCGCGCTGTCGCGGGTGCGGGCCTGGCGCCGTGCCCGGCAGGACCCGCGGCAGGCGAAGTTCCTGACCGCCGACTCGCTGCGCTGGGTGCTACGCAACCGCGCGTACACGCCCTGGTACCTGGTCCGGTACTACCGGCTGCTCAAGTTCCGGCTCGCCAATCCGCACATCATCCTGCGGGGCATGCTCTTCCTCGGGAAGGACGTCGAGATCCACTGCCGCCCCGGCTACGGGCGGCTGGAGATCGGCCGCTGGGTCCACATCGGCGACGGCAACGCGATCCGCTGCCACGAGGGCTCGCTGCGGATCGGCGACAAGTCCGTGTTCGGCCGCCAGAACGTGATCAACTGCTACCTCGACATCGAGCTCGGCGCGGCCACGCTGGTCGCCGACTGGGTGTACATCTGTGACTTCGATCACGTCATTTCGGACATCCACGTGCCGATCAAGGACCAGGGCATCGTGAAGTCCCCGGTCCGGATCGGCCCGGACACCTGGCTCGGCACCAAGGTCAGCGTCCTGAAGGGCACCCGCATCGGCCGCGGCAGCGTGCTCGGCGCGCACGCGGTCGTCCGTGGTGACATTCCGGACTACTCGATCGCGGTCGGCGCGCCGGCGCGAGTGGTCCGCAACCGCAAGGACGACTACGCGGCCGACGCCGCGCGTCGCGAGGCTGTCGCGGACATGGCCCGGAAGGCGAACAAGGCCCTGCAAAAAACCCTCGGCGAGCAGTAGGACTACTCAGGCCGCGTGGTCGTTTTTCGGTGATGGTGGTCGCATGGGGGAGTACCGCGAGGTCGTCGTGTCCACCTTGCTCGCGCTGGTGGCGGTGGGGTGGCTGGTCGTCGTCCCGTTCCTGGTGCTGCAGGGCGCGCTGGGGAACATGCCGGTGTTCGGCACGAGCACGCACGGGGGCGACGGCTACCTGACCTGGGCGGCCTGGCTCGGCGCCTGCCTGCCGCTGGTGGGCGTGGTCGTTTCGGCGACCACGCGGCGGCGAGGGTGGACGTGGTTCTTCGGGATCTGCCTGACGCTGGCCGCGGTCGTCGCGGCCTTGAAGTGGGCGGACGACCTCCGGCACCGGCCGCCGCCCCCGCCGGGACCGCGGCACTGCGTCGAGCGCAGCGGCGGCGGCAACGACTGTCCGGGCGGCTGACCCCGACACCGGTCAGCCGACGTCGTGCGCGGGGCTCCTCGAGTCAGACACGCGCCCGCAGCTGCTCGCGGACCTCCATCAGCGCGAAGCCGAGCAGGTTCAGCCCACGCCAGTAGTCGGGTTTGGTCGCGTACTTCTCCTCGCGCGCGAGGCCGGTGCCCCAGACGAGGTCCTTCTTGGACGCCTCGACGAGCACCGCGTCCCCGGTCCCGAGCAGGAACCGGCGCAGGTCGCGGTGGGCGCGGAACTTGGCCAGGTTGCCGTCGACGACGATGTCGAACCGGTGCCGCTCCCAGGTGGCGGCGTCGAACCCGGCGACCTCGCGGCCGAGCACCTTCGCCGCCTTCGGGTCGGGCGTGGTCCGGATCAGCTCGGCCTTCTCGTGGTCGCCGAACAGCTCGGCCTTGCCGGCCATCATGTAGTGCTCGGCGGTCGGGTAGACGACGCCGTCGGCTTCGAAGGGGTCGACCCACCACTGGCTCAGGCAGCTCGCCGTCACCCGCCCGGACTTCGAGGGCGTGTGCCCGTAGAACAGCAGGTACTCGGGCTCCGCACCCTCGTGGACTTTTTCGCGCAACGCCTCGACACTGCGGACACCGTCGACCTTCACCATCCGCCTAGTGGACCACGCGCTCAGAGCAGGAAGTGGAACAGGGGGCTGCCCGGCTCGATCCGCTCCACCTGCAGGGGGCTCGCGTCCATCCGGGCCAGCAGCCCGGGCAGGTCGGCTGACCGGGCGATTTCGATGCCGACCAGCGCCGGCCCCATCTCGCGGTTGGTGCGCTTGACGTACTCGAAGCGGGTGATGTCGTCCTCGGGCCCGAGCACCTGCTCGAGGAACCGCCGCAGCGCGCCGGGCTCCTGCGGGAAGCCGACCAGGAAGTAGTGCTTCAGCCCTTCGTGCATCAGCGAGCGTTCGAGGATCTCGCTGTAGCGGCTGACGTCGTTGTTGCCGCCGGAGACCAGGCAGACGACGGTCTGGCCGGGCTCGACCCCGACGACCGTGCCGAGCGACGCCGCGGCGAGCGCGCCCGCGGGTTCGGCGATGATCCCGTCGGACTGGTACATCGCGAGCATCTCGGTGCACACCGCGCCCTCGGCGACCGCGGTCAGCTCGGCGCCGCTCTCGCGGATCAGGGGATAGGTGACCGCGCCGGCTTCGCGCACGGCGGCGCCGTCGACGAACGAGTCGAGCTCCGGCAGCCGCACCGGGTGCCCGGCCTCGAGGGCCGCCGCCATGCAGGCCGCGCCCGCGGGCTCGACACCGACGATCCGGACGTCCGGGTGCCGCTCCCGCAGCCAGCTGCCGACCCCGGCGAGCAGCCCGCCGCCGCCGACGGGCACGACCACGACGTCGGGCACGAAGCCGAGCTGCTCGATCACCTCGAGGGCGACCGTGCCTTGGCCGGCGACGGTGCGGACGTCGTCGAACGCGGGCACCAGGGTCGCGCCGGTGCGCTGGGCGTCCTCGTTGGCCGCGGCGAAGGCGTCTTCGTACGTTTCTCCGACAACGACGACCTCGATGTGCGCGCCGCCGAGCGTCGCGATGCGCTCGCGCTTCTGCCGCGGCGTGGTCCCGGGGACGTACACGCGGCCGTTGGCGCCGAGCCGCCGGCACGCGTACGCGACGCCCTGGGCGTGGTTGCCGGCGCTGGCGCAGACGACGCCCCGGGCGCGGACGTCCTCGTCGAGCTGGACGATGAAGTTGTAGGCGCCGCGGATCTTGTACGACCGGACGGTCTGCAGGTCCTCGCGCTTCACCCAGACCTGCGCGTCCACCCGGGACGACAACCGGGCGCTCGGCTCGAGCGGCGTCCGGGTCACCACCCCGGCCAGCCGCTCGGCGGCCTTCTCGATGGTCGCCGCGGTCACCGTGTCGATGTCGTGCACCCCGGTGAATCTACGACTCGCGCGTCCCGGGCAACCGGCCGGGCCTCCGGGCGCATCAAAGGGGTGACGAACGAGATGGGGGGCGCCGATGAACGCCGGATTCACCGAGTACGTGACCACGCGGGCGGCTTGGCTGCGCAAGGTCGCGTACTTGCTCTGCGGCGACTGGCACCGGGCCGACGACCTGGTCCAGTCGGCGATCACCCGGCTTTACGCGAACTGGCCGCGCGCCTCCCGTGCCGACAACCTGGACGGCTACGCGCGCCGCACGCTGGTCAACACGTTCCTGGCTGAACAGCGGACGTCGTGGTGGCGGCGGGTGGATTTGCGCCAAAACGACCAGGACCCGCCGGCACCGGGCACGGACGTCGAACAGGCGCTGGACCTGCGGGCCGCGCTGGAACGGCTGCCGGCCCGGCAGCGCGCGACCGTCGTCCTGCGCTACTTCGGCGATCTGCCGGTCGCCGAGACCGCGCGAGCGCTGGGCTGTTCCGAAGGCACCGTCAAGAGCCAGACCGCGAAGGCCGTGGACGCGCTTCGCGAGCTGCTGCGCGAACCGATCCGGGAGGGACGAGCATGATCGACCACGAGCTGGCCACCAAGCTGAAGGAACTGGCCGAGACGCCTGCCCCGCCGCCCCGGATCGACCTCGACCGCGCGCGCCGGCTCGGGGGACGCCGTCGTCGTGTGCGGACCGCGGCGCTGGTCGTGGGCTGTGCCGCGGTGGTGACGGCCGGGGGGCTGACGGCCGTGTCGGCGATGCGGCCCACGCCGCCCCCGATCGCGCCGGCGGCCGTCCTGCCCAAGCCACCGCCCGTCGCGCCGGCGCCCACCGACAACCCGCTGGTGGCGAAGGCGAGCTTCGGCTGGCTGCCGGAGTCCATCAAGGGCGTCGAGTACGGCGCCGGCGGCCACGGCGACTCCGCGCTGGCCATCGGCCGCGGCGACCTGGCGCCGATGATCTGGCTCGCCGTGTACGACCGGGAACCGCCGTTGGACCGCAAGCACGACATGGGCGGGCGGGCGGTGCGCGTCCCGGTCCGGGTCGGCGACCGCGACGGCTACTGGGTCACGACCGATGCCCGCGACCCGCTGAACCAGGGCAACAGCTACCTGCGTTGGCCGACCGCGGACGGCCGGTGGGCCGAGCTGAACGCGTACTACCTCACCCTGCCCGATCTGCAGCAGGTCCTGCTGCGCGTCGCCGGGGAGGTGACGTTCGCGAACCGCGCGGTGCCGTTGCCGCTGCACATCACCGGTCTGCCGGAGACGTTCCGCGTCGCCGACATCGGCCTGTGGCGTCGCCCCGACCAGGACGGCGTCCCGTGGCGGGCGGTGCTCCAGTACTCGTCGAACGGCGCACTCGTGACGATCACGGTCTCCCCGCCGGGTGGCCACGCGGACGGCCCCGGCAAGCCCGTCTGCACGATGAAGAACGGGCTGCGGGCGTGCGTCGCGATCGACAAGCCCCAGGCCGCGGGCATCACCTCGCAGGAGCTGCTGAGCCGGATCACGCTGCTCGGCCCGGACGAGTCGAAGTGGACGCCGCACGTGATCGGCTGATCAGCCCTTGGGCACCGCCGGGTAGGGGACGAAGGTGCTGGTGTTCTCGTCCACGGTGAGCTGCTTGCCGATCGTCGGGAACGCGCGCTGGGAGCACGCCGGCCGTTCGCAGACTTTGCAGCCCATTCCGATGGGCGTCGCGGCGGCCGGCTCGTCCAGGTCCAGGCCGGTCGAATAGACGAGGCGCCCGGCGTGGCGCAGTTCGCAGCCCAGCCCGACCGTGAACGTCTTGCCCGGGCTGCCGTAGCCGCCGATGTTGCGCGACACCGTGCGCGCGACCCAGAAGTAGCTCTTGCCGTCGGGCAGGGTGGCGATCTGGGTGAGGATCTTGCCCGGCTGGGTGAACGCCTCGTAGATGTTCCACAGCGGACACGCCCCGCCGACGCGGGAGAAGTGGAACCCGGCCGCCGACTGCCGCTTCGACATGTTCCCGGCCCGGTCCACCCGCACGAACGAGAACGGCACGCCGCGCTGCTTCGGCCGTTGCAGCGTGGACAGCCGGTGGCAGACGGTCTCGAAGCCGACGCCGTAGTGGTCGCACAGCCGCTCGATGTCGTACCGGAACCGCTCGGCCGCGGCCAGGAACGGCCCGTAGGGGAGGATAAGCGCCCCGGCGAAGTAGTTCGCCAGGCCGACGCGGGCGAGCGACCGGGCGGCCGGCCCGGAGAACGCCCACGAGTCCGCGAGCTCGGTGATGAGGTCGTCGTACTCGAGCAGCGCGATCTGCGAAGCCATCCGGAACGCCTGCTGCCCGACCCGCAGGCTCGGTGCCAGCCGCAGCACCCGCGTCACCGGCTCGTAGCGGTGCTGCTGGCCGGTGGCCTCGTCGATGCCCTCGCTGGTCACCTCGACGCCGTAGCGCTGGGAAAGGCGTTCCTTCAGCGCGCTCAGCACCTGCCCGCGCTGCAGCGGGATGTCCGCCGCCATCTTCTCGGCGCGTTCGTCCAGTTCCGCGACATAGTTCTCTCGCTCGTAGAAGAAGTCGCGCACCTCCTCGTGCGGCAGCGCCCCGGCGGCGCTGCCGTGCAGGCCCAGGCCGTTTTCCGTGGTCAGCGCGGCGGTGTTCTCGACGGCGTTGCGGTAACTGCGGTGCAGCTTGACCAGCGCCTGCGCGATCGCCGGCAGGTTCGTGGCCAGCTCGTTGAGCTCACCGGTGGTGACGTCGATGCCGAGGGCTTCGTCGAGCAGGGCTTCCTTGACGTCGGCGACCAGCCGGGACGTGTCGTTGTTGGCGAAGAACTCGGTGTCGACGCCGAACGCCTGCGTGATCCGCAGCAGCACGGGCACGGTCAGCGGACGCGAGTTGTGCTCGATCTGGTTGAGGTAGCTGGGTGAGATCTCCAGCACACGAGCGAGGTCGGCCTGGCTCATCGAGCGGCTTTCGCGGAGGTGCCGCAACCGCGCGCCGGCGAAAGTCTTCTCCATTCGTGCCCTCCTTCCCGGAAGGTTTCCGGTCCTGAACGGTTACGTGAACGGTCAAGAACGCGGATTTTCGATCAGTTGCGAATCGGCTGATTCGCAACCTTTGCAAAGAGCGTACGGACCCTTCGCACAAATTGGCAAATTGGACACCTGGACCTCGTTTTCGCTGGCGTGTCAGGGTCAGGCCAAGCAAGGCGAGCAATCGCAAACTTCGCAACACCGGGAGATTCGATGACGGAACAGGCCAAGCAGGCGGCCGCGGAGCTGGCGGCGCAGTGGGCGAACGACCCCCGCTGGGCGGGCGTGCAGCGCTCCTACTCGGCCGAAGACGTGATCAAGCTGCGCGGCAGCGTCGTCGAGGAGCACACCCTGGCCCGCCGCGGCGCGGAGAAGCTGTGGGACCTGCTGCACACCGAGGACTACATTCACGCGCTCGGCGCGCTCACCGGCAACCAGGCCGTCCAGCAGGTCCGCGCGGGCCTGCAGGCGATCTACCTGTCCGGCTGGCAGGTCGCGGCCGACGCCAACCTGTCCGGCCAGACCTACCCGGACCAGAGCCTCTACCCGGCCAACTCGGTGCCGGCCGTGGTCCGCCGCATCAACAACGCGCTGGGCCGCGCCGACCAGATCAACTGGGCCGAGGGCAACACCGACATCGACTGGTTCGCGCCGATCGTGGCCGACGCCGAGGCCGGCTTCGGTGGCCCGCTCAACGCGTTCGAGCTGATGAAGGGCATGATCGCCGCCGGCGCCGCGGGTGTGCACTGGGAAGACCAGCTCGCCTCCGAGAAGAAGTGTGGTCACCTCGGCGGCAAGGTCCTGATCCCGACCAAGCAGCACGAGCGCACGCTGAACGCCGCGCGGCTCGCATCCGACGTGCTGAACGTGCCGACCCTGGTCGTCGCCCGCACCGACGCGCAGGCCGCGACGCTGTTGACCAGCGACGTCGACGAGCGCGACCAGCAGTTCCTCACCGGCGGCCGCACCGCCGAGGGCTTCTACGAGGTTCGCAACGGCATCGAGCCGTGCATCGAGCGCGGCCTGGCCTACGCCCAGTACGCCGACCTGCTCTGGATGGAGACCTCCGAGCCGGACCTCGAGGTGGCGCGCAAGTACGCCGAGGCGATCAAGGCGAAGTTCCCGGACCAGATGCTGGCCTACAACTGCTCGCCGTCGTTCAACTGGAAGAAGCACCTGGACGACGCGACGATCGCGAAGTTCCAGCGCGAGCTCGGCCACATGGGCTACAAGTTCCAGTTCATCACGCTGGCCGGCTTCCACGCGCTGAACTACTCGATGTTCGACCTGGCCCACGGCTACGCCCGCGAGGGCATGACCGCCTACGTCGACCTGCAGGAGCGCGAGTTCGCTTCGGAGAGCCGCGGCTACACCGCGACCAAGCACCAGCGCGAGGTCGGCACCGGTTACTTCGACAACGTCGCGACGGCGCTGAACCCGGAGAGCTCGACCACCGCGCTCAAGGGCTCCACCGAAGAAGCCCAGTTCCACTGATCCCGGCCGCGGCCTGACGACGAAAACCCCCATCGTCGTCAGGCCGCGACCTTCCCTCTTTCCTTCCCTGCCCACAGCTCGCGGAGGCACCCCATGGTTGATCGGCTGAACTACCGCATCGAGGTCACCGGACCGGTCGAGGGCCGGTTCGCGGAGATCCTGACCCCGGCGGCACTCGACTTCCTGGCCAAGCTGGACAACACGTTCGCCGGACGCCGGCGCGAGCTGCTCGACGCCCGCCGCGTGCGGCGCGAAGAACTGCAGTCCGGGGAGAAGCCGCTCGGCTTCCTGCCCGAGACCCGCCGGATCCGCGACGACGAGTCGTGGCACGTCGCCCCGACCGCGCCGGGCCTGGAAGACCGCCGCGTCGAGATCACCGGCCCGACCGACCGCAAGATGACGGTCAACGCGCTGAACTCCGGCGCCAAGGTCTGGCTGGCGGACTTCGAAGACGCGACGTCGCCGACGTGGCACAACGTCATCGACGGCCAGATCAACCTGTACGACGCCATCCGCCGCAACATCGACTTCACCACGGAAGCCGGCAAGCGCTACACGATCGGCGACGACCCGGCGACGATCGTGGCGCGCCCGCGTGGCTGGCACCTGGTGGAGAAGCACATCCGCATCGACGGCCGTCCGGTGTCGGCGAGCCTGGTCGACTTCGGCCTGTTCTTCTTCCACAACGCGCGCCAGCTGCTCGCCCGCGGCGTCGGCCCGTACTTCTACCTGCCGAAGCTGGAGAACCACCTCGAAGCACGCCTGTGGAACGACGTCTTCCTGCTGGCGCAGCGCGAGCTGGGCATCCCGCGCGGCACGATCCGCGCGACCGTGCTGATCGAGACGATCACCGCGGCGTTCGAGATGGACGAAATCCTCTACGAGCTGCGTGAGCACGCGGCCGGCCTCAACGCCGGTCGCTGGGACTACATCTTCAGCATGATCAAGAATTTCGCCGCGCACGGCGCCGACTTCGTCCTCCCGGACCGCGCGCAGGTGACCATGACCGTGCCGTTCATGCGGGCCTACACCGAACTGCTCGTGCGCACCTGCCACCAGCGGCGCGCGCACGCCATCGGCGGCATGGCCGCGTTCATCCCGAGCAAGGACCCGGAGATCAACGCGACCGCGATCGAGAAGGTCTGCGCGGACAAGGAACGCGAGGCCGGCGACGGTTTCGACGGCTCGTGGGTCGCGCACCCCGGCCTGGTCCCGGTCTGCCGCGAGGTCTTCGACGGCGTGCTCGGCGGCTGGCCGAACCAACTCGGCAAGCTGCGCGACGACGTCCACGTCACCGCCGAGGACCTGCTCGACGTGGCCAGCGCCGGCGGCGAGGTCACCGAGGCGGGCGTGCGCGCGAACATCAACGTCGCGCTGCGCTACGTCGACGCGTGGCTGCGCGGCACCGGCGCGGCGGCGATCCACAACCTCATGGAGGACGCGGCCACCGCGGAGATCGCGCGCTGCCAGATCTGGCAGTGGATCCGCAACGGCACGAAACTCGAGGACGGCACGGCGCTGACCCGCGAACTGGCGGTCGAATTCCTGGACGACGAATTCGCGTCGGTGCGCGCCGAACTCGGTACGGGCAACCGCCTCGACGACGCGTACGAGATCTTCACCGAGACCGCGCTGGGCGAGAAGCTGCCGAGCTTCCTCACCACGGGTGCCTACGCGCGGTACCTCACAGACGCCCGGTAGCAGGGCTCTGTTCGTTGCGCTCTCAGCGGTAAAGAGTGCTTCGAGCATCCGGTCGCCCCTACCTGACGAGGGGCGACCGGATTCCACACTGTTGGGATGGTGTGGGTCCGGACCGGTCCCGGTGGCGGCGGCTCCCCGCCCCCGGGACCGGTTCATTTCGTTTCGGGATCAGCGGCTGCCGCGGGTCCCGGGTCCGCAGGACCGGCCGGCCCGCGTCGCGCGGATTTCGATCTCCAGGCAACCCCCGCGCCCGCCCACACCTCGCCGACGACCTGGTGTCGATCACGATCGGCAAGCTGTACCGGCACTGGCCACGGGCCCGGCAGGTGCAGCACCCTCGGCGCCTACGTCCGCCGGATCCTCGTGCGGACGTGGCTGGACGAGAAGGCCAGGGCCTGGCGGCGGGAGGGGGCTCGACTCGCTGCGCGCGCTCGTCGCCGCGAGCCAGAGCTGATGGAGGGAAAATGAGCAGGGAGCAGTTCGACGCGGCAATCGGCGTCGTCCCGCCGTCCACTGTCGACGTCGAGGCGGTGCTGGACCGCGAACGCCGCCGGGCGCGGGTGCGCCGCATGGCGAACCCGTGGACCGCCGCCGGCGCAGGTGTCGCGGCGGTGGCTGCCGGCGCGGTGTTCGTCCTCGCGCCGGGTGATCCCGCGCCGAGCTTCGTGCAACCGGGAGCGGCCGCGCCGCCCCGTCGTCCGACGCGTGCAAGCTCGCCCCGCGGACGACCGGCTGACGACGGTGCTCACCGACGCCGTAAAGCAGCGGGTCGCCCCGGGTACGACGCTCGGCGTCCACCCGCTGGGGCAGTACCCGAAGGGCACCCAGCACGGGCCGCTGGCTTCTGCCACGTCTTTTCCGCGCTGGTGTCGAAGGACAGCACGTGCAGCGGCGGCGAGGACTACTTCATGGCCGCGGCCTCGACGTCGGAAAAGACGCACAAGGGCAACGTCTGGGCCATCGTCACCCGGCCCGGCGGCAATGCCACCCCGCAAACCGAGTGCACCCCGCCGCCGGACCGCACGGCGAGACGATCGTCGAAGTGACCCTCACCATCGAGGACGGCCCGACGGTCAACCGGGTGAACGTCACCAAGCCCGACGGCGCCGGCGTGATCGTCGAGGCACAGAACACCGCCCGGGAAGCGAAGCTGAGTGACGCGCCGGACATGCCGTCACCGCCCCTGAGCCTCGGCCCGCTGGCGGAGGTGGTGCTCGATCCCGGGCTGACGCTCTACCCCTGAACGGCCAGCAGGACCTTCGCGGCTTCGCCGGCCGTGTCCGCTTCGCCCGCGTCTCCGGTGATCGCGGCGAGCACGGTCGCGCCCTCCATGAGCGCGAACAGCTGGTCGGCGAGGCTCGGGTTCGCGACGAGGCCGCGCAAGTAGGCCCGGACCTCGGCTTTGTGCTTGCGGATCGCGGCGGCGATACCGGGGGTGGGCTCGCCGAACTCGCCGAAGGAGTTGACGAACGCGCAGCCGCGGAAGCCCGGCTCGGCGAACCAGTTCTTCAGCCAGGCGAACACCGCCAGGGGGTCGTCGCCGCGGGCGTGGACGAAATCGCGCAACGAGCCGCGCCAGCGTTCGTCGCGGCGGAGCAGGTACGCCTCCACGAGGTCGCTCTTCGCCGGGAAGCACTGGTAGAGCCGCTTAAGCGAGACGCCGGAGCGTTCGCGGACGGCGTCCATCCCGACCGCTTGCACGCCGTGGGCGTAGAAGAGGTCCTCGGCGGCCTCCAACAGCCGGTCGGTCGCCTCCGTGGAATCCATGTCACCTGCCCCTGGCGCTGAGAATGATCGTTCTCTAGTCTAGCGGGAGTAGTGGAGAACGCACGTTCTCCTCGTTCGGAAGGAGCCGTCATGACCCCGCGCCCGCCGTTCCCGCCCTTCGACGAAGAGACCGCCCGCCAGAAGGTCCAGGCCGCCGAAGACGCGTGGAACACCCGCGACCCCGAGCGCGTCTCGCTCGCGTACACGGAGGACTCGGTCTGGCGCAATCGCGACCGGCACGTCGTCGGACGCGCGCGGATCGTCGAGTTCCTCACCGAGAAATGGGCGCGCGAGCTGGACTACGCCCTGCGCAAGGAGCTGTGGGGTTTTCGCGGCAACCGCATCGGCGTCCGGTTCCAGTACGAGTCCCGGACCGCCGAGGGGCAGTGGTTCCGCAGTTACGGCAACGAGCTGTGGGAGTTCAGCGACGAAGGCTTGATGCGCCGCCGCGAAGCGAGCATCAACGACGTCCCGATCGCCGAAGCCGACCGCCGCATCTTCGGTCCGCGACCGGAATCGGAGCACGGCGTCCTGTTGCCGGTCTTCTAGGAGGCCGAGCCGTCCCCGGTCCGGGGAGCGCCGTGGGGGAGGACCTTCACCTGGCCGGGCCGGGGCTTCGCCGCCAGCACCGTGAAGTGCACGGTCAGGGGCTTCCCGGCGCAGTGGACGGAGACCGGATACGTGCCGGGCGCGACGGCGGCGACGACGCTTTCGCCGAAAAGTGCCCACGGCTGGTGTCCCTCGGCGTTGCGGTCCAACGGCGCGGTGATGCGCAGGGCCTTGGTCCTGACCGGGCTCGCTTCGCCTTCGCAGGCGACAGTGAGGGACACCTTCTCGCCGGGATGTCCACTGTAGACGGACAGGTTCAGCCAGGTGGGCAGCGGTGGCGGTGTGGTGGTCTGCGCGGCGGCCGCGGGGGTGAGTACGAGCAGGCCGGCCGTGGTGAGGGAGAGGATCTTCATGGTGACCTCGCGGAGTTCGGTTCGTGTCGTAAGGGCGTTTGTGCAGGCCAGCGGGTTGTCGCTCGAGATCCGACTGTGACGCTCGAGTCCGCCCCCGAACGGAACGGGGCCGCTCGTCGGTGAGGCGGGGCCATCGAGGCCGCTGGGTACGCCGTGAGCTCGACGGTCGTCGAGTACTCAGCGCCGCTGAACGCCGACAAATTGGCCCGTGGCGTTTTTTCGGCCATAGCTGCCCGTCCTGGCCGCGAGGCCGGCGTTCACCGAACGCATCCGGGCGGCGGTCGCCCCGCGCGGCCCGCTGGGGGAACGTGTCCGGGTCCGGCTGCTGACCGGAACCCGGTGAACCGGACGAACCGATCACGGAAGGCGAATACGTACCAGCCCGTGCTGTTCCGCTTATTGTTTCCCCGGGAGGCGGCGCGGATGCTCGCTGCGAGGCGCCGATCGCGCCACCGTTTCCCGAGGAGTCCCCATGACCAGCAGGTTCAGAGCTGCCGCCGCCACCCTCATCGTCCTGTTTTCGCTCGCGTTCGCCGTGGACGGAATCACGACCACGACCGTTTCGGCCGGTCCGGCCTGCGTCCGGCCCTGCCGGTTCTGAGCGGGCGGCTACCTAGACTTCCGGGATCTCGGCCGGCACCGGTTCGAAGGCGTTGCCGGTCGCGATCTTGGGCCGGGGCAGTTCGACCGGTTCACCCGGCTTCGCTCGCCGATAGACGTCGGCGGTCGCTTCGGCGATCCGGCGCCAGTCGAAGTCCGCGGCCAGGCGGGACTGCGCGGCCCGGGCCCGCTCGGCCGCGGCCTCGGCGTCGGAGAGCACCGTTGTCACCGCGGCGGCCAGCGCGGCGACGTCTCCGGGGCTGAACGCCAGCCCGGTCTCCCCGTGGACGACGACTTCGCCGAGCCCGCCGGCCGTCGATGCCACCAGCGGTGCCTTCGCGGCCGCGGCCTCCAGCGCGACGATGCCGAACGGCTCGTACCGGCTCGGCAGCACGACGGCGTCCGCCGCGGCCAGCGCCGCGCGGAGATCGCGGTCGGAGAGGTGCCCGACGAAGTCGACCGCACGCCGCACCCGCAGCTTCCGCGACTGCTCGACCAGCTCGTCGAAGTGTCGTCCTTTTCCGGCCACGACCACGCGGGTGCCCGGGTGGCGGCGCCGGATGCGGGGAAGGGCGGCCAGGAGGTCCTGCACGCCCTTCTCCCACTCGAGTCGTCCGAAATAGAGCAACAGCGGCGCCCCGGCCGGGCTGTAGACCTCGCGGGCGCGCGCGATCTCGTCCGCGGGCACCTGCCAGCCGCGTTCCTCGATGCCGTTGTGGATCACCGTGACGTCGGCCGCCTCGACCTCGAAGAGGTACGCGACCTCGCGACGCATCGCCTGCGAGCAGGTGATCAGCGCGTCGGCGCGGTTCGCGAGCCACCATTCGACCGAGTGGACCTGCTGGTTCAGCGGGTGCGACAGCCAGCCGGAGTGCCGCCCCGCCTCGGTCGCGTGGATCGTGCCGACCAGCGGCACCCGCGCCGCCTCGGCGATCGCGATGGCCGGGTGGGCGACCAGCCAGTCGTGCGCGTGGACGACGTCGGGCTGCCAGGTGCGCAGCAGGTCCTGCGCGGCGCGGATCATGGCGTGTCCCATGGCCAGCGTCCAGGCGACGAGGTCCCGTTCGAACGTCACGTGCATCGGGTCTTCGGCGACCCGGATGACCCGCACGCCCTCGACGACGCGATCGGTGCGCGGGTGCGTCCCGGCGTCGGTGCCCGCGGCGTGCCGGCAGAGCACGACGACCTCGTGGCCTTGGCGGGCGAGGTGGGTAGCGAGCGCGTGGACGTGCCGGGCCAGGCCCCCGATGGCCACGGGCGGGTACTCCCAGGACAGCATCAGCACTCGCATGCGCAGAGGTTACTCGCGAGTCAGTAGGCCTCGACGCGCCCGTGCTGGCGAAGTGTTCACATGTGATCTCGATCACTGGCCAGTGTGTCGATCTCTGCCACCATCGACCGGGATGACTCCCGACAAGGACCCCGGCTGGCGCCGGCTCGACCCGCCCCTGCCGACACCGTGGAGCGCCGACGTCGCTCCGGACAACGCCCTTCCCGAGTACCCGCGGCCCCAGCTGACGCGGCCTCGCTGGCTGAACCTCAACGGCGTCTGGGAGTACGCGGGCTGGCCGTCGTCGCCGGATGAACCACGGCCGTCCGGGTACGCCGAGCGCATCCTGGTCCCGTTCCCGCCGGAATCGGCGTTGTCCGGAATTCGACGACGCGACGAAGTCCTCTGGTACCGGCGTCTTTTCGAAGTCCCCGCCGACTGGCGCGGCTCACGGGTCCTCCTGCACTTCGGCGCGGTCGACCAGACGGCGAAGGTCTGGGTCAACAACCAGCTCGTCGCGACCCACGAAGGCGGGTACACGGCGTTCAGTGCGGACATCACCGACGTCCTGCGTGCCTCGGGACCGCAGGAGCTGACCGTCCGCGCCGAGGACCGCACCGACATCGAGCCCTTCCCGGTCGGCAAGCAGCGCAACGCGCCCGGCGGGATCTGCTACACCCCGTCGTCCGGAATCTGGCAAACGGTGTGGCTGGAGCCGGTCCCCGAGACCAGGATCGAGCGCCTGGACCTGACTCCGGACTTGACCGGAGTGACGGTGTTCCCGCAGGTCACCGGCGGCACTGAGGTCGTTGTCGTTCTTTCGGCAAACGGCGCCGAGGTGGCGAGGGCCTCGGGTGCGGCCGGGACGTCGGTGCGCGTGGACGTTCCTTCGCCGCACCTCTGGACGCCCGACGACCCGCACCTCTACTCGCTGCGCGTCCAGCTGCTCGACGAGCATGGTTCGGTTTCGGACGAGATCGGCAGCTACGCCGGTCTCCGGACGATCGGCCTGGTCCAGGACGCGCAGGGCCGCCCGCGGATCGCGCTCAACGGCCGGGTCACTTTTCTGCACGGACCGCTCGACCAGGGCTACTGGCCGGATGGCATCTCCACCGCGCCCACCGACGACGCCCTGCGGTTCGACCTCGAGAAGACGAAGGAGCTGGGCTTCAACTTCGTCCGCAAACACGTCAAGGTCGAGCCGGCCCGCTGGTACTACTGGGCCGACACGCTGGGCTTGCTCGTCTGGCAGGACATGCCGTCGCTGACCGTTTCGTTCGACGGCCCGCCGGGGATCGCGCCGGACCCGATCCCGCGGGCGCGCGAGCGGTTCGAAGCGGAGCTGGCCGAGATGGTGACGCAGCTGCAAGCCGTCCCGTCGATCGTCGGCTGGGTCCCGTTCAACGAGGGCTGGGGCGAGTTCGACACGGCCCGTGTCACGGAATCGGTCAAAACCCTCGACCCGACGCGGCTGGTGATCGCGAACAGCGGTGTCAACTGCTGTTTTTCGCGGCCGGACAGCGGCGCGGGCGACGTCTACGACGATCACACGTACGTGGGCCCGGGTTCGCCGTCGGTGCGCGACGGCCGCGCGATCGTCGACGGCGAGTACGGCGGCCTTGGTCTGGTTCTGGACGACCACTGCTGGCCCGGCCCGCCGAACGCGTACGAGATGACGCCGACGCGGGAACGGCTGACCGAGCGCTACGCCGAGGTGAGCGCCGCCCTCGAGCGAGTGGTGGCGGAACGCGGCTTGTCCGGGGCCGTCTACACCCAGACGACGGATGTCGAAAACGAGGTCAACGGCCTGCTCACCTACGACCGTCGCGTGGTGAAGGTGGATCCGGCCGTGGTCGCGAAGTGCGTGCGAGCCGTGATCGAAGCGGGCTCGTCCTGATTTCGACCACAGCCGGTCTTCCCCGTGGCATCAAGCCGGCAGCGCCGCCTCGATCGCCTTGACGACCGTCTCGTCCTCGGGCTCGGTGCGCGGCCGGAACCGGGCCAGGACCTCGCCGTCCGCGCCGACGAGGAACTTCTCGAAGTTCCACTGGACGTCGCCCGCCGCGCCCTCGGCGTCGGTGGTCTCGGTCAGCTCGGCGTAAAGCGGGTGGCGGCCTTCGCCGTTGACGTCGATCTTCTCGAACAGCGGGAACGTGACGCCGTAGGTCGTCGAGCAGAACGTCTGGATCTCGTCCGCGCTGCCCGGTTCCTGCCCGGCGAACTGGTTGCACGGGAACCCGACGACGGAGAAGCCCTGCTCGCCGAAGCGTTCCTGCAGCCGCTCGAGACCGGAGTACTGCGGGGTCAGGCCGCACTTGGACGCGACGTTGACCACGAGCAGCGCCTTGCCCGCGAACTCGCCCAGCGAGCTGTCGTGCCCGTCGAGGGTCTTGAGCGGAATTTCGTGGATTCCCATCCGGTGCGTCCCTTTCAGTCGTGCTTCAGCGCCCGGGCGTCGAGGTGCCCGAACGGTCCGTCGTCAGCGCGGTAAGCGGCGGCGAGCTCGACGGCGCGCGCGCGATCGCCGCGGCGCAGCAGCCCGGCCAGCGCGTCGAAGCGCTCGGTGTGGACCGCCGCGCGACGACGTGCGTAGTCCGCGGCCGAGTCCTTGGTAACCATGAACGCCCAGTCGCTTTCCAGCGCCAGCATCGCCTCGGCGACGGCCTGGTCGGCGACGGTGTCCCGGGCCGTCCGGTCCAGCCCGGCAACCAGTTCGAGCAGCCGGTCCTGCAACGCCGCGTTGGCGGCGACCATGTCCTTGACCTGCTCGCCGTCCCAGACCCGCCAGTCCTTGCCCGACCCCCACGACGACGAAGGCAGGTCGATCGGCTCACCGACGTGGCCGGCTTCCATCGCGCCCTTCAGCGTCGTCACCCGCACGCCGGCCTCGGGCAGCGCGCGCAGCACGCCTTCCAGCCACGCCGGTCCTTCGTACCACCAGTGCCCGAACAGCTCCGTGTCGTAAGCGGCGACCACGAGCGCCTCACGCCCGTGTTGCCGCTTCAGCGACCGCAGGCGCGTCACGACGGTCTCGACGAAGTCCTTGACGTGCGTCCGCAGCACGTCGGCGGCGAGCGCCGGGTCGTAGGGCGCCTTGTCCTGCGGCTCGACCGTCTTACCGGTGACCCGCGCCGCCTTGAGGCCGACTTCGTGCTGCCAGGTGTGGAAGTCGCGGTACGCGGCGTGGCCGGGATAGCCGGCCTTCGGCGACCAGACGCGGTAGGTGACCTCGAGGTCGCGGCCGAACGCGAGGACGTCGGTGTCGCCGACCGGCCGGGCGGCCCAGGACTCGCCGCGCAGCGACGGGCCGTCGACCAGGAACCGCCGGACGCCGGCCGCCGCGTAGTCGTTTTCCATACCAGGCGCGTAGCCGCACTCCGGGGCCCAGATCCCCTCCGGCCGCGTCCCGATCCGCAGGGCCGTGTCGGCGAGACCGGCGTTCAGCGCGAACTCGCGCACCCGCGGGTCCAGCAACGGCTGGAACGGGTGGGCGAGCGGGCCGCCGAGCAGCTCGATGGTCGAATTGTCGACCAAGGACCGCAGGACCGGGGAGAACCCGTGCCGCCACCGCGTCCCGAGCTCCTCGGCCGCGCGGACGGCGGTCCGGTGCTCGGCCGCGGCGAGCTCGCGCAGCAGCGGGTCGCCGCGCCACAGCGTCGCCGCGTGCTGGGCGCGCAGCTGCCAGTGGCCGAGCCAGTCGTGAAACGCGCGGATGCTGTACGGGTCGTCGAGCTGCGCGGCGAGCACCGGCGTCACGCCCAGCGTCAGCACGTCGCGGCGGCCTTCGTCGGCGAAGCGCTCCAGGAGCTCGACCAACGGCAGGTAGGAGTGCGCCCACGCCTGGTAGAGCCATTCTTCGCCGACCGGCCAGCTCCCGTGGTGCGGTAGCCACGGCAGGTGGCTGTGCACGACGAGGCAGAAGGTTCCTTCGCTCATCGGCGCACCGCCACGGCGATCAGGTCGAGGCTGGCGTCCAGGTCGTCGCCGTGGATGTCGAACCCGGTGGCCTCGATCGCGGCGACGTCGGCGAGCAGGCCTTCCGGCCACTCGGCCTGGCCCGGCAGCTTGCCCATGACCACGTCGAGCTGGGCGTCGATGATCGAACCGCCGTACCGCTCGTCGAGGGCGCGCACGGCCCGGCCGTGGTGCAGCCCGTGCAGCGATTCGACGGCGAAGCCGGCGTCGGTGAGCAGCCCGGCCAGCTCGGACGGCGCCAGCTCGCGCGTGTGGAACGGGTTCAGCGGCGTGTCGCTGTCCGGGGTGAAGGTCAGCCGGTTCGGCGTCGTGACCAGCAGTTTGCCGTTTTCCGACAACACCCGCCGGCACTCGGCGAGGAACCCGGCCTGGTCCCACAGGTGCTCGATGACCTGGAAGTTGGCGACGACGTCGACCGCGCCGTCCCGGACCGGGAGGAAGGCCAGGTTCGCCCGCGCGACGGCGAGCTCGGGGTAGCGGCGGGCGACGTGCTCGGTGGTCGGGACGTCGTAGTCCAGCGCGAGCACCCGGCGGGCCGTCGTGGCGAGGAGGCTCGCGCCGTAACCCTCGCCGCAGCCGGCTTCGAGGACCATCGCGTCCGCGCAGTGGGGGAGCAGGGCGGCGTACGCGGCTTCGTGGCGCCTGAACCAGTAATTCTCCTCGGCGATGCCGGGGACGGTCCGCTCGCCGGTCAGGTGCAGCGCCTCGGCCCGGGTGGCTGGGGTGGTCACCTCCGCGACCCTAGCGGGTGTCACGTCCGGCGCCGCCGTCTCGTTCCGTGGTCATGCAACGGACCATCACCCGCGTACTGCTCGTCGTCTTCGGCTTGGTCGAGGCCGCGGTCGGAATCTGGCCACTCGGGTCGCCGACCGGCTTCTACCAGGACTTTCCCGGCTTCCGTGCCGGCTGGGTTTCGATGGACGGGCCGTTCAACGAGCACCTCCTGCGCGACTTCGGCGGGCTCAACCTGGCGCTCGCGGCGCTGCTGATCGGGGCCGCCGTGATCGGCACCACAGCGGTGGCGCGGCTCGCGGCCGTCTCGGCGCTGCTGTTCGGCGTCCCGCACTTCCTCTACCACCTCGGCCACCTCGGGCACTTCGAGCGGATCGACCAGGTCCTCATCGTGGGGACGACCGGGCTGGGAGTGCTGCTGCCGCTCGTGATCCTGCTGGTCCCGGCGCGGCGGGTCAGCCCACCGGTGACACCGTGATGCCGAGCGCGCCGGGGCCGAGGTGCGCGCCGATGACCGTGCTCGCTTCGACGACCATGCTCTCGACCATCGCCGGCACCCGGCGTTCGATCTGCCTGCCGATCTCCAGTTCGTGATCGCTGGCACCGAACCGGGTCACGGCGATGTCGGCGCGGAACCCGCCGGACTTCTTCACCGCGAGGTCGACCATCTTCGCCAGGGCGCGCTTCGTGCCGGGGACCCGGGCGAGCGGCGCGACCTCGCCGTCCTTGACCGTAAGCAGCGGTTTGATCGAAAACGCGCTACCGAGCATGGCCTGGGCGGCGCCGATCCGGCCGCCGCGGCGGAGGTACTCGAGGGTGTCGACGTAGATGAACTCGGTGCTCGTGGTGCACCGGCGTTCGGCGGCCTCGATGACCCGGTCGGCGTCCGCGCCGGCCGCGGCGGCCCGCGCGGCCGACACGGCGGCGAAGCCGAGGCTCATGCCGGTGGTCCGGCTGTCGAGGACGTGCACCGGGATGCGGACCTGCTGGGCGGCCTCCCGGGCCGCGCGGACGGTGTCGGACATGCGGCCGGAGATGTGGATGCTGACGATGGCGGTCGCGCCGGCGGTGGCTGCTTCCTGGTAGGCCCAGAAGAACGCCCCCGGGTCCGGGGGCGCCGTGGCGATCACCTGCCCGGCTCTCATGGCGTCGATCACTTCGCCGCGGTCGAAGCGGTTTTCGTCGTCGTAGTGGCTTCCCAGGCTCAGCTGGATCTGGACGACGCCGATGGCCCAGCGAGAAGCGACGAGGTCGGGCAGGCAGGAGCTCGAGTCGGTGATGACGGCGATGCGCGCGGGCATGGTGGAGAAGGTTAATGCCGGACAGCCACCGCGAGTAGGCCGTGGTTGGTCCGATCGGACGAACGGCAGTGCGGGTGGGGTAACCGGTCAACTACCGGGACGATGGTCCCACTAAATTGCCCATCCAGGTGAATGACGTCACCTCGACGGGTCCCGCGCGCCGATTGGTCCTAATCTACCGGCCAGTAGAGCACTGTCCCGTGGTCGTCCGCGGGCCACGAACCGGGAGGTCGAAGCAGACCCATGACCAACATCGTCGTCCTGGTCAAGCAGGTACCGGACACCTACTCGGAGCGGAAGCTCAACGGGTCCGACCACACCCTTGACCGCGAATCCGCCGACGCCGTGCTCGACGAGATCAACGAGAAGGCCGTCGAAGAAGCCCTGAAGATCAAGGAAGCCGGCGAGGGCGAGGTCACCGTGATCTCGGTGGGCCCCGACCGCGCGACCGACGCCATCCGCAAGGCGCTGTCCATGGGCGCCGACAAGGCCATCCACGTCTCCGACGAGGCGCTGCACGGCTCCGACGCGATCGCCACCGCCAAGGTGCTCGCCGCCGCGATCGGCAAGGTCGAGGGCTTCGACCTGGTCATCGCCGGCAACGAGTCGTCCGACGGCCGCGGTGGCGCCATCCCGGCGATCCTCGCCGAGCTGCTGGGCCTGCCGCAGGTCACCTACGTGCGTGAGCTGACCGTCGACGGCTCGGCGATCAAGGCCACCCGCGAGACCGAGGACGGCCTCACCCACCTCGAGGCGAGCCTGCCCGCGATCGTGAGCGTCGGCGAGAAGATCAACGAGCCGCGCTACCCGTCGTTCAAGGGCATCATGGCCGCCAAGAAGAAGCCGGTCGAGACGTTCACCATCGCCGACCTGGGCATCGACGCGGGCGAGGTCGGTCTCGCCAACGCGTGGTCCACGGTGACCGAATCCTCGCCGAAGCCGCCGCGCACCGCCGGCGAGAAGGCCGAGGACGAGGGCGACGGCGGCACCAAGGTCGCCGAGTACCTGGTCGGCCAGAAGCTCATCTGACAACGGCTCTTCGAGGAGGAAGTAGAACCATGGCTGAAGTACTCGTCCTCGTCGACCACGTCGACGGTGAGGTCAAGAAGGTCACGCTCGAGCTGCTGACCGCCGCCCGCGCGCTCGGTGAGCCGTCGGCCGTCGTCGTCGGCCCGACCGGGACCGCCGCCAAGGCGAAGCAGGCGCTGGCGTCGCACGGCGCCGCCAAGGTGTATGTCGCGGAAGGCGACGACGCCGCGAACTATCTGGTCACGCCCAAGGTCGACGTGCTCGCGGCGCTCGCGCAGCAGGCCTCCCCTGCCGCCGTGCTCGTCACCGCCAGCGGTGAGGGCAAGGAGGTCGCCGCCCGCCTGGCCGTGCGCCTGGGCTCCGGGCTGATCTACGACGCCGTGGGCGTCAACGGCGACGGCGTCATCGACCAGTCCATCTTCGGTGGCGCGTTCTCGGTCAAGTCCAAGTCCGCGAAGGGCGCGCCGGTGGTCTCGATCCGCCCGGGCGCGGTCGAGGCCGAGCCCGCCGAGGGCGCGGCGGCCGAGGAGACCGTCGAGCTCCCCGCGGTCGACGCGGCGAAGGCCACCAAGATCACCGGTGTCGAGCCGGTGACCGGTGGTGACCGGCCCGAGCTGACCGAGGCCTCCATCGTGGTGTCCGGTGGCCGTGGTGTCGGCTCGGCGGAGAAGTTCGACGTCGTCGAGAAGCTGGCCGACTCGCTCGGCGCGGCTGTCGGCGCCTCGCGTGCCGCTGTCGACTCGGGCTACTACCCGGCGCAGTTCCAGGTCGGCCAGACCGGCAAGACGGTCTCGCCGCAGCTGTACATCGCGCTCGGCATCTCCGGCGCGATCCAGCACCGAGCGGGCATGCAGACGTCGAAGACGATCATCGCCGTCAACAAGGACCCGGAGGCGCCGATCTTCGAGATCGCCGACTTCGGCATCGTCGGCGACCTGTTCAACGTCGCGCCGCAGCTGACCGAGGCGGTCGAGAAGCGCAAGGGCTGATTTCCAGCTTCGTCGAAGGGCCTCCCGGGGACGTCCCGGGAGGCCCTTCGCGCATTCAGGCACCTGAGAAGAGGCTGAGAACCCGCCATTAACTGAACGTGCACTAATCGGTCATCGGATGGCACTCTCCGCGGCTTCCTCCGCGCGGGTAAACCTTGAGCATGACGACGTCACAGCTCCTCGTCAGCACTGATCAGGCGGGTAACGAGCTCCCCGCCGACGCCCCTCGGTACTCACTTCTCGTCGCGCACGCGAACGACGAAGTGGTTGCGGCGCAGAAACTGCGCCACCTGGTTTTCGCCGAGGAAATGGGCGCGCGCCTCCACTCCCCGCGGCCCGGTCTCGACATCGACGAGTTCGACGAGTTCTGCGACCACCTCGTGGTCCGCGACGACAACACGGGCGAGATCGTCGGCTGCTACCGGATGCTCCCGCCGGACCGCGCCGCCCAGGCCGGAAAGCTCTACGCGGACAGCGAATTCGACCTGACCGCGATCGAGGGCCTGCGACCGTCGCTGGTCGAAACCGGCCGGTCGTGCGTGCACCCGGACCACCGCAGCGGCGCCGTCGTCAGCCTGGTCTGGGCGGGGATCGCCCGCTACATGCTGCTTTCCGGCCACCGTTACCTCGCCGGCTGCGCTTCGGTCCCGCTGGTGGACGATGGCTCCTTCGCCGCCGGGGTGTGGGACGTCCTGCGCGCCAAGCACTACTCCGACGAGGCCACGCGCGTCACACCGTTGATCCCGTGGGACACCTCGGGCATCGAGCTCCCGGCGCGGCCCACGCTGCCGCCGCTGATCAAGGGCTACGTCCGGCTCGGCGCCAAGGTCTGCGGGCCACCGGCGCTCGACGTCGACTTCGGCGTCGCGGATTTCTTCGTCCTCCTGGACCTGCACAACGTCGACGAGCGGTACCTCAAGTTTTTCCTCGGGGTCCAGGGATGAGCCACGCCTGGATGCCGTCGTCGCCGTGTGGCGACGGCTGCCTCACCGCCGACGACCCGGTGGTCGGTCTTCCACGACGGGGCCTGCGCTTCGCGGCGGCGATCTCGGTCGTGCTCGCGGCGCTGGTGTCCGCACCCTTGCTGCTGGTCATCCCGGGCCGGGAGCGTCTGCTCCGGCTGATCTTCCTCGGCGTGCTGCGGGCGTTCGGCGTCCGGTTGGACATCCGGGGCGGCGCCGACTTCCTGACCGCGCCCGCCGGCCGTGGCGCACTGGTGGTCAACAACCACATCTCGTGGCTGGACGTCGTCGCGATCAACGCGCTGCGGCCGATGCGCGCGCTGGCCAAGAAGGAGATCGCGGGCTGGCCGGTGCTCGGCGGCCTCGTCCGCCGCGGCGGCAGCATCTTCCTCGACCGCGAGCGGCTGACGACGTTGCCCGCCACGATGGCATCGCTGGCCGACGCGCTGAGGACGGGCTCGCTGGTAAGCGTCACCCCGGAGGGCACCACGTGGTGCGGCCTGGCGTCGGGCCGCTTCACGACGGCGACGTTCCAGGCGGCCATCGACGGTGGTGTCCCGGTGCGCCCGATCGCGTTGCGGTACCGCGTCGCCGACGGCCGCGAGACCAGCCGCCCGGCGTTCATCGGACCGGAGTCGCTGATCGCGTCGCTGCGCCGGGTCGCGGCCTTGCGCGGCCTGGTGCTCGAGATCCACGTCTGCCCGGAGATCGCTCCGGGCCGCGCGGAAACCCGCCGCGAACTGGCCGCCCTCGCCGAGGCGGCGGTCCATTCCGCGCTGGGAACGGTGCAGATCCCGGCCCAGCAGCGGCGGCGGACCCCGCGCCGCCAGGCGGCCCCACTGGCTTCGCCTCCCGCGAAGTGATCCGGGCCTGTCGCCGCGATCCGGCGACAGGCCCGGATTGGGTCCCTCTTCGTTCAGCCGACGGCGATGGTCAACTTTCCGCCAGGGTGCCCATCTTCGCTTTCGGCCTGCGCCGCGGCCGCCTCGGCCAGCGGATAGCTATTGCCCTGTGCGATGCCGACCCCGCGATCGGTCACCCAGCCGGCGATCCCGGTGAGGACCTCACGGGTCTGCTCGCCCCCGCTGGAGAACGGGATCCCCAGCTCGAACGCGGCCGCATCGGCGATGGTGACGATCCGGTCCTTGGTACCCCGCAGCTCGACGGACCCCGGCAGCACGCCGTGCCCGGCGGCGTCGAAGACGGCGTCCACCGGCCCGGACGTGGCCTCGCGGACCCGCTCCACCCAGCCGTCGCCGTAGCGGACCGGAACGACGCCCAGCGACTTGAGGTCGTCGAGGCTGCGGCTTCCCCCGGTCCCGACGACCGTCACCCCCTGCGCGACGGCCACCTGAGCGGCGAACCGCCCGACCGTGCCGCTGGCGCCGAGGAGCAGTAGCGTCTCACCCTCGCGAACCCCGAGCAGCCCGAGCACGCGAAGCGCGGTTTCGCCGGCGACCGGCAACGCGGCGGCGTCCGCCCACGAAAGGCTCGCGGGCTTCGGCGCGATCGCCTTCGCGAGCGCGTACTCGGCGTAGGCACCGGTCTCCGACCAGCCGAACACCTCGTCGCCGACGGCGAATTCCGCGCCCTCCCCGACGGCGTCGACGACCCCGGCGACCTCGAGACCGGGGATGTGCGGGAACGAGACCTGGAAGTTCTGCTGCATGGCGCCGTTGCGGATCTTCCAGTCGATCGGGTTGACCCCGGCGGCCCGCACGGCCAGCCGCACCTGCCCCGGGCCCGGCTCCGGCGCCGGGACGTCGGACAGCTGCAGGACTTCCGGTCCGCCGTATGCGGAGAAGGCGATCGCTCGCATGGTGTTTTCGCTCCTTGGTTCGTGACCTTCGGTTCGAATGTCCTCCTCCGGAAGTCAACTCGCCCGGCGGAGCCGCCGAACCGCCCGGACGAGCAGTGTTCACTAGCCGGACGAGCAGGTCGCCGGACCCCGGACGCGCCTACCTTGGAGGCCATGGACGCTTCCTGGTCGGATCCACGGCACGTGCTGGACGTCGTCGAGCGGCTCCTGTCGGCACCGCGGCCTCAGTTGCTCAGCCGGTTCACCGCCGAGCTGGCCAAGCTGATCCCGCATCGCGCGGCCGCGATGCAGACGGGCGACTGTCCTCGCAGCCCGCTCAAAGTCATCGGAGACGAAGCGATCACGCACGCCGTGACGAGCGTCGAGCTGCAACGGCTGGTCGACCGCAGCGAGTCAGGTAAGGCCCTGGTGACCGACGGCGTGCTCGGGGGCGTCGAGCGTCGTCTGGTCTTGCTCGCTTCGACACCGGCCGTCGGCCAGGGCGCGGTGATCGCCGTGGTGCCCGAGGCCGCGGAGCCGCCGCCCGCGGAGCTGGAATTGGCGGTCCGGCTGTGGCACATCGTCAGCACCGACGCGGGCCAGCGAGCGACGGACCCGGGCCCGGACGTCCTGGCCGGCAGCCTCGCCGCGGCCTCCGCCCGCGCCCAGGCGATCACCGACCTCGGCCAGACGCACGCGGCAAGCCTGGTCACGCTCCTGTCGGTCCTCCGCTCGAGCCGGCTCCCCGACGCCGTCGCCCGCCGCACCGCGGTCGGCCTCGCCGCCGACGCGCTGCTGGAGCTCAGGGGCGTCGTCGACCGCGACCAGGTCCTGTCCGCGGAGCAGACGGACGCAGCATTCGGGGTCCTCAAGACCCAGCTGGCAGACCTGGTCCGGCACACGGACGTCGACGTGAACCTCGTCGAGCCCGTCGGCGACGCGTCTCTCCCGCAGGACATCGCCCACACCGCACGGACGCTGACCCGCGGCTTGGTACTCGCGGCATTGGATCGTGCTGCGACCACGCGCGTGAGGGCGTCCTGGCGCGTGGACGGCTCGGTGCTGCGGATCGCGGTCCGCGACGATTGCCCCGAAGTCGCCGACGCGGTCCCGGCCCGAGGACTGACCGAGCGCCTCACTGCCCTCGGCGGCCACTGGGAGGTCGACGCCGTGCCGAGCTGGGGCACGACGGTCACGGCGGCGCTCCCACTCGGCGTGGCAGAGCCGCCGGAGCTGCGTCCCCTCGATCGGCTCAACCCACGTGAGCTGGAAGTCCTGTCGGGCATCTCCCAGGGGCTGCGCAACCGGCAGATCGCCGAACAACTGCAGCTCAGCGAGCACACGGTGAAGTTTCACGTCCGGAACATCCTCGACAAGCTCGACGTCAGTTCCCGAGGCGAAGCGGCCGCGCTGGCCCGCGGCCTTCCGCTGGAACCGGTGGCGCACCGCTCCGCCTGAACCACCTTGACCTCCAGCGCGCTGGAGATTGCAAGCTGGTGATCATGGCCTCGACGATCGACTCCGCACCCCGTCGCCGAAGCGTGCTTTGGAGCGCGGAACACCGGCTGACCACGATCGCGCTGCTGCTCGTGGTCACGTTGGTCGCGTTCGAGAGCATGGGCGTAGCGACGGCGATGCCCACGCTGGTCGCCGACCTCCACGGGTTGTCGCTCTACTCGTGGCCTTTCACGATCTTCCTGATCTCCAGCGTGGTCGCGACGGTGCTTTCGGGCCGGATCGGCGACCGCCGCGGCCCGGCGCCGGCACTGCTCGCCGGGCCCATGTTGTTCGCGGCCGGTCTGGTGGTCGCGGGAACGGCGAGCGGGATGCCAACGCTCCTTCTCGGCCGCGCGTTGCAGGGCTTCGGCGCGGGATTACTCCTCGTCTCGGTCTCGCTCCTGATCGCGCTGACGTTCACCGACCACGAACGTCCGGTCATCTACGCCGCGAACGCTGCCGCTTGGGTCCTACCCGCGGTCATCGGGCCTTCGGTGGCCGGGGTCGTGACGGCCAGCGTCGGCTGGCGCTGGGTGTTCCTCGGCTTGGTTCCGCTCGTGGCTGTCGGCGTGCTCATGCTGGTCGTGGTCGTCCGGCGCTTGCCCGCCCACGAGCCCGCCACGGGCGGGCGACGGGCGAGCGTGCCGCAGGCGATCATCGCCGCGCTCGGCGTCGCAGCGTTGACGTGGGCGGCTCAGCACCAGTCACTCGTCGCGCTCGGCTACGGCACGGTCGGACTGATCGCGCTGGGCTACGCGCTCCGGACGCTGCTGCCGTCCGGGACGTTGACTTCCCGCCCCGGCCTACCGACCGTCATCGCCTCCCGCGCCCTGATCGCCGGAGCGTACGCCGGGATGGAGGCATACCTCCCGCTGACGATGAGCGCGGTCCACGGTTACAGCCCCGCCCTCGCCGGCCTGCCACTGACGATCACGGCTTTGGGCTGGTCGGCGGCATCGGCAGCGCAAGGCCGGTACCTCGACTGGTCGCGAGAGGCATCGCTGCGCACCGGCTTCTGGCTGGTCGCGGCCGGACTGGTCGGCTTCGGCCTGGTTTCGCAGCCGTGGTTCCCCGGCTGGGTCGCCTTCGTGGCCTGCGCGGTCGGCGGCGCAGGCATGGGCATCGCGATGCCCGCGATCTCTGTCCTGCTGCTCCGCTACTCGCCCGAAGGTGAGCGCGGATTCAACACCTCGGCGATGCAGCTCGCGGACTGGGTCGGCTCTGCGCTGCTCATCGGCCTGGGTGGTGTCCTGCTCGGCGCGGTCGGCTCGGTTTTCAACCCGTCGCCGGCGATGACCCTGCTCACGGTGGCCTTGGTGGCGCTCGCGGTGGTGGGCATCCGGCTGAGCGGACGGTGGCCGTCAAAGGTGTGACAGCCCACTTCGAGAGCCAGGGTGGGCTTCGTCACGCGCTGGAGCGGACTACCCTGGAACAGCGATGACTTATCTCGACCACGCGGCGACCACTCCGATGTTGCCCGAAGCCATAGCGGCGATGACCGAGGCGCTGCCCACCGTGGGCAACGCCTCGGCGCTGCACTCTTCGGGCCGCCGGGCTCGCCGGATGGTCGAAGAAGCCCGCGAAACCATCGCCGAGGCACTGGGCGCTCGTCCCTCCGAGGTGATCTTCACCGGCGGAGGCACCGAGAGCGACAACCTCGCGATCAAGGGCATCTACTGGGCTCGTCGCGGCGAGCAGAAGCAGCGTCGCCGCATCCTGTGCGGTGCTGCGGAACACCACGCTGTGCTGGATACCGTCGAATGGCTCGAAGCCCACAGCGGCGCCGAGGTCACGCTACTCGACGTGGACAGCCAGGGCCGCGTATCGCCTGACGTCCTCCGGGCAGCCATCGCCGCGGATCCCGAGATCGTGGCGTTGGCCACCGTGATGTGGGCGAACAACGAGGTCGGCACGATCAACCCGATCGCCGAGCTGGCGGCGGTGTGCGCCGAGTTCGACATCCCGTTGCACACCGACGCGGTTCAGGCCGTCGGAGCCGCACCGGTCGACTTCGCCGCCAGCGGCGCCGCAGCGCTCACGCTGACCGGGCACAAACTCGGTGGGCCATTCGGAGTGGGAGCGCTGCTGCTCGGACGTGACGTGCCTTGTGCGCCTCTGCTGCACGGCGGAGGCCAGGAACGCAACGTCCGCTCCGGCACTCTGGATGTCCCGGCGATCGTGGGTTTCGCAACTGCGGTCCGAATCAGTGTCGCGTCCCGAGCCGACTACGCGAAGCGCGTCGAGGAACTTCGGGACGAGCTCGTCGAGGCCGTTCAACGTGAGGTACCCGACGCCGTTCTCAACGGTGGAGATGGCGAGAGGCTGCCCAGCCACGCTCACTTCACCTTCCCCGGATGCGCCGGCGACAGCCTGTTGATGCTGCTCGACGCCAAGGGCATCGAATGCTCGACGGGATCTGCGTGCACTGCAGGCGTCGCCCAGCCGAGCCACGTGCTGCTCGCCATGGGGGCCGACCCGGCAGCGGCTCGCGGTTCCCTTCGTTTCTCCCTCGGCCACACCTCCACCGCCGCGGACGTCGACGCCGTGGCTGCGGAGATCGGTGGCGTCGTCATGCGCGCCCGGCAGGCCGGCCTCGCCGGAATGCGCAAGCAGACTCAGAAGCAAGAGGTGTAAGGCAATGCGGGTTTTGGCCGCGATGAGCGGAGGAGTGGACTCGGCGGTCGCCGCGGCGCGAGCGGTCGACGCCGGGCACGACGTCGTCGGTGTGCACCTGGCCCTGTCGGCCAAACCGGGAACTCTGCGGACCGGCTCGCGCGGGTGTTGCACGATCGAGGACTCGCACGACGCCCGGCGAGCTGCTGACATCCTCGGCATCCCGTTCTACATCTGGGATTTCGCTGAGCGCTTCACCGAAGAGGTCGTTGAAACCTTCGTCGGCGAATACGCTGCCGGACGCACCCCGAATCCTTGTGTCACCTGCAACGAGAAGATCAAGTTCGAAGCGCTTCTCGAAAAGGCGATGGCGCTCGGGTTCGATGCGGTCGCGACAGGTCACTACGCGCGTCTCACCGTGGTAGACGGTGTGCCGGAATTGCGTCGTAGCGCGGACAGCGGCAAGGACCAGTCGTACGTCCTCGCCTCGCTGACACCGGACCAGCTCAGTCACGCCATGTTCCCCCTGGGTGGCTCCTGGAAGACCGACGTGCGGGCCGAGGCGGAGCGACGAGGGCTGTCCGTCGCCAACAAGCCCGACAGCCACGACATCTGCTTCATCCCGGACGGCGACACCAAGAAGTTCCTGGAGAACCGGCTGGGACAGCGTCCCGGCGAGCTCGTGGACGCGGAAACGGGTGCCGTCCTCGGACGGCACACGGGGGTGCACGGGTTCACGGTCGGCCAGCGTAAAGGGCTGGGAATCGATGCTCCGGCGCCGGATGGCCGTCCTCGGTACGTCCTGTCGCTCGAACCGGTGTCGGGCTCCGTCAAGGTCGGCTCCGCGGCCGATCTCGGCGTCAAGGTGATCGAGGCTGACCGGGCGATCTGGCCCAGCGGCCGGCCACTGACCGAACCCACCGAATGCGTGGTCCAGGTCAGGGCCCACGGAGGGATCGCGGAGGCGGTCGCCGACGTGGACAACGACACCATGACGGTGCACTTGCGCGAGCCGCTGCGCGGAGTCGCTCCGGGTCAGGTCGTCGTTCTCTACCGCCCTGATCCCGGCGATGGAGACGTCGTCCTCGGCAGCGCGAAGATTTCCGGCACGCGCTGATCGTCGGTCACTTCCGGGGCTTCTTCCGGAGCCGGTCCGCCTTTCGGCGGCCGGGGTGCATCGACGGTGGTTTCGTCGAATGGACTTGCCCTGTCGGCGTCGCGACGTTGACGGTGCCGTCCGGCGTGACTTCGTAGTCCCAGCCAGGCTGTCCCTCCAGCTTGCTGTGCCGCGAGCAGAAGGTGACAGCCTGGTCCGCAACACCTCCGGACTCGCCCTTCGCGCGAGTCGCTTTGATCCCGCAGCTCTGTGCAGGGCGCGTGCATCCGGGCTGTCGGCACTCTTGGTCGCGAACCTTGATGAACTCGTCCTGCTCGAGCGAGTACCGCGTCGGAGACAGTTCGACCGCGTGACCGGTTCGCGGATCGGTGAGAACTCGGCGCAGCGTCGTGTCGGGCCCGCCGATGATGTGCCGAGCCAGCGCAGACGCGATGGGCCCTCGACCGGCCAACGCCGCTGGGGTCTGATTGAGGCCGAGGTAGGTGGCCAGGTCGATGTGCAGGAAGACCTCGGTGCGTTCGCTCGAGCCACCTGTGCCGCTGAGCAGCAGATCGATGGCCACGTCCGCTCGGAGCTGATCCAGCGTTCGCGGTTCGTCCGGCGTCTTCAACGCACGGGCTGCTTGGTCGACGCGGGCATAGGCGGCGGTTGCCTTCTCCGTCGGTGCGTTGTTGACCGACAGATGGGTCACGCCGGTGTCTTGGTGGTGCAGGGTGAGTCGCCGCTCGACGAGCTTCCTTTCGGTGCGGAGCGCTGCGCCGTCGGGATCGGCTTGCGCGGCGGCGTAGGTGGCGGCCCGGCGGACCTGGGTGGCGTTCCGACCCGGCACCCGATCTTCGAGCGTCGCGTCGACGACACGTACGTGATCTCCCGACAGCCACGCCGTCGCATCGGTGACCTTCATGGCGCGATAGAGGTCGAGCTGGCCGTCGTCCATGAGGTTGAGCATGCGAGGGAGGCGGGCAATCAGCGCGTTGGCCGCGGAAACGATGGCACTGGCGCGGTGTTCCGTTATGGACAAGGCCAACGCGACTTCCGACGACGCGCTGGGCGCCCGTCTCCGTCGCACGCTCAGGTCCGCGATCGCTCTCAGCTGCACTGCTTGCAGTTTCGAGATCTCCGCGTCGGTATCACGGATCAGGTCGACGACCTGGTCGTCTTTCATGTGCTGCAAGGTGTTCGGGTCGGCGCGGACCGATTGCAACACGAACGGAAGTTCGCCGTCGGCGCCCTGTACGGGGGTGGGGAGGAGCTTGCGGACTGGTTGTGAATGCGTCATGAGCTCGACGGTACGACGGCATGCGAGGAAAGTCAGCAAAAGGGCGCGAACGGTCCATTCGCGCCTTCATCTTGACGGATCGCAATTGTTTCGGGATCGTGCGGGTATGCGGATGTCCGCGTGCCGATCATGGGAGGAGTCAGTGTCCGAAATAGACAGTTACTGCTTCGCTGTAAATCGAGGGATTCGCCGCTCAGAGCTTGAGCTTGAAACCCGTGTGGCTGGGCGCGAATCCGAGCCGCTCGTAGAACCGGTGTGCTTCGGTCCGGGAGGTGTCCGACGTGAGTTGCACCAGGGCGCACCCGCGCCGCCGCGACTCGTCGATCGCCCAGCGGACGAGATCGGCGCCCAGTCCGGTGCCTCGATGGCCGGCGTGGATCCGCACGGCCTCGATCTGGCCGCGTAGTGCGCCGCGCCTGGCGAGCCCCGGAATGATCGTCAGCTGCAAGGTGCCGACCGGCTCGTCGCCTGACGCGACGACCACCAGAAGCTGATTCGGATCCGCCTCGATCTCGTCAAAGGCGCGCAGGTATGGCTCGAGGTCGCCGGGATCGTCCCGGGTGGCGCCGAGCTGGTCGTCCGCCAGCATCTGCACGATCGCCTCGATGTCTTCTCGCCGTGCCCTGCGGATGGTGTAGTCGGCCACGACGTCATTATCACAGGACGCGGGTGAATCCTTGGTAGCTGTACTCGAAGCCGAAGCGTGCGTAGAAATCTCGCAGGTCGCCGCGGTTGACGCCCGAATCGAGGTGGACGCGCGCGCAGCCGCGCCGGCGGGCTTCGTCGATGCCCCACGTCAGGAGTGCGCTGGTCACACCGCGCCGTGCGGCGCGGATGCCTTCGAGCAGGCCACGGGGTGCGCCGTCCCAGGCGAGACCTCGAAGCACGGTCAGCTGCGCAGTGCCGGCGACGCCGTTGTCGTCCTCGGCCACGACCAGCGTGACGTGCGGGGTGTTCATGAGATCCCGGAGCGCGGCTGCCAACGGTTCGCCCGATGCGCCGAACAGGCGCACGAGCGCCTCGATGTCCGTTGCCCGCGCGCGTCTGATGACCTCCATCCCACCCAGTATGCAGGAGGCTGGACGACGGACCTAACTGCAACGACGTGGCTACCCGCAGTGTCGGCGGCGTGTGCTCTCAGGTCACCGCGTAACGACGAACCCCGTCGACGGTCTGGGCGCTCAATTTCCCTTGAGATACCAGGAGGTCGAGATGTGCGGCGGTTTCGAGGACCGCAAGCATCTGATTGAAGGAGTCCATTTCGGACAGTTTGCGGTTGCGCCGGGTCCAGCCGATCCGGTGTGCTGCTTCGTACGCGCAAGTGGCGCCGGCCTCGATTTGGGAGGCGATCGTCTCGAGACGTTGACGATGGTGTTCCAGCAGTTCGTCGACCCGGGTGTGCACGCTGTCGGACACCGGGCCGTGCGCGGGAAGCATGCGGCGGTCCGGCATGGCACGCACCAAGCGGAGCGAGTCGATGAAGTCGTTGAGCGGCAGTTCGGCCGGCACCGGCTGGAACCCGATGGAGGGCGTGATGTGCGGCAGCACGTGGTCGCCGGAGAACAACAGGTCGGCGGTGTCGTCGACGAAGACGACGTGACCGGACGTGTGTCCCGGAGTGGCGACGACTTCGAACTGGCGCCCGGGCAGGATCGGCCGCGGGCCCGGTGTCAGCCATTCGTCGGGCGCTTCCCAGAGGTCGGCTTCCGTGTGCCGCCGGCTCGTGCCGAACTGACGGGCCAGCGCTTCCACGACTTCGCCGGCCCCGGCCTGGAACAACAGGTCGACCTGGGCTTCCATCGGCAGGCGGTCGGGATTGCCGGATGCCTTGAGCGATGGCTCTTCGTCCTGGCCGAGAGCGATCTTCGAACCGAAGTCACGACGCAGGACCACCGCCTGTGAATAGTGGTCCCGATGCACGTGGGTCACGAGGAACTCGCTGACGTCGGCGAGTCCGGCACCGATCCCGGTCAGGGCGTCGGCGAGCTGTTGCCGGGCCACGGTCAGCGCCCATCCGGAATCGACCAGGACCAGCTTCGCGCCGTCGGTGACCGCGTAGACGTTGACCGCGCGCAAAGCATCGTTGGGCAGCGGCAACGGGATCCGGTAGACGCCGGCCGAGACCTCGTAGATTCCGGGCTCGGTCCAGTTCCTGTCGCTGCTTTCCGGCAACGGTTCCACGGTGACCTCCGTCCCGGCGAGACTGCGGCGTCCCGGCCTTTCTTCAGGCTGGGCCGTGAAGGGCCGGCTGTCCACCGGGAGGAGATGAGACGCCGGTCACTCGATCAGTCGGTGTCCTGCTTCAGGGCCGTGTCGATCGTCAAGGCCGCGGCGACCACCATGCTGGCGAGCGGATCCGGCAGCGGGTGAGGGATCTCCACGACGTAGTTGTCGGCTGTGGTGAAGGCGGCTTTGAGGAACCCGCCCCAGGTCTTGGTCACCCGCGCGACCTCGGTGTCGGCGTGGTCGCGGATCGAGAAGTTCCAGGCTCGCCAGTTCTCGGCGAAGATCCCACCGACCGGCCGGCCGTCGACGACGAAGCCGAACCGGATCTTGCCGAAGACATTCTCCTGGACGATCTCGCCGATCGGCGTCTCGTCGGCCCTGGTGACGAGGAACCGGGACTTGAACACCTTCGCCGGCCGGGTCACCTTGAGGACGGTGCTGTGGTTGGCGTCGCGGACTTCGAACTTGTGGGTCAGGAACTGGTCGTAGTTGGTCAGGAGCCGGATCGCCTTCTTCAGCGTGCTCTGGCCCACCTCGACGACCCCGCCGAGCCGGTTGCCGTTTTGGTCGAAGACGCCGAACTCGTTGGCCATCTCGATCAGTTTGGCGCGCTGGTTGACCACGAGGACCGGCTCGGTGAACAGGGTCCCGCCCCCGGCGTGTGTTCCGCCTCGGCCACGTGTCGCGCGGTTGACCTGGTTCTGGATCCGGGCCGGGTCGTGGGCGCGTTCGATGTCCAGCTCGATCGGCTCGGAGTCGCTCGGAGGCGGGGATGGGGAGGCCGCGCGGGTGTCGGCGGTCCAGGCCCGGCCGTCCCACCATCGGTGCAGACGGGGGTCCCGCGCGTCCGGGTACCAGCCCGGCTGCGGTGGCGAACTCGTCATGGCCGGTCAGCCTATCGCCGCGGACCCGCTCATGGTGTCACCGAACGGAAATGCGGTGAATGTCCGCATCTTGACGCCCCGGCCGGTACCGGTATCGAGGGGTCGACCAGAATCGGTGGTCGTGAGTGAGCGAATCTGGCCCAGCGGAGCCGCAACGGCGATCGGATCGATGCCGGGCGAAGATCCCGCCGAAGCGGCGGCGGTCGTGTTCGGCGAGCTGCCCGACTTTCCGCACCTGCCCGAGCTGCCGGCCCGCGGCGTCGGGGCGGACATGCTCGGCCGGACCGCCGCACTGCTCGTCGACCTGGCCGTCGAGGTCGTGCCGAGCGGCTACCGCGTCGCGTCACGGCCTGGGCACGAGCATCGCCGGGCCCTCGATCTGCTTCGCTGGGATCTCGACGCCGTGCAGGAGGCGCGGGAGAAGTCCGGGGTCACCCCGCCGGTCTTCAAGGTTCAGCTGGCCGGGCCGTGGACGCTCGGCGCCGGGATCGAACTGGCCCGCGGTCACCGGGTGCTCACCGATCGCGGGGCCTTGCGAGACTTCACGGCGTCCCTGTTGGACGGTCTGGCCGAACACGTCGCGGAAGTGCAGGCCAGGACCGACGCGCCGGTGGTGGTCCAGTTCGACGAACCGTCGTTGCCCGCGGTGCTGGCCGGCGGCCTGTCGACGCCGTCCGGCTACGGGACCGTCCCCGCGGTGCCGGAGCCTGAGGCCCGTCAGCTGCTCACCACCGTGATCGAGGGCGCGCGACGGATCACCGGTCGCCCGGTGATCCTGCATTGCTGCGCCGCCAAACCGCCTCTGGGGTTGCTGCGCGAGGCCGGTGCGGACGCCTTGGCTTTCGACCTCGCCGCACTCGATGGGGCGTCTGCCGCGTTCCTCGACGAGATCGGCGAGGTGTGGGACGGCGGAGCGACGCTGTTCATGGGCGCGGTTCCGGCGACCTCGCCGGCGTCTCCGCTGAGCCTGAAGGATGTCGGAGAGCCGGCGTTCCGGCTGGCCGACCGGCTCGGCTTCAACCGCAGCGTCCTCGCCGAACGGGCGGTACCGACACCCGCCTGCGGCCTCGCCGGTGCGACACCGGAGTGGATGCGGCGGGCCCTGGCGCTGACGCGGGACCTCGGCAAAGCTTTCGTGGAGCCGCCGGAAGGCTGGTGACGGAATCCGGCAACTCGCCGACGTCCGCTCCGGCCGGCAAGTAGCGTGTCGGGTAGCCGACCGAACGAGGATCACCCCTGACCATGCGTCTGTTCCGCCGCAAGAGCGCCGCCGCCGATCCGCCCGACCCGCGCACCGCGTGGCCCGAGCAGCCCGTGCCGGACGATCCGGCGGCCGCCGCGGAGGCGTTCTGGCACGGCTGGTTCGAGCTGCTTCCCGTGGTCAGCGCGGCGCTGGGCGAGGGCGAGCCGCACCGGGTCGAGTACGAGCTCTGCCAGCTGGTCGAGGCGCTGCACCCGCGGCTGCACTTCTCACTCGAGCGCGGTCGCCAGGCGATCTACGCCCTGGTCGTGACCGGCCAGGAAGATCCCGAAGTGCGGCCGTTCACCGACGCGTGGCGCGCGGCCGCGCCGCCGGACGACGCGATCTGGGAGTACCACGATTCGGTCCCGCCGGTGCCCGATCCGACCGAGGTCACGGTGAACCTCGGCGAGCACCGGATCGCACTGGCCGATGTCCGGGTCGTCGCCCAGGTGGACGACGAGGAGCACGTGGTCGATGTCGCCGTCTTCCACCCGCGCTTCGGCGATCTCGACGACGCCACCCGGCGGACCATGACGTTCCTCCCGCTCGATGCGACATTGGGTGAACGGCTCGCCGCCGAACGGTTACGGCGCGTCGAGACCGCGGAGGCCGAGCCGGCCGGGTCCATCACCCTTCTGGAGCTCCGTGAACTGGTCCGCGGACTGGGCGGCGGACCGGACGAAAATGTCGGTACCTCCAGCTAGGGTTACCACCCGTGAGCAGCACCGAACTTCCCCAGGACCAGGTTGCGGCGGTCGACGCCCCGGTGGCCGCGGAGGACGTCGCCGACGTCCCGGCCGACGTCCGCGAACGGCACAGCGCCCTCGCCGAGGAACTGGGCGACCACCAGTTCCGCTACTACGTCCTGGACTCGCCGATCATCTCCGACGGGCAGTTCGACGAGCTGCTGGGCGAACTCCAGCGGCTCGAGGAGGCCCACCCCGCGCTTGTCACGCCCGAGTCGCCGACCCAGCGGGTCGGTGGCACGTTCTCGACCGAGTTCACCGCGCACGACCACCTCGAACGCATGCTCAGCCTGGACAATGTGTTCGCCGAGGACGAGTTCCTGGCCTGGGTCGAACGCGTCGAGAAGGAGGTCGGGCGCACAGAATTCCTCGCCGAGCTGAAGATCGACGGCCTGGCGATCAACCTCCTGTACGAAAACGGCCACCTGACCCGGGCGCTCACGCGGGGCGACGGCCGGACCGGTGAGGACGTCACGCTCAACGTCCGCACACTCGACCAAGTGCCGCCGACGCTGACCGGCACCGAGCAGTTCCCGGTGCCCGCCCTGGTCGAGGTGCGCGGCGAGGTCTACTTCCGCGTCGAGGACTTCCTCGAGCTGAACGCGAAGATGGTCGAAGCCGGCAAGCCGCCATACGCGAACCCGCGCAACACCGCGGCCGGCTCGCTGCGTCAGAAGGACCCCAAGATCACCCGCGAGCGCCGGCTGCGGCTGATCTGCCACGGCCTCGGCAAACGCGCGGGCTTCGAGCCCCAGCGTCAGTCGGAGGCGTACGACGCGCTGGCCGCGTGGGGGCTCCCGGTGTCGCCGCACAGCAAGGTCCTGACTTCGGCTGACGAGCTCACCGCGCACATCGCCTACTGGGGTGAGCACCGGCACGACGCCGAGCACGAGATCGACGGCGTGGTCATCAAGGTCGACCAGGTGGCGCTGCAGCGGCGGCTGGGCACGACGTCGCGCGCCCCGCGGTGGGCGATCGCGTACAAGTACCCCCCGGAAGAGGCGATCACCACGCTCCTGGACATCCAGGTCGGCGTCGGGCGCACCGGGCGGGTCACCCCGTTCGCGGTCACCGAGCCGGTCACTGTCGCGGGGTCGACCGTGGCCAGGGCCACCCTCCACAACCAGGAAGAGGTCAAGCGCAAGGGCGTGCTCATCGGCGACCGGATCGTCATCCGGAAGGCCGGCGACGTCATTCCCGAGGTCCTCGGGCCGGTCGTGGACGCGCGCACCGGCGACGAGCGCGAGTTCGTCATGCCCACTCATTGCCCGGAATGCGGCACGGAGCTCGCCTACCAGAAGGAAGGCGACAAGGACATTCGGTGCCCGAACACCCGGTTCTGTCCCGCGCAGCTGCGGGAACGCCTGTTCCACCTGGCCGGGCGCGGCGCCTTCGACATCGAGGTCCTCGGGTACGAGGCGGCGGTCGCGCTGCTAGAGGCCCGGGTGGTCGCCGATGAGGGCGACGTCTTCGACCTGAACGAGGACAGCCTCGCCGAGGTCGAACTGTTCCGGACCAAGGCAGGGGAGTTGTCGGCGAACGCGCGGAAGCTGCTCGCCAACCTCGACGCGGCCAAGGACCGGCCGTTGTGGAAGGTGCTGGTCGCCCTGTCGATCCGGCACGTCGGGCCGACCGCGGCGCAGGCCCTGGCCCGTGAGTTCGGCTCGATCGAACGGATCGAGCAGGCCACCGAGGAGGAACTTTCGGCAGTCGACGGCGTCGGCCCGACCATCGCCCACGCGACGCAGGAGTGGTTCGACGTCGCCTGGCACCGGGAGATCGTCGAAAAGTGGCGACGCGCCGGCGTGCGGATGGAGGAGGAGCGCGACCAGTCGATCCCGCGCCACCTCGAGGGGCTGTCGATCGTGGTGACAGGCTCGCTCGACGGCTTCTCGCGAGACGAGGCCAAGGAAGTCGTCATGGCCCGCGGTGGCAAGGCCGCCGGGTCGGTCTCGAAGAAGACCGCCTTCGTTGTCGTCGGGGACTCGCCTGGTTCGAAATACGACAAGGCCATTCAGCTCAAGGTGCCGGTGCTCGACGAGGCTGGCTTCCGCGTCTTGCTCGAGCAGGGCCCCGACGCGGCGCGGGAGGTGGCGCTGCCGGGCGGCGACAAGACCGCCGAAGAAGAGAGCGGGGGAACGGATGGGTGACGTCGAGATCAGGCCGCCGCGGCCCGATGAGTACGCCGCGGCGGGCGAGGTCACGGTGCGGGCGTACGAGGCCGATGGCCACTTGGCCGACGACGTCGGCTACGACGCGATGCTGCGTGACGTCGCACGGCGGGTCGAGAAGGCCGAGGTCCTCGTCGCTGTGGACGGGGCGGGGGAGGTGGTCGGGACCGTGACCGTCGTGCATCCGGGGTCCGATTACGCCGAGGTCTCGCGTCCGGGCGAGCTGGAGTTCCGGATGCTGGCGGTGGCGCCGTCGGCGCGTGGCCGCGGTGTCGGCGAAGCCTTGATCAAGGCGGTGTTCGACCGCGCTCGCTCACTGGGCCTCCGCAGAGTGGTGCTCAGCAGCGTCGACCGGATGCACAGCGCGCATCGGCTCTACGAACGCCTCGGGTTCACGCGCCTGGCCGAGCGGGACTGGCGGCCGTTCCCGCACATCTCCCTGATCGCCTATCAGATCGACTTCTGACCTGGGCGTTGTCGAGAAAGGGACGAGCCCACGCGGGCTCGTCCCTTTCGGCGACGTGACGGGCTTCTCGCTAGCCGTCGAGGACGACCGCGACGATGCCGGCGAGGTGGGCGAGCCGGGCGACTTCGGCGGCGCGGAAGTTCGGCCCGCCCGGGCGGGCGACGAGCAGCGCCTTGCCCGGCTTGCCGAGCGGGGTCGCTGCGAGCTCGGTGCCGAGCTCCTTCCATGTCTCCGGGATCCAGGCCTCCTCGCTGTCGAGGACCGTCGCGCGTTCCAGCGGCAGCCACGGCAGGTCGGTGATCGGGGTCTCGGGGGCCGCGCTGGACGACGCCAGCCGGACCGCGCCGGTCTCCGAATGTTCGACGATCATCGCCCAGCCGGCGCGCACGATGCGGGGAACGCCCTCGGCGAGGATGTCGAGGCCGGATTTCGGCTGCGCGGCGATCTCTTCGACGAGCTCGAGCTCGCGATGCGTGTCCAGGACGCCCGCGTAGGGCCGGACCGCATCGACTTCGACGCCCTCGACGCTCTCCGCCGCCGTGATCAGCGCGTCGGGCAGACGACCCGACGGGAGCTCGACCACCAGGTCGTCGACGGCGACTCCGCTGCCGCGTTCGACGACGTCCACGCTGAGGATGTCGGCGCCTACCGTGCCGAGCGCCGTGGCGACCGCGCCGAGGGTCCCCGGGCTGTCCGGAAGGAGGACCCGGATCAGGAACGACACCACGCGCCCCTCTCACCTCTGGCGTCCCAGCCTTGCCGTGGGACGCTCGATGCCGGTCGCCGATTGTGACAGACGCACCCGGCTCGCGGGACCTGCTGTCCGCCGGGCGGGATGTGAGCGTCGCCGGACGGCAGCCGGCTTGCGCCGGGCGTAACCCAGTCGAGTCCGCCCGCGCCGCCACCATAGACTTGCAGCTTCCGAGACAACCCGCACAGCACAACCCGGGAGTCACCCGCGTGCCCAACATTTCCCGAGACGAGGTCGCGCACCTCGCGAAGCTGGCCAGGCTGGCCGTGACCGACGACGAAATCGACGTCTTCGCCGGCCAGCTCGACCAGATCCTGGACTCGGTGGCCAAGGTGAGCGAGGTCGCCGCCGCCGACGTGCCGCCCACGTCGCACGCCGTGCCGCTGACGAACGTCTTCCGACAGGACGTCGTCGTCCCCGGGCTCTCGCAGCAGCAGGCGCTGGCCGGTGCGCCGGCCGCCGAAGATGGCCGTTTCCGGGTGCCGCGGATTCTGGGGGAAGAGCAGTGACCGAGCTCATCAAGCTGACCGCCGCGGAGCTGGCGGGCAAGATCCACTCGCGCGAGGTGTCGGCGGTCGAGGTCACGCAGGCCCACCTGGACCGGATCGCCGAGGTCGACGACCACATCCACGCGTTCCTGCACGTCGACACCGAGGGCGCGCTGGCCGCGGCCAAGGCCGTCGACGAAGGTCTCGCCGACGGCAAGGCGCCCGCATCGCCGCTGGCCGGCGTGCCGCTCGCGCTCAAGGACGTCCTGACGACCGAGGGCGTGCCGACGACCTGTGGTTCGAAAACGCTCGAAGGCTGGCTGCCGCCGTACGACGCGACGGTGACGCGCAAGCTGCGCGAGGCCGGTGTGGTCATCCTCGGCAAGACGAACATGGACGAGTTCGCCATGGGTTCGTCGACCGAGAACTCCGCGTACGGCCCGACGCACAACCCGTGGGACCACGCCCGCATCCCGGGCGGGTCGGGCGGTGGCTCGTCGGCGTCGATCGCGGCGTTCGAGGCCGCCATCGCCATCGGCACCGACACCGGTGGGTCGATCCGGCAGCCCGGGTCCGTCACCGGCACCGTCGGGGTCAAGCCAACCTACGGTGGCGTCTCGCGGTACGGCCTTGTCGCTTTTTCGTCCTCGCTCGACCAGGCCGGGCCCTGCGCGCGGACGGTGCTCGACGCCGCCCTGCTGCACGAGGTCATCGCCGGGTACGACCCGCGGGACTCGACCTCCATCGACACGCCGGTGCCGCCGGTGGTCGCCGCCGCCCGGCAGGGCATGACCGGTGACCTGAAGGGCGTCAAGGTCGGTGTCGTGAAGGAGTTCGGCGGCGACGGCTACCAGCCGGGCGTGCTGCGGTCGTTCCAGGCCGCGGTCGAGCAGTTGCGGGCGCTCGGCGCGGACGTCGTCGAAGTGTCTTGTCCGAATTTCGTCTACGCGCTGCCCGCGTACTACCTGATCGCGCCCAGCGAGTGCTCGTCGAACCTCGCGCGGTTCGACGCCATGCGCTACGGCCTGCGCGTCGCCGACGACGGCACGCACAGCGCCGAAGAGGTCATGTCGCTGACGCGGGAGAAGGGCTTCGGCGCCGAGGTCAAGCGGCGGATCATGCTGGGCACCTACGCGTTGTCGTCCGGCTACTACGACGCCTACTACGGCTCGGCGCAGAAGGTGCGCACGCTCATCACGCGTGACTTCGACGCCGCCTTCGAGCAGGTCGATGTCCTCGTTTCGCCCACGACGCCGACCACGGCGTTCAAGATCGGCGAGCGCGTCGACGACCCGATGGCCATGTACCTCGCCGACCTGTGCACGATCCCGTCGAACCTCGCCGGCAACGCCGCCATGAGCGTGCCGAGCGGGCTCTCCGACGAGGACGGCCTGCCGGTCGGGCTGCAGATCATGGCCCCGGCGCTCGCCGACGACCGGCTCTACCGGGTCGGCGCCGCCTACGAGGCCGCCCGCGACGCCGCCGCCGGCGGGGCGCTCATCCACAAGGTCCCGGAGCTGGGAGGAACGAAGTGACTGCCGTGGCCGAGTTGATGGACTACGCCGACGTCGTCGAGCGGTTCAACCCCGTGCTCGGGCTCGAGGTGCACGTCGAGCTGAACACGAACACGAAGATGTTCTGCGGCTGCCCGAACGAGTTCGGCGGCGAGCCGAACACGAAGGTCTGCCCGACCTGCCTGGGCCTGCCCGGGGCGCTGCCGGCGGTCAACGGCAAGGCCGTCGAGGGGGCCATCCGGATCGGTCTCGCGTTGAACTGCGAGATCGCGGAGTGGTGCCGGTTCGCGCGGAAGAACTACTTCTACCCGGACATGCCGAAGAACTTCCAGACCTCGCAGTACGACGAGCCGATCGCCTTCAACGGCTACCTCGACGTCACGCTCGACGACGGCGAGGTCGTGCGCGTGGAGATCGAGCGCGCGCACATGGAGGAGGACACCGGCAAGTCGCTGCACGTCGGCGGTGCCACCGGGCGGATCCACGGCGCCGAGCACTCGCTGCTCGACTACAACCGGGCCGGTGTGCCGCTGATCGAAATCGTGACGAAGCCGATCGAGGGCACCGGAGAGCGGGCCCCCGAGGTCGCGCGGGCGTACGTGAGCGCGCTGCGGGACCTGCTTCGCGCGCTCGACGTGTCCGATGTCCGGATGGACCAGGGCTCGCTGCGGTGTGACGCGAACGTCTCGCTGATGGCGAAGGACGCGACCGAGTTCGGGACCCGGACCGAGACGAAGAACGTCAACTCGCTGCGCAGCGTCGAGCGCGCCGTCCGCTTCGAGATGACGCGGCAGGCGGCCATCCTCGCCGAGGGCGGTTCGATCAAGCAGGAGACGCGGCACTTCCAGGAGGCCGACGGCACCACGTCGCCGGGCCGGACGAAGGAGACCGCCGAGGACTACCGGTACTTCCCGGAGCCCGACCTGGTCCCGATCGCGCCGTCGCGAGAATGGGTCGAGGAGCTGCGCGGGACGCTGCCCGAGATGCCTTCGGAACGGCGGAAGCGGATCCAGCAGGAATGGTCGCTTTCCGACGAAGCCCTGCGTGACCTGCTGAACGTCGGTGCCGTCGAGCTCGTCGCGGCCACCGTCGAGGCCGGCGCGTCGCCCGATGACGCCCGTGGCTGGTGGGTCAACACTCTCGCCCAGGAGGCCAACGCCCGCGAGGTCGAGCTGGCCGAGCTGGCGATCACGCCGGCTCAGGTGGCCGAGGTGATCGGGCTGGTGACGTCCGGCGAGCTGACGAACAAGCTGGCGAAGGAAGTCGTCCAGGGCGTGCTCGCCGGCGAGGGTGAGCCGCGGGAAGTCGTCGAGAAGCGCGGGCTGAAGGTCGTCTCGGACGACTCGGCGCTGCTCGCGGCGATCGACGAGGCCCTGGCGGCGCAGCCGGACGTCGCGGAAAAGATCCGCGGCGGGAAGGTCGCCGCGGCGGGCGCCATCGTCGGCGCGGTCATGAAGGCGACCAAGGGGCAGGCCGACGCCAAGCGGGTCCGTGAGCTGATCATCGAGCGCGTCGGTTCCTGACCGGTTTCATGACACGACCGGGATTCGTCAAGAGCGTCACCTGGCGCGAGTGGCTCGGCCTGGCGGCCGGGCTGCTCGCGCTTGGCTCGACGTTCCTGCCGTGGACCACGCTGACCGCCACCAGGCCCGATATCGAGAGCATCCTCGCGCAGCTGCCCCACGGTGACGTCGTCCGCGACGCCTGGCACTCGAGCTTCTTCTCCTGGTGCCCGCCGCTGCCGTTGCTGCTGGCCGGGCTGGTCGTGGTTGCTTTCGGGCGAATCCGGACCCTGCGGGTCAGCGGCCTGCCGCAGCTGTGGCTGGTGGTCGCCGCGGCGTCGCTGCTGCTGATGGTGCTGGGCTGGTTCACCCTGGACTGGGAGTTCGACGCCGACCAGCGCGGCATCTTCGAGGCCGCCGGGGTCGCCATCGGACCCGGCCTGGGCCGGTTCCTCGGGCTGTTCGCGGCGCTGGTGTCCGGTGTCGCCGCTTTCCTGGACATGCGGGCGATGCGAGCCGAGAGCCGCCAGCCGCGGAAGACCCGCAGCAAGAGTGGCTGATCTTCGCGGGCGCCCCGCGAACCGCTTGGACGCGAGGTACTTCAGCGTCGCTCGGCCTACTTCGGCAAGAGTCCTACCGCTGGAGAATTTCCGACCGGCTGTGCGAGTCGTCCGACCGGTGGATCGCGGTCGTTGACAACGTTGCCATCGCGGCCGCCCGTTGCATGAGAAAGCGCTTTCTGGAACGGTCGGAGACGCGCAGCCCGGCCGCGGAGATCGCCGTCCCGTGGGTGGCGAGCGGCGCGGATCGGCGCTGCTGGGGCGCCGGAGGCCGTGGAGGGAGACCCGGGTTGGCTGAGGGAAAGCGCTTACGGGTGGCCGTCATCGGAACCGGGGCCATCGCGGAGAGCCACCGGACCGCCTTCGAGGTCCACCACGAAGACGTCGACATCGTGGCCGCCGCCGACGTCGACGAGGCACGGGTGGCCGCCTTCTGCGCCGGGACCGAGCACGCCAAGCCCTACCGCGACCTGGGCACCCTGCTCGCCGAGCAGGAACCGGACCTCGTCTCGATCTGCACGCCGCCGAGCCTGCACGTCGAGCAGACGAAGAGGGCGCTCGAGAGCGGGGCCTGGGTCTGGTGCGAGAAGCCGCCGTGCCGGTCGCTCGCCGAGTACGACGAGATGACCATTGCCGAACGGGACGGCGGCCCGTACGCCGCCTTCGTCTACCAGCAGCGGTCCGGCTCGGCCGCCGCGCACTTCCGGGACCTGCTCGCGGGCGGGGAGCTGGGGCGCCCGCTCGTCGCGCACTGCCAGACCACCTGGTACCGCGATGCCGCCTATTACGCGGTGCCGTGGCGGGGGCGCTGGGAGACCGAGGGCGGCGGGCCGGCCATGGGCCACGGCATCCACCAGATGGATCTGCTGCTCCACCTGCTCGGCGACTGGGCCGAGGTGCGTGCGATGACCGCTCGGCTGGTGCACGACGTCGAGACCGAGGACGTCTCCACCGCGCTGGTCCGGTTCGAGTCGGGCGCGCTCGCGACCGTGGTCAACAGCGTCCTCTCGCCGGACGAGGTGAGCCGGATCCGGATCGACTGCGAGCTCGCCACCGCGGAGCTCACCCACCTCTACGGGTATGGCGTCAAGGATTGGCGCTACACCCCGGCGCCGCACGTCGCCGGGGATGCCGTCGAACGCTGGCACACCCCGGCCGACGACGTCGGCAGCTCGCACGCCGCCGCGTTCACGCCGATCCTCGCCGCCTACCGGGCCGGGCGGCGGCCGCCGTGCAGCGGGGATGACGGGCGGCAGGTGCTGGAGTTCGTCGCCGCGCTGTACAAGTCCGCGTCCACCGGGCTCGGGGTGCGCCGCGGGGAGATCGGGCCGGGTGATGCCTTCTACCGCTCGATGGCCGGTGCCGAGGCAGGAGCCCGCGGATGAGTGCGACGATCACGGTGACCCACCGGCACGGCGAGCGTGTTTCCGTCGAAGCGGGCGGCGTCGAGCTGATGTCCTACGTGTACAAGCCCGACCCGGTGGCCTTCGAGTCGCGCAAGCCCTACGCCCACCCGCTGCGCACCCTGGGCGGCCGGCACGTCAGCGGGTACCGGCCCGCCGACCACCGGTGGCACAAGGGCCTGCAGATGACGTCGAGCCACCTGTCCGGGCAGAACTTCTGGGGCGGCCATACCTACGTCCCCGGCGACTGGTACCAGGAGCTGCCCGACCGCATCGGTTCCATACGGCACGACGGATTCGCCGGCTTCACCGTCGGACGCGACCGGCTGAGCTTCGCCGAGGACCTCACCTGGGTCGCCAACGGCGGGGACGAGTGGGCGCGGGAGCGGCGCGACATCATCGTTCACTCGGTCGAGCCGGACGAAGGCGCCTGGGCGCTCGACTGGGGGATCGAGCTGACCAACCTCCGCGACACCCCGCTCGTGTTCGGCAGCCCGACCACCGCCGGCCGCGAGCGGGCCGGGTACACCGGCCTGCACTGGCGGGGGCCCCGGGACTTCGGTGGCGGCCAGGTCCTGGGCCCCGGCGACCTCGAGGGCGAGGCGATGATGGGCGCGCAGGCGCCGTGGCTCGCATTCGTGGGCGAGCACGACGACGTCGACGCGCATTCGACGCTGGTCTTCGCCCATGCGCCCGAGAACGACAAGGCGATCCACGAGTCGCACTGGTTCGTGCGGGCCGAGGAGGCGCCCATGGTCGCCTTCTCGTGGGCGTTTTTCGACGAATTCGAGCTGCCGCCGGGCGAAAGCTTCACCTACCGGTACCGGATCGTCGTCGCCGACGGGGCCTGGGACCGCGACCGGGTGACCCGCTACCTCGACGGGCACGGGTGGTCATGAACGATTTTCCGCTACCGGGTGGCATCGGCGTCTCGCACCTGCGTGCCTACAACTGGGTCGCCGAGGACGGGGTCTGCGGCGGCAGCCCGCACCTCCACCTCGCCTGCACCGAGGCCTACGTCGTCACCGGGGGCCGGGGCGCCGTCCAGACCCTGAGCGCCGGCGGCTACGCGGAGACGCCTCTGGCGGCCGGGGTCATCGCGTGGTTCGCGCCCGGCACCGTGCACCGGATGGTGCAGGACGACGGCCTGCGCGTCACGGTCCTGATGCAGAACAGCGGGCTGCCGGAAGCCGGGGACGCCGTCTTCACCTTTCCGCCCGAGGTGCTCGCCGACGCGGCTGCCTACACCGAGGCCGCGGCGTTGCCGAAAACTGACGACGCCGCTCGGCAGCGGCGTGACCTGGCCGTTCGTGGGTACCTGCCGCTGCGGGACGCCCTGCGAGACGGCGATCCGGAACCGCTGCGGGCATTCCACCGGGCGGCCGTCGCGCTCGTCGCGCCGAAGGTCGCAGAGTGGGTACCGCGCTGGCAGGCCGCGGCACTGCGGGCCGCCGAACTGACCGGGGCGCACCTCAAGGCGCTCGCCGACGGCGACGGGAGCCACCTCGACCGGTCCGGCCTGCGGGTCGCGACGCCGTCGAACCCGGACGGCTACGGCATGTGCGGCCGCCGGGCCGAATACGACATCCCGCTCGACCAGGAAGGCTTGCAGAGATGAACCAGTCCAGCATCGGAGTGCTCCTCAACGGGGTGACGGGCCGGATGGGCTACCGGCAGCACCTGCTCCGGTCGGTCCTGGCGATCCGCGAACAGGGTGGCGTCGCCCTCCCGGACGGCAGCCGCGTGCAGCTCGAGCCGATCCTCGCCGGGCGCAGTGCCGCGAAGCTCAAGGACCTCGCCGACCGTCACGGCCTGACGGCGTGGACCACCGACCCCGGCTCGGCGCTTCAGGACGTCGAGATCTACTTCGACGCGCAGCTGACGTCGGCGCGCGAGCCGTCGGTGCGGGAAGCCATCGCCGCCGGCAAGCACATCTACGCCGAAAAGCCCCTCGCCGAGACGCTGCCGGCGGCGCTGGAGCTGGCCGGGCTCGCGCGGGACGCCGGGATCTGCCACGGCGTCGTGCACGACAAGCTGTTCCTGCCCGGGCTGCTCAAGCTGCGGCGGCTGATCGACGGCGGGTTCTTCGGGCGGATCCTGTCGGTGCGCGGCGAGTTCGGCTACTGGGTGTTCGAGGGCGACTGGCAGGAGGCGCAGCGCCCCAGCTGGAACTACCGCGCCGAGGACGGCGGCGGGATCGTCCTCGACATGTTCTGCCACTGGAACTACGTGCTCGAGAACCTCTTCGGTCGCGTCTCGGCGGTGACGGCGAAGGCGGTGACGCACATCCCGCGCCGCTGGGACGAGCAGGGCGAGGCGTATGCGGCGACGGCGGACGACGCCGCGTACGGCATCTTCGAACTGGAGTCGGGGGCCATCGCGCAGATCAACTCGTCGTGGTCGACGCGGGTTTTCCGCGACGAGCTGGTCGAGTTCCAGGTCGACGGCACCGAGGGCAGTGCGGTCGCCGGGCTGCGGCGCTGCCGTGTCCAGCACCGCTCGGCGACGCCGAAGCCCGTCTGGAACCCGGACCTGCCGGCGACCGAGCCCTTCCGCGACCAGTGGCAGGAGGTGCCGGACAACGCCGAGTTCGACAACGGCTTCAAGGCGCAGTGGGAGGAGTTCGTGCGGGACGTGGTCGCCGGACGGCAACACCGGTACGACTTCTTCTCGGCCGCCCGCGGTCTGCAGGTGGCGGAGGCCGGGCTGACGTCGTCGGCCGAAGGGCGGCGGGTGGAGCTGAAGCCGTTGAGCTGACGGTCGGCGGACGAGGACGGTTCGGCACCGGCCGTGGCGGCGCGGGGACCGGTCGGGCGGTGGCCGCGCGCGGCTGGTCCTGGAGCCACGCGGCGCGGCTCACGCTGTGGTCGATAGTCGGCGACTGGTGAAACTTGCTGGTCAGTCCATGCGCTGCGCTTGCGCGGAGCAGGCTGTGGTCGATAGTCGGCGACTGGTGAAACTTGCTGGTCAGTCCATGCGCTGCGCTTGCGCGGAGCAGGCTGTGGTCGATAGTCGGCGACCGGCGAAAACCCGCTGGTCAGTCCTTGCCGTTGCCGCCGCCGGAGGTGGCCGGGGTGATCAGGACGACGCGGTCGTCGCTGGAGACCGGGGTGCCGCCGTCCTTGTTGACCGTGCCCGCCACCGCCAGCTGCGGGTTGATCATGCTCATGCCGGCCAGCCGCCCGTACGTCAGCGGTGGCTTGCCGGTCTTGCCGTCGAGGCTGACGGTCGGCTTGCCGCTGATCGCTCCGTCCGGGCTGACCGGCAGGTTCTGCAGGTTGCCGGCCAGTGCGGTGCCGACCGAGAGCGAGCCGTTGGCGTCGACGAAGTCGGCGCAGCCCGCCACACCCGGTTTGTCCGGCCACGTCCACGCCGGCGTCGCCAGCGGCTGGCCGGCCTGGATCCGGTAGAGGGCGTCCTTGTCGGCGAGGCGGTCGGTGACCCAGACGCGGCCCCCGTCGGCCGAGGCGCACACCCCGCCCGGCGCGTGCAGGCCGGCCGCCACCACGAGCGAGCCGTTCGGGTTGCCCGCCGCGGCCTTGCCGGAAGTGTCGATCCGCAGCAGCTTCCCGGCGAGGGTGTTCGGGTCGGCCGCGGCGGCCGGGTTGCCCGCGTCGCCGGTCGCGACCAGCAGCGCGCCCCGGTTGTCGGTGCCGACCGTGCCGCGGTTGCCGGACGCGCCCTTCGGGATGCCGGTGAGCACCGGCTTCGGCGACTGGCCCTTGGCGAACCGCACGACGCGGTTGTCGGTCGCGGTCGTGATGTATGCGAACACCAGCTGGTCTTCGACGTACGACGGCGACAGCGCGAGCCCGGTCAGGCCGCCGTCGCCGGCCGCCTGGACCTCGAGCTTCGCGAAGTCCGTCGCGTCCTTGCCGCTCGTCGCCAGCACGACGCGGCCGCTCTTGCGCTCTCCGGCCAGCGCGCTGGGCGTGGAGCCGTCACCCGGCAGGCCGGCCACCGCGGCGACGGTGTCCAGGCACGTCGCGATCACCGACGGGTCGAAGTCCTTGCAGCCCTGCGGCGGCGGCACCGGCGCGGCCGACTGGCCGGGCCGCGCCTGCTTGGGGTCGCTCCCGGAGTCCGCGCCGGGCCCCTGGACCTCGGGCGGCGACTCCGGGCTCGGCACGGGCGCGGGGCTGAACGTCTGGCCCGCCGCGGTGTCGTCGAACCGCGCGCACCCGGCGGGCAGCAGGACGCCGCAAGCCAAGATCGCCAGCAGGGCCGAGCGGTAGCGGGTGCGCATGATCCCCCAGCCTAAGGGCCGGTGCGTGAACCATGGGTGAGTACTCCTCGATTACGTTGGAGATCATGACGCTGACCGTGCTGGTGCCCGACGACGAGGGCATGACCGTGCTCGCCGAGGTCCCGCGGGTCCTGCCCGTGCGCTACCAGTGGGGCGAACCGGTGCCGCCCGAGGCCGCGAAGGCGCAGGTGCTCATCCCCGGCAAGCACCCGCCGGGGGAGCAGCTGTGGCGCACGCTGCCGAACCTGAAGCTGATCCAGCTGCTGTCCGCCGGCGCCGAGGACTGGGTCGGCAAGGTGCCCGACGGCGTCCTGCTCTCCACCTGCCGGGGTGCGCACGGCGGGAGCACGGCCGAGTGGGTCGTCGCCGCACTGCTGTCGATCTACCGGAAGCTGGACGTCTTCGCCGCGGCGCAGCGCGAAGGCCGGTGGGAGCGGCAATCGGCGGACACGCTGCAGGGCAAGCGCGTGCTCGTCATCGGCGCCGGCGATCTCGGACAGCACCTGCGGCGCCGGCTCGAGCCGTTCGACGCGCGCTGCACGATGGTCGGGATGACCGCGCGGGAGGGCGTGCACGGCGTGCGCGAGCTGCCCTCACTGCTCGAGCTGCACGACGTCGTGGTGCTGATGGTGCCGCTGACCTCCCGCACGCGCGGCATGGCCGACGCGGAGTTCCTGGCTCGGATGCGCGACGGCGCGGTGCTGGTCAACGTCTCGCGCGGCGCCGTCGTGGTCACCGACGCCCTGGTCGCCGAATTGACCACGGGCCGGCTGCGGGCCGCGCTCGACGTCACCGATCCCGAGCCGCCGCCCGCCGGGCACCCGCTGTGGACGGCGCCGGGGCTGCTGCTGACGCCGCACGTCGGCGGGGCCGTGCGCGGGGTTCGTGGTCGTTCGTACGCCGTCGCCGCGGCCGAGATCGCCCGGTACGCCGGCGGGGACCTGCCGGACAACCTGGTGCACGGCGAATACTGAGCTCGCCAGGCCCGCGGCGATCCCCTAACCTGCGCGGGTGAGCAGTGGAGACGACGTTTCGCAGCAGCCCACCAGCCTCCTGTCGGGCGTCGAGGACGATCGGGCGGACGACACCCCGCGCCAGGGCGGGCTCGGCCTCGGCCTGCTGATCCTGCGGCTGGCGCTCGGCGTGACCATGGGCGCGCACGGCCTGCAGCACCTGTTCGGCCTGTTCGGCGGGCCGGGCATCGGCGGGTTCGCGCGGGTGCTGGAGACGTACGGCTACCACAAGCAGACGACGCTGCTGTCGTGGATCACGGGCATCACCGAGGTCGGGGGTGGCGTGCTGGTGATCGTCGGGCTGTTCACGCCGCTGGCCGCGGCCGGGTTGCTCGGGGTGGCGGCCAATGCCGTGTACGCGAAGTTCCACGGCGGGTTCTTCGAGGGTTCGGGGCAGGGGTTCGAGTTCGAGCTGCTGCTGGCGGCCTCGGCGTTGAGCCTGCTGTTCACCGGGTCCGGGCCGATTTCGCTGGAGCGGAACACGCCTTGGCGGAAGCGGCCGTTGCCGTTGGGGCTGGTCTCGCTGCTGCTGGCGGCCGCCGCGGCCGTCGTGGTCATTGTTTTGACACGGTAGCGAGCCGGGGGCCGGCTCGGGGTTGGGGACAACTCGGCGGCTCGGAGCGGGTCTGTGGACAACTGCGGTTCGCGGGTCCGGAATTGTCGGTGGTCGCGAGTAACGTTGAATCCGGGGGTCCCCCAAGCGGCGGGGGCCTGGAATGCCCGAAAAAGGGCGGCCCCGAACCAGGGGACGGCCGTCGTGGAACCGGGGCGCGGCCGTCGTGGAACCAGAGGGTGGCCGTCGCGCCGAACCCCTGAACGCCGGAAGGCCGCCCCGGCGCAGCGGGACGGCCTTCTCTGGTTCGATCCGGGACTACTTGTTCACGTCGCGGACCGCGCCCGTGTCCGCCGACGTCGCCATCCGGGCGTATGCGCGCAAAGCCGCCGTCACCGGGCGCTGGCGGTCCTTCGGCTGCCACGGCCGCTCGGACGCCTCCATCTTCGCCCGGCGCTCCGCCAGCACCGAATCGTCGACCAGCAGATCGAGCCGGCGCTCGTGGATGTCCAGCAGGATGCGGTCGCCGTTCTCCACCAGGCCGATCAGGCCGCCCGCCGCCGCCTCGGGGGAGATGTGGCCCACCGAAATGCCCGAGGACCCGCCGGAAAACCGGCCGTCCGTGATCAGGGCGCACTTCTTGCCCAGGCCCGAGCCCTTGAGGAACGCCGTCGGGTGCAGCATCTCCTGCATGCCGGGGCCGCCCGCCGGGCCCTCGTAGCGGATCACCAGGACCTCGCCCGGCTGGATCTCCTTCTTCAAGATCGCCGACACCGCTTCCTCCTGGCTCTCCAGCACCCGCGCCGGGCCCTCGAAGTGCCACAGGTCCTCGTCGATGCCCGCCGCCTTGATCACCGCGCCGTTCTCCGCGAGGTTGCCGCGCAGGATCGCCAGGCCGCCGTCCTTCGTGTACGCGTGCTCGACGTCGCGGATGCAGCCGCCTGCCGCGTCCGTGTCCAACGACGACCAGCGGTTCGAAGTCGAGAACGCCTGCGTCGTGCGGACCCCGCCCGGCGCCGCGTGGAAGAGCTCGACCGCCGTGGACGAAGGGGAAGCAGCGCGGATGTCCCAGGAGCCGAGCCACGAGTCCAGATCGCGTGAGTGGACCGACCACACGTCGGTGTTGAGCAGCCCGCCGCGGTACAGCTCGCCGAGGATGGCCGGGATGCCGCCCGCCCGGTGGACGTCTTCCATGTGGTAGTCGGAGTTCGGCGCCACCTTCGACAGGCACGGCACGCGGCGGCCGATCGCGTCGATGTCGGCGATCGTGAAGTCGACCTCGCCCTCCTGGGCGGCCGCGAGGATGTGCAGCACCGTGTTCGTCGAACCGCCCATGGCCATGTCCAGCGCCATCGCGTTCTCGAACGCCGCCTTCGACGCGATCGAGCGCGGCAGGACCGAGGCGTCGTCCTCCTCGTACCAGCGGCGGCACAGCTCGACGACGGTCCGGCCGGCCTCCTCGAACAGCGCGCGGCGCGCGGCGTGCGTCGCCAGCGTCGAGCCGTTGCCCGGCAGCGAAAGGCCCAGCGCTTCGGTCAGGCAGTTCATCGAGTTCGCGGTGAACATGCCGGAGCACGAGCCGCAGGTCGGACAGGCCGAGCGCTCGACGATGTCGAGCCCGTCGTCGTCGACCTCGGTGCTCGCCGACGCCGCGATCGCGGTGATCAGGTCGGTCGGGGCCTGCGCGACGCCGCCCACGACGACGGCCTTGCCGGCCTCCATCGGGCCGCCGGAGACGAACACCACCGGGATGTTCAGCCGCATCGCGGCGTTCAGCATGCCCGGGGTGATCTTGTCGCAGTTGGAGATGCACACCAGGGCGTCGGCCTGGTGCGCGTTGACCATGTACTCCACCGAGTCGGCGATGATCTCGCGCGAGGGCAGCGAGTAGAGCATGCCGGAGTGGCCCATGGCGATGCCGTCGTCGACGGCGATGGTGTGGAACTCGCGCGCGACGCCGCCGGCTTCCTTGACCGCGCCCGCGACGATCTCGCCGAGGTCCTTCAAGTGCACGTGGCCGGGCACGAACTGGGTGTAGGAGTTGGCGATCGCCACGATCGGCTTGCCGAAGTCGCTGTCGGTCATGCCGGTGGCGCGCCAGAGCGAGCGCGCGCCCGCCGCGTTGCGGCCGTGGGTGGTGGTCCGGGAACGGAGAGGCGGCACGGGAACTCCCAGGTCAAAGGGTGGCCGGCGAAACTGGTAGGACCAATTTACGCTGCCGGGCGAAGCCGGTCCGCCGAGGGTGGGACCGGGCTACTCCTTGGCCGACGGCTCGGACGTCCCGGGCTTGATGTCGCCGGTCTCCAGCACCCCGCTCGGGTCGGCGACCAGCCCCTCGCTCACCAGCGACAGCACCGGCAGGTGCCGGGTCCGCACGGTCGGCAGCGGCACCTTCGTGTCGTCGTGCAGCACCGCCTGCACCCGCGACTTCTTCGTGATCGCGAGCCCCTTCAACGCCGACCACGGGATGTCGCGGTGGCCGAACATCGTGCGGACCGCCAGTCCCGAGCGCGTCGCGATCGTGCGGTGGCGGACCACGAACACCGCCAGCGCGATCGGGAAGATGTAGAGCCACTGCAGGTACGGGATCTCCCCGAGCGCGATCGGCGTCACGCAGATCGTCAGGAGGGCGATCGCCATGAAGGACGTGCGGGGGACGCGGAAGACGGCCTTCCGGCCTTCGTCCTGCTGTTTTTCGGCCACACGGAAATGGTGCACCGCGCGCACACCCGGCCCGAACCCGGGTGGCGCGCGCGTGACGTGCGCCGCGCAGGCGTCCACCATGCGGACTCTCCATCCCGCAGAGTTGACACCCGCATGGCGTTCGGTCTAGCGTCATCGCCGTGACACCGCTGACCGGCCTCGTACTTCCCAAGCGCGTCGACGCTTAGGGAAGACTTTCCGCTGCGTCGACGCGCGAACCCTCGTGCGACCTTACGGTCGGCGAGGGTTTTTTGTTGCCCAAGGGAAGAGATTCCTGGCCCCACCGCACAAAACCGACCCGAACGAGTGACACCGAGACCCACGAGGCAGATCCGATGACCAGTGCGACGTCGCGCAGCGACGCGAAGCCCGGGCCGACGCCCGGAACGCCCGGAGCACGTCCGAAGCCGGCGCCACCGGCGGGAACGCCGGTGCGCGTCACCGGCGCCCAGTCCCTCGTGCGCTCGCTCGAGGCGGTCGGCGCCGAGGTGGTCTTCGGGATCCCGGGCGGCACCATCCTGCCCGCCTACGACCCGCTCCTCGATTCGACGAAGGTCCGCCACGTCCTGGTCCGCCACGAACAGGGCGCCGGCCACGCGGCCACCGGGTACGCCCAAGCCACCGGCAAGGTCGGCGTCTGCATGGCCACCTCGGGCCCGGGCGCGACCAACCTGGTCACCCCGCTCGCCGACGCGAACATGGACTCGGTCCCGGTCGTGGCCATCACCGGCCAGCAGTCCCGCGCGCTGATCGGCACCGACGCGTTCCAGGAAGCCGACATCTGCGGCATCACCATGCCGATCACCAAGCACAACTTCCTCGTGACGGACCCCGCGGACATCCCGCGGACCATCGCCGAGGCGTTCCACCTGGCGAGCACCGGCCGGCCCGGCCCGGTCCTGGTGGACATCCCCAAGGACGTGCTGCAGGAGATGACCTCGTTCTCCTGGCCGACCGAGCTGCGGCTGCCGGGCTACCGCCCCACGCTGCGCCCGCACGGCAAGCAGGTCCGCGAAGCCGCGAAGCTGATCGCGAAGGCGCGACGCCCGGTGCTCTACGTCGGCGGTGGCGTCATCAAGGCCGAGGCGCACGAGCAGCTGAAGCAGCTCGCCGAGCTGACGAACATCCCCGTCGTCACCACGCTGATGGCGCGCGGCGCGTTCCCCGACTCGCACCCGCAGCACCTCGGCATGCCGGGCATGCACGGCACGGTCGCCGCGGTCGCCGCCATGCAGCGCGCCGACCTGCTGATCGCGCTCGGCGCCCGGTTCGACGACCGGGTCACCGGCCAGCTGTCCTCGTTCGCGCCGGACGCCGCGGTCGTGCACGCCGACATCGACCCGGCCGAGATCTCCAAGAACCGCAAGGCCGACGTCCCGATCGTGGGCGACTGCAAGGAGATCATCGGCGAGCTCATCACCGCCGTGAAGGCGGAGTTCGACCACAGCGGCCAGCCGGACCTGGCCGACTGGTGGACCCAGGCCGACGACTGGCGCGAGAACTACCCGGCCGGCTACGAGTGGCCCGACGACGGTTCGCTGTCGCCGCAGTACGTCATCGAGCGGATCGGGCAGATCGTCGGCCCGGACGCCGTCTACGCCGCGGGTGTCGGCCAGCACCAGATGTGGGCCGCGCAGTTCGTCAAGTACGAGAACCCGCGCACCTGGATCAACTCCGGCGGCCTCGGCACCATGGGCTACGCGGTGCCCGCCGCGATGGGCGCGCAGTTCGGCGTCCCGGACACGCAGGTGTGGGCGATCGACGGCGACGGCTGCTTCCAGATGACCAACCAGGAACTGGCCACCTGCGCCATCGAGGGCGCGCCGATCAAGGTCGCCGTCATCAACAACGGCAACCTGGGCATGGTCCGCCAGTGGCAGAACCTCTTCTACTCGGAGCGGTACTCCAACACCGACCTCGGGACGCACAAGCACCGCATCCCGGACTTCGTCCTGCTGGCCGAGGCGCTGGGGTGCGCCGGCCTGCGGTGCGAGACGAAGGAAGACGTCGACGCCACCATCCGCCGCGCGATGGAAATCAACGACCGCCCCGTCGTGATCGACTTCGTCGTGGGGAAGGATGCGCAGGTGTGGCCGATGGTCGCGGCCGGCACCGGCAACGACGAGATCATGGCGGTCCGGGGCATCCGGCCGCTGTTCGACGACGACGAGGTTTCGGTCGAGACGACCGAGGCCGCCGCGGAAGCCGCTGGAGAAGGTGAGCGCTGAGATGAGCGTCCACACGTTGAGTGTCCTGGTCGAGAACAAGCCCGGTGTGCTCGCGCGCGTCTCGGGCCTGTTCTCCCGGCGCGGTTTCAACATCGAGTCCCTCGCCGTCGGGCCCACGGAAAACCCCGAGGTGTCCCGCATGACGATCGTGGTCGCCGTGGAAGAGCTACCGCTCGAACAGGTGACGAAGCAGCTCAACAAGCTGATCAACGTGATCAAGATCGTCGAGCTGGAACAGTCGACCGCCGTGCAGCGCGAACTGCTGCTGGTGAAGGTTCGCGCCGACAACACCGTGCGCAGCCAGGTCCTCGAAACCGTCCAGCTCTTCCGTGCGAAGGTGGTGGACGTGTCCCCGGAGGCGCTCACCGTCGAGGCGACCGGGACGTCGGACAAGATCGGCGCCCTGCTGCGGATGCTGGAGCCCTATGGCATCCGCGAGCTGGTCCAGTCCGGCATGGTCGCGGTGGGTCGCGGCGCCCGTTCGATCACCGCGACATCGCCGCGTTGAAAACTTTGTAAGTCAGGAAAGGAAGCAGTAACCCCCATGGCAGTGGAAATCTTCTACGACGACGACGCCGACCTCTCGATCATCCAGGGGCGCAAGGTCGCTGTCATCGGCTACGGCAGCCAGGGCCACGCCCACTCGCTGAGCCTGCGCGACTCCGGCGTCGACGTCCGCATCGGCCTGCCCGAGGGGTCCAAGTCGCGGGCGAAGGCCGAGGAGCAGGGCCTGCGCGTGCTCACCCCGGCCGAGGCGTCGGCCGAAGCCGACCTGATCATGATCCTGGCGCCGGACACCAAGCAGCGCCACATCTACGAGCAGGACATCGCGCCGAACCTCAAGGACGGCGACGCGCTGTTCTTCGGGCACGGCTTCAACATCCGCTACGACCTGATCAAGCCGCCGGCGAACGTCGACGTCGCGATGGTCGCCCCGAAGGGCCCGGGCCACCTGGTCCGCCGCCAGTTCGTCGACGGCAAGGGCGTCCCGGCGCTCATCGCCGTGGAGCAGGACGCCTCCGGCAACGCCCAGGCGCTCGCCCTCTCCTACGCGGCCGCCATCGGTGGCGCCCGCGCCGGTGTCATCAAGACGACGTTCACCGAGGAGACCGAGACCGACCTCTTCGGCGAGCAGGCCGTGCTCTGCGGTGGCGCGTCCGCGCTGGTGCAGACCGGGTTCGAGGTGCTCACCGAGGCCGGCTACGCCCCGGAGATCGCCTACTTCGAGGTGCTGCACGAGCTGAAGCTGATCGTCGACCTCATGTACGAGGGCGGCATCGCGCGCCAGCGCTACTCGATCTCCGACACCGCCGAGTACGGCGACCTGACCCGCGGCCCGCGCGTCATCTCGCCGGCGGTCAAGGAAGAGATGAAGAAGATCCTCGGCGAGATCCAGGACGGCACGTTCGCCCGCGAATGGGTCGCCGAGGACGAGGCCGGCCGGCCGAACTTCACCAAGCTCGAGGAGCAGGGCAACCAGCACCCGATCGAGGCGACCGGCAAGAAGCTGCGCGACCTGATGTCGTGGGTGGACCGGCCGATCACCGAGACTGCCTGATCTTTCCGGGTTAGACGCTGAAGGGGACGCCCGGTGCCGGGCGTCCCCTTCAGTGCGTTCGGTGGTCGTTTCGCTACGCTGGAGACATGAGTGATCAGCCGGTCGACGACAAGGCGCACATCCGGCACCACCTCGACTTCACCAAGGCCGAGTGGATCCGGGCCGAGCCCGAAGGCGTCACCCTCGACGACTGCGTCGAGTACGCGTTCATCGAGCACACCGACGGTGTCACCTACACGGCGATGCGCCAGTCGGCGAAGCCGGACGGGGTGATCCTCGTCTTCACGCCGGGGGAGTGGGACGCGTTCGTGAAGGGCGTCCGCGACGGCGAGTTCGACCTGCCCGAGGACCTCGCCGCGGAGGCTTAGACCTTCGCCGCCAGCTCGGGGATCCGCCCGGTGTCGCCCGCGACGCCGAGGTGGTCGCCGTAGTCGCGGGATTCGACGACCAGGCCGTCGCGGACGCGCATGGCGAAGATGTTCGCGATCCGCACCCGTCCGCCACCGAGGTCGCCTTGGTAAGCGAACTCCCCGATCAGCACCTCCGGGTCGGTGCCCTGGTAGGTCACCAGATCCGCGACCTCGAAGTCGACGCCGAGGTCCTCGGCCGCCGCGAAGTGCTTTCGCAGCTCGTCACGCGTCCGCAGCACCGGCGCGCCCGGCAGGAACGGGTGCGTCACGTGGGTTTGCTCGGCGTACAGGTCCGGCAGTTCAGCCCAGCGCTTGCCCGCGACGCCGTGGACGAGCTGTTCGAACACCGTGCCCGAGGTCGGCGAGGCGGCCGGTGACAGCTCACGCGGCGGAGCCTGTTCGTACGCCTTGACGAGCTGGTCGACGCCGTCGCGGATGACCGCGAGCCGCAGGTAGTCGTGGTAGTCGCGGGAATGGACGATCAGGCCGTCGCGGACCCGCAGCACCTGGATGTTGGCCGTGGAGATCGTCCGGCCGGTTTCGGCCGACTCGGCGTCGTAGTCGTATTCGGCGACGATCATCTCGGGGTCCGTCGTCTCGTGGACGACGACGTTCTTGCGCTTGAGCCGCAGGGCCCCGGCGAGGACGCCGGTGAAGCGCTCGTGGACCGCGGCGCGGCCGTGGAGGCGCGTCGGGCGCGGGACCGCTTGGGGATGTTCGACGACGGTGTCTTCGGCGTAGAGCGCGGAAAGCTCGCTGAAGCGGCCTTCGCTGATCCCGTCGGACAACGCGTCGAAGACGTCGCGGGGTGTGGTCATGGATCCTCCCAGAAGGTAAAACGGAGTCTGTAGTCCGCCTGCGACGATACGGACTGCAGACTCCGGTTGTCTACCGGGTTCGGAGGAGGTCCCGGGCGGCCGGGTGCTCGCCGACCTCCGCCCACTTCTCCGGCGTGGCATCCCAGATGGCGTCCCGCGCGCCGAGGTCGGCGCCGTTTTCGACGAGGGCGCGGAGCACGTCGAGGTGCCCGGACTGCGCGGCCAGGTGCAGGGCCGTGACGCCCTCGCCGTGGTTCGGGCCGCCGAACGTGCCGCGGAAGTTCACGTCGGCGCCGAGGTCGAGCAGCGTCCGGACGGCGTCGAGCCTGCCCTGCGCCGCCGCCCAGGCCAGCGCGGTGCCGCGGTAGACGTCGGCGTCCACCTCGGCGCTTCGGGCGACGAGCGTTCTCAGGGCGTCGACGCGGTTGTTGCGGGCCGCCCAGGCGAGGGCTTCGTTCCTGACTTCGGCGGGGTCGTCCGCCGGCTGCCAGCGGGGGAAACCGCTGTGGGGGCGGTAGAAACCGCGGCGGGCGCCGCCGCGGCCCGAGGTCAGGAGTTCGTCGATGGCGTCGATGTCGCCGAGCCCGGCCGCGACGCGCAGGTTGCCCGGTGCGCGGCTGTGCGCGGCCAAGGTCTCCGCGGCTTCGCGGTGGCCCCAGAACAGGGCGACGACCAGGGGTGTGCCGCCGTCGCCGCGGGCCGGGACATCGACGGGCGCGCCGTGCCGCAGGAGCAGGTCGAGCAGGAGCGGCAGGTTGCTGTATGCGGCTTGGTGCAGGGGTGTCCAGCCGTGGACGTTGCCGCGGGCCGGATCGGCGCCGTGGTCGAGGAGGATCCGGCTGAGCCGCTCGTCGTGCGTCGCGCCGGCCATCCCGAGCAGGTCGTTGCCGTTGGTGCCGCGGGCGTCGACGAGGCCGGGGAACTCGCCTAGCAGCGTTTCGAGCCGCTCGGGATCCCGCGCCTCGATCGCCCGGTACGCGCGGGCGAACGGCTCACCACTGTCCACAAGAGACTTTACGTGGTCGCGAAGTGCTTTCCAGGAACCGAAACCGTGCTCGCGAGCGACGACCGTGCGGGCGCCGTCGCGGGTGAGTGGCTGGTTCCAGCGGGCGAACGGCTCCTTCGCGCCGGGCGTGTCGTCCTCGGCCGAGGCGAGCAGACCGAGTGCGCGCTCGGCGTAGTAGCCGACGTCCTGGTGGTACGGGTGCTGCAGGGTGTCCCCGTGCTCGGTGACGCGCCGGACGTAGGCCTGCAGCTTCGGCCAGCTCGGGAACCCGTGGTCCCTCGCGATGCGGAACTGCGCTTCGGCGAGTTTGACGCCTTCGGCGCGCGCGAGGTCCTTCGCGCGCTTGCGCAACTGGTCCAGGCTGGGTTTCGCGGGCAGCGTGCCCATGGTGCCTCCTTCCCTCGTCGCCCGTGGTCCGCCGGCACCGGGCAGGAAGAAGGTGCGGAGCTGGTGGTGCGGTGAAGCGGGGGTGGGCTCGGCCCTTTCCGCGGACGGGGCGCGGCCCGCACCGCGCCCCGCCACCCTACCCCGACGGACGACACGCGTACCCCGATGGACGACACGCGTACCTGGGCGGACGACACGCGTACGCAGCCGGAGGACACGGCGTGCGGGCGCCGGTCTTCGTGTCGTCCATCCGGGTGCGCGTGTGGTCCGTGCCGGTACGCGTGTCGTCCGGCCAGGTCAGGGGCGGAGGTCGGCCAGGAGGCGGTAGGACTTCTCCGTGCGGGCCACGACCTGGACGCAGACGTGGTCGGCACCCGCGTCGAGGTGGGCCTGGATCCGGGCCGCGGCCGCCTGCTCGCCGGTGGCGACGATGGCGTCGACCAGGCGATCGCTGCCGCCGTCGGCGAGGTCGGCGTCGGTGAAGCCGAGCCGGCGCAGGTTCGCCTGGTGGTGCGGTGCCTGCCGGACGTACAGGCCCACGTGCTCGCGCGCCGCTTCGCGGGCGGCCTCCGGCGGGGCGTCGAGGATCACCGCCTGCTCGACCGCCAGGTACTTGCCCGGACCGAGCCGCTCCCGCGCGAGCGCGGTGTGCTCCGGCGGGACGAAGTACGGGTGCGCGCCGTCCGCGCGTTCGGCCGCCAGGTCGAGCGCCCGGGGGCCGAGCGCGGCGATCAGCCGCCGGGGCCGCGGCGACGGCGGTGGCAGGGCGGGCAGCTCGGCCTCGTCCATCCCGGTGAGGTACTCGCGCATCGCCGAAATCGGCCGTGCGCCCGGGAAGTGGCCGCCGAGACCGACGACGAACCGGCCGGGGTGGGCCTCGCCGAGCGCCCGGGTCGCCGCCTCCGCCGTGATCGGGGCGCGGCGGTCGAACCGCGCGATCCCGGTGGCCACGGTGAGCCGGGACGTCGCCGCCAGGAGCAGGGCGGCCTGCGTGAACGCGTCCCGGCCGGCGTACTCGCCGAACCAGAGCGCGTCGAAGCCGAGTTCCTCCACCTCGGCGGCCGTTTCGCGGACCGCGCCGATCGGGGCGCCGTCGAAGAACCGCCAGATCCCGACGCTCATCGGGTCACCTCCGGGGCCAGTTCGACCAGAATGTCCACAACGGACCCGAAATCGGGAGCGGACGGCGTCAGCAGCACGTGGTCCGCGCCCGCGTCGAGCAACTCGTCCAGACGTTTCGCGATGGTCCCGGCGTCGCCCCACAGGACGAGGTCGTCGACGAACCGGTCGCTCGGGCCGTCGATGTCGGCATCGGTGTAGCCGAGGCGTTTCCAGCCCGCGAGATACGCCTTCACGTGGTGCTCCCGGGACATCGCCACGCTGCGCCGAACGCTCGCCCGGGCGTCCTCGCGGCTCCCGAGCAGCACGGTCTGATGGGGGATCAGCAGCTTGTCCGGCCCCAGGATCTTGCGGGCGTAGGGCGTGTGCGAGACCGGCTGGGCGAACGGGTGCGCACCGTCGGCACCTTCGCGCGCCAGCTCCAGCATTTTCGGCCCGACCGCGGCCAGCACGCGCGGGAACGCGACCGGTGCGGGGTTTTCCGCCGCGGCGGCGTCCATGTCCGCCAGGTAGGCGCGCATCCGGTCGATCGGCCGGTACTCCTCGCCGAGCTTCGTGGCCTGGAACGCGTGCCCGATGCCGACGCCGAGCACGAACCGGCCGGGGTGGGCCTGGGCGAGCGTCGCCCCGCCCTTCTCGGCGGTCACGCCGCGGCGCAGCCAGGCGTTCGCGATGCCGGTGCCGAGCACGACGTCCGGCACCGAGGCGAGCAGGTCGCCGAAGTGGGCGAACACCTCTCGGGTGCCGGGTCCTTCGCCGCTCCACACCGAGCGGTAGCCGGCTTCGGCGAGCCGCCGCGTCGCCGTGCGTTCGACGTCCGGGGGTGGGGCCATGGGCGCGCTCGGCAACCAGGCGCCGATCGCGCCGAGCCGGGCCCGCGTGTCTTCGATCAGGGTCATCCTCGATCCCTCCAGTAAGCTGAGGCTGCCTCCGGTTAATATACGGAGGCGGCCTCCGATTGGCTAGCCGGTATGGTCGGGAGTGCGATGACCGACGTGAAACCGATGCGCGCGGACGCCCGCCGCAATTACGAGCGCCTCCTCGAAGAGGCCCAACGCGCCTTCGCCGAACACGGCGTCGAGGCGTCCCTGGAGGACATCGCGCGCCGCGCCGGCGTCGGCATCGGCACGCTCTACCGGCACTTCCCGACCCGGGACGCGCTGCTCGAGACGCTCCTGCGCGCCCGGTTCGACGCCCAGGCCCAGCGGGCCCGCGAACTGCTCACCCACCCCGAGCCGCTGAACGCCCTGCAGTCCTGGCTCACCGGGCTCGGGGACGCCACCGGCACCTTCCGCGGCCTGGTCGAGCTCACCGCGGACGCGCTGAACGACGAAACGTCCCGGTTGTACGAATCGTGCCACGCCATGCGCGAGGTCGGTTCCCAGCTAGTGGAACGCGCGAAGCGCGCGGGCGAACTCCGCGAGGACGTCACGGCGCAGGAGCTGCTTCTGTTGCTGCACGCGGCATCCTGGGCGGGCGGGCACCTGCCGGGCCAAGGGGGCATGCAGCGGCTGCTGGCTCTTGTTTTCGAGGGATTGCGGGCGAGTTAACACCAGACGACGCCACAGGTCCGGCCCGCGCGTTAAACTCCGGCTCGACCGGGGCACAACGACGTGCTTAGACCGTTTGTCGACACCGAGCGTCCTGGAAATGACCAGATAGTGGGAGCCGTATCGTGAGCAAGCCCAGCAAGCCCGTCGTCCTCATCGCGGAAAAGCTCGCCCCCTCCGTGCTGAGTGTCTTCGGTGACGAGGTGGAGGTCCGGCACGTCGACGGCACGGACCGGTCCGCGCTGCTCGAGGCGGTGAAGAGCGCCGACGCGCTCCTGGTCCGCTCCGCCACCCAGGTGAACGCCGAGGTCTTCGCGGCCACCACGCAGCTCAAGGTCGTCGCCCGCGCCGGCGTCGGCCTCGACAACGTCGAGGTGCCCGCCGCGACCGAGCGCGGGGTCCTGGTCGTCAACGCGCCGACGTCGAACATCGTCTCCGCCGCCGAGCACGCCGTCGCCCTGCTGCTGTCGGTCGCGCGCCGCGTCCCGGCCGCCGACCAGAGCCTCCGCGGCGGCGAGTGGAAGCGCAGCTCGTTCTCCGGCGTCGAGCTGCAGGGCAAGACCGTCGGTGTGGTCGGCCTCGGCAAGATCGGGCAGCTGTTCGCGCAGCGCCTCGCCGCCTTCGACACGCACCTCATCGCCTACGACCCCTACGTCTCGGCCGCCCGCGCCGCGCAGCTCGGCATCGAGCTCGTCACCCTCGACGAGCTGCTGACCCGCGCCGACGCCATCTCCATCCACCTGCCGAAGACGCCGGAGACCAAGGGCCTCATCGACGCCGAGGCGCTGAAGAAGACCAAGCCGGGCGTCATCATCGTGAACGCCGCCCGCGGCGGGCTCATCGTCGAAGAAGACCTGGCCGACGCGCTGCGCTCGGGCCACGTGGGCGGCGCCGGTGTCGACGTCTTCGTCAGCGAGCCGACCACGTCCAGCCCGCTGTTCGAGCTGGAGAACGTCGTCGTGACGCCGCACCTGGGCGCCTCCACGGCCGAGGCGCAGGACCGCGCGGGCACCGACGTCGCGAAGTCGGTGCTGCTGGCCCTGCGCGGCGACTTCGTGCCGGACGCGGTGAACGTCTCCGGCGGCGGGGCCGTCGGCGAGCACGTCCGTCCGTACCTTTCGCTGGTCCAGAAGCTCGGCCAGCTGCTGACGGCGCTCAACCCGACGTCGCCGACGTCGGTGACCGTCCAGGTCAAGGGCGAGATCTCCAACGAGGACACCGGCGTGCTGCAGCTGGCGGCGCTGCGCGGGGTGTTCACCGGCGTGGTCGAGGACCAGGTCACGTTCGTCAACGCGCCGCAGCTGGCGGAGAAGCTGGGCGTGCAGGTCGAGCTGGAGACGGAGCCGGAGAGCCCCAAGTTCCGCAGCCTGGTCACCGTCCGCGCGGTGCACGCCGACGGCGCGGTGCTGAGCGTGTCCGGTTCGGTCACCGGCCTGGACGAGGTCGAGAAGCTGGTCGAGGTCAACGGCCGCGGGTTCGACCTGCGGGCCGAGGGCACCGTGCTGCTGGTCGAGTACCCGGACCGCCCGGGCGTGATGGGCCGGGTCGGGACGCTGCTGGGCGAGGCGGGCATCAACATCGAGGCCGCGCAGATCAGCCAGACGACGGACGGCTCGGACGCGGTGATGCTGCTGCGCGTCGACCGCCACATCGACGCACACCTGCTGGAGCCGATCGGGGCTTCGGTCGGGGCGCACACGATCCGTGCGGTGGACTTCAACTGACGTAACCCTTTCGAAGGCCCCCTGTCACCCGGCAGGGGGCCTTCGTGCGCAATCACATTCACGTAACGGAGTCCTTTGCCTACGTAAGTAGGTGTTTTGGGGCATTAGGTTCTCCCCGCGAGGTTGAACCACGCGTCGTCGAGGGCACGGCGCTGTGCCGCGCTTCACCGTCGGGGGTGTCAGGAGCGGCAGGCAGGTTCGGGTCCAGACCTCGAGTAAGGGGCCGACTCATGAGCAGATCCCGCCTCCCCGCGCGCGCCACGACGGCGGCCTTCGCCGTCGTTCTGGCGGCCGCGCTCGGGGCGCCGGTCGCGAGCGCAGCTGATGCTCCACTCGCCGACGGCGTCGCACCCGCCAAGATCGACGACGCGAAGCTGCAGGGGAAGCTGTCGCCGCGCCTGGGGGCCGCGCAGGGCCGGGTCACCGCGTTCGTCGAGCTGGCCAAGAAGCCCGCCGTCGACGCGTTCACCGCCACGCAGCCGCAGGGCAAGGAGCAGGCCAAGCGGGCCGCTCGCGCCGCCAAGGCCGACACCGCGGCCGCCGTGGACTCCGTCCTCGGCCAGCTGCGTGCGGGCAACGCCCAGCCGCAGGTCGTCACCCAGACCGCCAACGCCGTTCCCGGCGTGGTCGTCACCGCCGACGCCGCGAAGCTGCGCGAGGTCGCGAAGCGGGCGGACGTCGTCGCGGTGCGCACGGTCGTGCCGAAGACGCGCACCAACGCCAGCGCCGAGCAGCTGACCAACACCCTCGCCGCCTGGCAGCAGACCGGCAAGTTCGGCGACGGGGTCCGCGTCGGCGTCATCGACGACGGCATCGACTACACCCACGCCGACTTCGGCGGCCCGGGCACGCAGGCCGCTTACAAGGGCGTCGACAGCACCAAGCCGACCCCGCTCTTCCCGAGCGCCAAGGTCGTCGGCGGCACCGACCTCGTCGGCGACGACTACGACGCCGCGACGGCCGGCAAGACCACCCCGAAGCCGGACCCGAACCCGCTCGCCTGCGGTGAGCACGGCACGCACGTCGCCGGCACCATCGGCGGCTTCGGCGTCACCGCCGACGGCAAGACCTTCAAGGGCGACTACAAGAAGCTGGACGCCAAGAAGGTCGACGCGATGCAGATCGGCCCGGGCACGGCACCGAAGTCGCTGCTCTACGCGATCAAGGTGTTCGGCTGCACGGGCTCGACGAACGTCACCTCGCAGGCCCTGGACTGGGCGCTCGACCCGGACGGCGACGGCGACTTCACCGACCACCTCGACATCGTCAACCTCTCGCTCGGCTCCGACTTCGGCGCGCCGGACGACCCGGACTCGCTGTTCGTGCGCAAGCTCGCCGCGAACAACGTGCTGCCGGTGATCTCCGCGGGCAACGGCGGCGACATCAACGACATCGCCGGCTCCCCGGGCAACACCCCCGAGGCGCTCACCGTCGCCAGCACGCGTGACGCGGGCATCCTCCGTGACGCCGCCGAAGTCAAGGCGCCTGCGACCGCGGCGGGCCAGAAGACCGGGCAGTACAGCCAGAACTACACCGGCTACGACACCCTGGACCTGGCCGCGCCGGTCGTCGCGTTGTCCGCCGCGAACAGCGCGGGCTGCGCGCCGTACTCCGCCGAGGACAAGGCGAAGGCGGCCGGCAAGTTCGTCTGGCTGGAGTGGGACGACAACGACTCGACCCGCACCTGCGGTTCGGCTGCCCGCGCCAACAACGCGCAGGCCGCCGGGGCGAAGGGCGCGCTGCTTTCGTCCACTTTGGAGCACTTCAGCGCGGGTATCGCGGGCAACGCGGCGATCCCGATGTTCCAGTTCACCGGGTCCGCGACGAAGACGCTGCGCGCGGCGCTCACCGCGGGCACGCTGCAGGTCCGGCTCTTCGGCGCCGGCCGCGCCTCGATCCAGACCTACGACAAGACGATCGTGGACACCCCGAGCTCGTTCACCTCGCGCGGCACCCGCGGCCCGGCGCTCAAGCCGGACGTCGCCGCGCCGGGTGACACGATCACCTCGGCGTTCCGCGGCAGCGGCAACGGCCGGACCGTGCTCTCGGGCACGTCGATGGCCGCCCCGCACACCGCGGGCATCACCGCGCTCGTCCGCCAGTCGCACCCGGACTGGTCGGTCGAGGAGGTCAAGGCCTCGGTCATCGACACCGCCGGCCACGACGTCGGCGACGGCGCGGGCCACACCTACGCGCCGCAGCGCGTCGGCAGCGGCCGGATCGACGCCAAGGCGGCGCTCGACAACCAGGTGCTCGCCTACGTCGTCGACGACCCGGGCGCGGTGAGCGTCAGCTTCGGCACGGTCGAGGCGTCCGGTCCGGTGACGCTGTCGAAGACGATCAAGCTCGTCAACAAGGGCGTCACGCCCGCCGAGTACTCCGTGGCCTACCAGGCGGTCAACGCGCTGCCGGGTGTGGAGTACACAGTGGACAAGCCGTCGGTGAAGCTGACCCCGCGCGGCACCGCCAAGGTCAAGGTGACGCTGAAGATCGCCGACCCGAAGGCGCTGCGCAAGGTCATGGACCCGACCATGCAGGCCACCCAGGCCGGCCTGGCCCGGCAGTTCGTCGCGGACGCCTCCGGGCGCGTCGCCTTCACGCCCACCAGCGGGGCCACGGTGCCGCTGCGGGTGTCGGTCTACTCCGCACCGAAGCCGGTTTCGACGATTTCGACGCCGCCGTCGGTGAAGTTCGCCCCCGACACGACCCAGGCCGTGCTGAACCTGACCGGCAAGGGCGTCGACCAGGGTGCCGGCGCGCAGAAGTACCGCTCGCTGATCAGCGTGCTCGAGCTGCAGGCGGAGTCCCCGCAGCTGCCCGAGTGCGACGCGGACGTGGTCACCGACTGCACGCTGAACAAGACGGCCAAGGGCGGCGACCTCCGCTACATCGGCGCGGCTTCGACCGCCCCGCTGGCGAAGGCCCAGGGCGAGCCGGAGAACGCGATCCTCGCGTTCGGCCTGTCCACCTGGGGTGACTGGGCGAACATCGGCAGCAACACCTCGCCGTTCGTCGACATCGACACGACCGGGGACGGGCAGCCGGACTTCGAGACCTACGTGACCAAGGCGACGTCGACCGACGTGCTCCTGGCCAACACGGTCGCGCTGACCCCGGGCTTCCCGACCGTCGACGTCCAGGCGGTCAACGGCCAGCTCGGTGACGTCGACACCAACGTGTTCGACACGAACGTGCTCACGCTGCCGGTTTCACTGGCCGCGCTGGGCATCGACGCGAACGCCGACAGCCACCGCATCTCCTACACGGTGGGCGTGAGCGGTTTCTACGTCGCGCCGGGCACGACGAACGGGCTGATCGACTACGTCGGCACGCCGCTTTCGTTCGACGCGCTGGCGCCGGGCTACGCGGTCCAGGGTGGGGGCGACGCCGCGCTGGGCTACGTCGCCAAGCCGGGGACGGCGCTGGTCGTCACGCGGAACGCGGCGTCGGCCGCGGCCGACAACGCTCTCGGGTTGCTGGCCATCGAGCACCACAACGCCGCGGGCAACCGGGCCAACGTGGTCAAGGTGGACGCGACGCAGGGCGCCCGGCCGGGGAACGAGCGTCAGCCGATCGGGGCTGGTCGCCGCTAGGTCCCGGCAAGATCGATTCATGCAGGACCAGGGGCGTCTCCGGGGGATTTCCGCCGGGGACGCCCCTCTGCTGTTCACCCGATTGGGTGTCTCACCCTGCGGGAGGATGCGGCATAAGGGTGGTGCGGCTACGGCAGTTTGTCTACGGCCGGTAACCTTCCGGCTGCTGGCGTTTTGTTGCGGTGGGCCATCGGTGCGGCCGGTGGTCCGGTCGACGGAGGTGTGTGGATGCGGCTCGCGGTGATCCCAGGAGACGGGATCGGGCCCGAGGTGGTCTCCGAGGCGCTGAAGGTGCTCGGCGAGGTAGTACCGACGGCGGAGATCACGAACTACGACCTCGGCGCCGCGCGATGGCACTCGACGGGCGAGCTGCTCCCCGAATCGGTCCTCGGCGAGCTCCGTCAGCACGACGCGATCCTGCTGGGCGCGGTCGGTGACCCGTCGGTGCCGAGCGGAATCCTGGAGCGCGGCCTGCTGCTGCGCCTGCGGTTCGAAATGGACCACCACGTCAACCTGCGCCCGGCGCGGCTGTACCCGGGTGTCCGGGGACCGCTGGCCGACGCGGGCGACGTCGACATGGTCGTCGTGCGCGAAGGCACCGAAGGCCCGTACGCGGGCACCGGCGGCCTGATCCGCAAGGACACCGAGCACGAGATCGCGACGGAGGTCAGCGTCAACACGGCGTTCGGCGTTCGCCGCGTGGTCGCCGACGCGTTCAACCGCGCCGAGGCCCGGCCGCGCAAGCACCTGACGCTCGTGCACAAGACCAACGTGCTCTCGTTCGCCGGGTCGCTCTGGTCGCGGATCGTCGAAGAGGTTTCGCTGGAGCACCCGGAGGTGACGGTCGCGTACTCCCATGTGGACGCGGCGACCATCCACCTGGTGACGGACCCGTCCCGGTTCGACGTGATCGTCACGGACAACCTGTTCGGCGACATCATCACCGACCTCGCGGCCGCGGTGACCGGCGGCATCGGCCTCGCGGCCAGCGGCAACCTGGACATGACCCGCCGCAACCCGAGCATGTTCGAGCCGGTGCACGGTTCGGCGCCGGACATCGCGGGCCAGGGGCTGGCCGACCCGACGGCGGCGGTGCTGTCGGTGGCGCTGCTGCTGGACCACCTCGGGCAGAAGGAATCCGCACGGCGGATCGAGGCTTCGGTGGCGTTCGACCTGGCGACGCGGGACCAGGCTTCGCCGGGGGCCACGCAGGCCATCGGTGACCGGCTGGCGGCGCTGGTTTCGTCGAACGTGCGTACTGCTTGATTATTCGGGGAAGCCCCGCGCCTGTTGCCTGGGTGCGGGGCTTTTTCGTGCCTGCTGCCGGCTTGCCCGCCGGCTCGTCGACCGGCTTGTCCACGGGCTCGTCGGCGGCTTGTCGCCCGGCTTGTCCACAGCGCTTCCGGGATGTGGAGAAGTGGGCGGTCGAGCGGCTTTTCGGGCGGTTCCGTCGGTGGGGGGGCGATAGACTGGACCGGGGTCAGCCCCCAGGGTGCGGTGGGGTATGTCTGGGGCCTGATGGGGGAGTTAAACCGCAGCGGGGGCGAAGTGGCGGCAGTGGCGCCGATGCCGGGCATCGAGGTCAGGAGCCCGGCGAGAGGATGCGCATCGAGCTTCCCGAATGGTGGGAGCTTGGCCCAGGTTCTGGACGTGGCCGCGAACGCTGTGGCATGATGCGACCGTGACCAGCTTCGCGATCATTATCGACGAGCGCGCCGGACGATAGCTCCACAAGAGCACCCGGCGCGCAACCTCTCGCACCCATGCGGGAGGTTTTTTTGTTGCCTTGGAACGCTAGGAGAAGACCGTGACCCGCAAGGAGCCCGCCGATACCCCGCTCGGCGACGCCTTCCACCTCTACGACACCACCCTGCGCGACGGTGCGCAGCGAGAGGGCATCTCCTACTCCGTCCAGGACAAGCTCGCCGTCGCGCGGCTGCTGGACGAACTCGGGGTCGGGTTCATCGAAGGCGGCTGGCCCGGGGCGCTTCCCAAGGACACCGAATTCTTCGCCCGCGCCGCGAAAGGCGAACTGAAGCTCGGCCACGCCGCCCTCGTCGCCTTCGGGGCGACGCGCAAGGCCGGCACCACCGCCGACGCCGATCCGCAGGTCCGGGCCCTGCTCGACAGCGAAGCGCCGGTCATCACCCTCGTCGCCAAGTCCGACCTCCGCCACATCGAACGCGCTCTCCGCGTCGACGTCGACGAGGCCTGCGCGATGGTGAAGGACACCGTCGAGTTCCTCACGAACGAAGGCCGGCGGGTCTTCCTCGACGCCGAGCACTTCTTCGACGGCTACGCGCATTCCCCCGAGACCTCGCTCCGGGTCCTCGACGCCGCCGCCCACGCGGGTGCCGACGTCCTCGTGCTCTGCGACACCAACGGTGGCCAGCTGCCGCTCGGGCTCGCCGAGACCGTGCGGACGATCAAGGAAAAGACCGGATTCCGGCTCGGGATCCACTGTCAGGACGACACTTCCTGCGCCGTGGCGAACTCCGTCGCCGCGGTGCAGGCCGGCGTGACGCACGTCCAGTGCACCGCCAACGGTTACGGGGAGCGGGCCGGCAACGCCGACCTCTTCGCCGTGACGGGAAACCTGGTGACCAAGCTCGGCATGGAGGTCCTCCCGACCGGAGGTGCCGCCGAGCTCACCCGGGTCTCCCATGCCCTTGCCGAAATCGCCAACCTCGCCCCCTACACCCACCAGGCCTACGTAGGGGCGTCGGCTTTCGCTCACAAGGCGGGACTGCACGCGAGCGCGATCAAGGTGGATCCGTTGCTGTACAACCACATCGATCCGTCTTCCGTCGGCAATGACATGCGGGTACTGGTCACCGAGATGGCCGGCAGGGCCAGCCTCGAGCTCAAGGGACGTGAGCTCGGGGTCGACCTTGCCGGCCGGCCCGAGGCGCTGACGAGCGCCATCACGAAGGTCAAGCGCCTCGAGGCGGAGGGCTGGTCCTTCGAGGCCGCCGACGCCTCCCTGGAGCTCCTGCTCCGCCAGGAGGCCGACGTCCCGGCGGAAGCCCCGTTCGCGCTCGAGTCCTACCGGGTGGTCCTCGACCACCGCCCGGACGGCGAGGTCATGGCCGAAGCCACCGTCAAGGTGCACGTCGGCGGACAGCGCGTCATCGCCACCGCCGAGGGGATCGGGCCGGTGCACGCGCTCGACGCCGCCCTGCGGAAGGCGCTGTCGCCGCACCTGTCCTGGTTGGACAGTGTGGAGCTGGCCGACTACAAGGTGCGCATCCTCCAGGGCCACCCCGGCACCGACGCGGTGACGCGCGTGCTGGTCGAGAGCACCGACGGCGAACGCGAGTGGACCACCGTGGGCGTGCACGGCAACATCGTCGAGGCCAGCTGGCTGGCGCTGTGCGACGCCCTCGTCCACAAGAGCACCACCGCGGCCTGAGTCGCCGTGACATCCGGGCCTTCGGCCCGGGCCGGGGGCTCCGCCACCCGGAACCCCCGAAGGCCGGTGGTGGGGCGCACGTAGACTGGCTGCGTGCGCCTAGCCCGAATTGCTCATCCCGGTGGTGTCGCGTTCGCCTCGATCGAAGGCGACGGCGACGACGCCCAGGTCCTCGAAATCGCCGAGCACCCCTTCGGCCAGCCGAACTTCACCGGCAAGCGGTGGCCGCTGGCCGACGTCCGGCTGCTCGCGCCGATCCTGCCGTCGAAGGTGATCGCCGTCGGCCGCAACTACGCCAAGCACGCGGCCGAGTTCGGCAACGACGTGCCCAGCGAGCCGATGCTGTTCATCAAGCCGTCGACGACCATCATCGGGCCCAACGCGGCCATCCGCCGCCCGTCGGGCATCGGCCGCGTCGACTTCGAAGGCGAGCTCGCGATCGTCATCGGGCAGCCGGTGAAGAACGTCCCGGCCGCCCGCGCGGCGAGCGTCATCCTCGGGTACACGGTCGCCAACGACGTCAGCGCCCGCGACCTCCAGAAGTCCGACGGCCAGTGGGGCCGCGCCAAGGGCTTCGACACGTTCTGCCCGATCGGCCCGTGGATCGAGACCTCGATCGACGCCTCCGACCTCTCCCTGCGGGCCGAGGTCGACGGCGAGCTCAAGCAGGACGGCCGCACGTCCGGCCTCGTCCACCGGATCCCCGAGCTGGTCGAGTTCGTCTCCGGCGTGATGACGCTGCTGCCCGGCGACATCATCCTGACCGGCACGCCCGAGGGCGTCGGCCCGATCGAGGGCGGCCAGAGCGTCTCGATCACCATCGAAGGCATCGGCACCCTGACCAACCCGGTCGAGAGCGTCTAGACCCCGAGCCGATCCGCCAGGTGCGTGCGCTCCTGGCGGTGAAGGCCACCCCGGCCGGGGTGGCCTTCGAGTCCTCAGCGCCGCACCGGCTCCATCGCCCGCCGCGCGAAGGCGGGGGCGTGTTCCGGGCGCAGGCCCAGGCCCAGCAGGCGGGCCGGGAAGTACGACAGGCGCGGGAACCGGGCGAACGCTTTGATCATCGGCTCCGGCGGGCCGTTGCGCTTGCCGTTCATCACGCCGCGGACCACCGTCCGGTGCATCAGGCGCTGCAGCCCCTGCACCAGCAGCGTCGGCGCGAGGCGGCGCGAGCGAACCTTCGCCAGCTCGGCCCCCGTCGGACGGCCCCGGCGCAGCGGCTCGGCCAGCAGCGTCGCCGCCGCGACCGCGTCCTGCACCGCCAGGTTGATGCCCACGCCGCCGATCGGCGACATCGCGTGCGCCGCGTCGCCGATGCACAGCAGCCCGTCGACGTGCCACTTGCGCAGCAGGTTGAGCCGCACGTCGAGGAACTTGACGTCGTCCATCGTCTCGAGCTCGTGCACCCGGTCGGTGAACTCGGGGCAGATCTGCGTGACGTTCTCCCGGAACGCCTCGATGCCGTGGGCGCGCAGGTCTTCGCCCTTCGGCGCGAGGTAGGCGATCTGGTAGAAGTCCGGCCGGGGGAGCGGCACCGCGAAGCGGCGGTCCCGCATCTTCGGCAGCAGCATGGTGCCCGCTTCGTCGTCGCCACGCGAGAGCCGGAACCACCAGACGTCGAACGGGCAGTCGTACTCCCGAGGCACCAGGCCGGCCTCACGGCGGGCCAGCGACCAGCGGCCGTCGGCGGCGATCACCAGGTCGGCGCGGATTTCGCCGGTTTCCCCGGCGCTCGTGCGGTAGGTGATGCCGGCGACCCGGCCGTCCTCGCGGACCAGGCCGGTGCACTCGGTCTCCATCCGCTGGACGAACGTCGGCTCCTTGCGCGCGCTTTCGGCGAGCAGGTCGAGGAAGTCCCACTGCGGCACCATCGCGATGTAGGGGTGCGCCACCTTCAGCCGGGTGAAGTCGGCCAGCTTCATGAGCTCGCCGTTCTCCTGGGGGAAGCCCGCCGAGGTCAGCTCGCTGTGCGGCAACGCGTGGAACCGCTCGCCGAGGCCCAGCTCGTCGAGCAGCGTCAGCGTCGACGGGTGCACGGTGTCCCCGCGGAAGTCGCGCAGGAAATCGGCGTGCTTCTCCAGCACCGTCACCTCGACGCCGGCCCGGGCCAGCAGCAGCCCCGTGACCATCCCGGCCGGCCCGCCACCGATGACGACGCAGCTCGTGCGCTCGGTCATCTCGATCATCTCCCTTATTCATCGCTTGTTGAATAACTTGAGGATGCACCCGTGCGACCTCGGCGTCAAGGGGTGTGACCGGAGATACGCTGATCGGGCGACGCCCTCCGCGTCCCTGTCCGGTGGCCGAAAACCGTCCAAACGCGACAGTTGGTCGAAGGTGTTCCGGCTGCGCCCGACTCCGGCGGCGGGATGCGGAAGCGCCCTTGTGGACGGAGCGGATTCCCAAGCGCCGCAAGGGGTTTCACCGAGGAATCGATTGCTTTCCCGGACGGGGCGGCGCCGGGGCCGCGTACGGCCGGATAACCGAACGGGGACGGTCCGCCAACTGGGAGTAGAGAAGGTGCGCCGGAACAGGCGAGCGGCAATCACCTCTTTGGCAGCGTCGCGAACGCGGCGGTTGCCCTAGCCTCACTGGGTGGATTTCGCCCTGGCACCCCGGACCCCGTCGCGAACCGCCTCGCCCGCCGCGGCGGCGTCCGAGCCCTGGGCGCCGCCCGAGCTCCGGCTGGTGTGCCTGGACATCGACGACACGCTCATCGACTGCACCGCCGCGATCCGCCGGAGCCTCCACATCCTCACCGGCCGGGGCGACCTGTGGCCGCTGTGGGACCTCATCACCGAAGAGCACGTCGCCCTCGTCGTCGCGGGCGAACTCGACTACCGGACGATGCACCAGCGGCGCACCGACTGCTTCCTCGCCGAAATCGGCATCCTCGCCGACGCCGAGCAGGTGAGCTCCTTCGAGCGCCGTCGCCGGGAGCTGCTCGACCACTCGTGGCAGCTGTTCGACGACGTCCTCGACTGCCTGGAGTGGCTGCGCGCGGCCGGCCTGATGCTGGCCGCGGTGACGAACGCCTCGGGTGTCCACCAGCGGAAGAAGATCGCCGACCTGGGCCTGGCGCCGTTCTTCGACCACGTCGCCATCGCCGGCGAGCTCGGCGTGGCCAAGCCCGACCCGGTGATGTTCCACACGGTGTGCCTGGGCCTGGGCTGCGCCCCGGCGCAGGCGGTCCACGTCGGCGACAAACTGGACACCGACGCGATCGGCGCCCGCGACGCGGGCCTGGGCGCGGTCTGGCTCGACCGCGACCGCATCGGCGAGCGTGCCCCGGAGGGCGTCCACACGGTGGCCGGCCTCGCCGAGCTGCCTGAGCTGCTGGTTTCGGAGTACGCCACGATCGGGGTCCCGGCCCAGCGGGGCAGTGGCACCCCCGCGTTCACGGTCCGGAACGGCGTGCTCTAGTATTTCTCCTCGTGCGGTGCTGAACCGGCCCAGCCGGAGCAGTACCTCACTGGGGTATGGTGTAATTGGCAGCACGACTGGTTCTGGTCCAGTTAGTCTAGGTTCGAGTCCTGGTACCCCAGCTGCGGAGAGTGACCCCCCTGCCGGGCGGGAAATCGCTTCTGGTAGGTTCTCTCCAGCAAGAAAAACAGAAAAGCCCCTGGGAGACCAGGGAAGATCCTAAGCCCCCGTCGTCTAGCGGCCTAGGACGCCGGCCTCTCACGCCGGTAGCGTGGGTTCGAATCCCATCGGGGGTACCAGCAGTAACCAAACCGCCTGACTCACGTCGGGCGGTTTTTTGGTTTGAGGACCGGAGTTGCTCGCTGCGGTCCCCTTCGGACGAGCTGTCGCGAGGCCGAGCCGGCTACAGCCACCAGCGGTGGGTGTCCCGGATCGCCGATGCCAGCTGCGTGGCCACGTCCGGCCCGGCGAGGCTGCGGAGCGTCCCGGTGCTCGAATCCAGCAACGTGAGGAAGACGTTCCGGTCGACGGTGCGGAATACCGTGCGCAGGAGCGTCACCCATTCACCCGGCTGAGCCGTGTTCAGCTCGTCGCCTGCTCGTTCGAGTTGACGGCGAAGGGGTTCCGTGAACCCGTACGGGACGGCCAGCGCCGCCGAGACCAGGTGCGCCACCGGGAGGTGGGGCGAAATCGCCGCCAGCGCGCGGGCCCGGCGGTCCTCGTCGGTGAAGTTCCTGACGAGGTGCAACGCCTTGACGACCTGGCCGGCGGGAAGGTGCGGCGACAGCTCCGCGAGCGTCTGGCCGACGGTGCTTTCGGTGAAGGCGGACTCCGCCGCGGCCAGTGCCTTGGTCACCCTGGTGATCGGCAGGTGCTCGGCCAGGTGCGCGAAGCTGCGCACGCGCAGCCCCCTGTTGTGGATGGCCTGTGCGGCAGTCAGCGCTGCGTCGAGCGAGATGGCCTTCAGCTCGCACGGCAGGTGGGGCGCCAGCAGCGTCAGGGCCGCGGCGCGCTCAACGTCGGTCGGCGTGGCCAGGGCGTATTCCAACGCCGTGAGCCGCTGCTCCGGCGACAGGTACGGGGCGAGCGCCGCCAGGGACTTCGCCCGCGCGTCTCCGTCCGTCATGGCTTCGACCATGGCCCACCCCTGGGCGATCTGGTCGTCGACCAGGTGGGGAGCCATTGCCGCCAGCGTGTCGGCGCGTGAGTTCTCGTACGGAACGGCTTCCGCCACGGCCAGTGCTTCGGCGAGCAGGGTACGTCGATTCTCGGCCGGCAGATGCCCGGCCAGACCGGCCAGCGCGCGGGCCCGGACACCGGGATAGGGGATGGCCCGCACGGCGGCGAAGGCGGCCTCCAGTTGCGCGGGCTGCAGGTGGGGAGCCAACCCGATCAGGGCGTGCACCCGGGCATTGACGTGCGTGATCGACTTGGCCGCGTCGCAGGCCTCCGCCAGCCGGCTTTCCGGCAGGTGAGGCGCCAGCCCGGCGAAGGCTCGGGCCTTTGCCTTGTCATCGCTGATCAATTCGGCGAAGGTCAGCGCTTCGGTGAGTTGCGTGTCCGACAGGTGGGGTGCCACGGCAGTCAGTGCTTCAGCCTGCGCCGCCTCGTTGCCGATCTCGCCGATCATGGCCAACGCGTCCGCTTGCTGTTCGTCGGGCAGATGCGGTCCCAAGGCGGCCAGCGCCTCGGCCCGGGCGATTTCGTCCGCGACCGTCGGGACCGCGGCCAGGATTTCGTCGCGTAGGCTCGCGGGCAATCCGGGGGACAATTTCGCCAAAGCCCTGACGTACGCGTCGTTGTAAGTGATTTTGGTGACGGTCTCCAGGGCCTCGGTGAGAATTTCGGGTCGTTGGCTGATCGGTGCGTGGCGGACCAGGCGGATAAGGGCATTGATACGTGCGTCCTGGCTTTGAAGCGCCTTCGTGGCTTCAAGGGCTTCGGCGACTGCATGAGTCTGCGCGCTCGAAGTCAAGTGCGGCAGCAATCCGATGAGCGCCTCGACTCGGGGGTCAACCCACTGAATGGCTAGGGCTGCGGTGAGGGCCTCGGTCATCTTGCCGGCGGAAAAGTATCGCGCCAGTGCTGCCAGCTTCCTTCCGAGGGACCATTCCGTGTGTTCCGAAACCTCCGAAAGTTTCAGTGCGGCCATGCCTTGCTCGAGTCTGGTCTGGGTGTCCGGAACGTTCTCTACGAGGTAGGACAGTTCCGCCGGGGGAAGATAGGGACACAACGCTGCCAGCGCTTCACTTGTCACGCCCAGGGGAACGTCATCCCAGGAGTTGTTCAGACGTTTACCGAGCAGTTCGGTCACTTTCTCGGGAGGCAGGTGGGGCGCCAGGAGCGACAGCACCTTCAGGCCGACGGCGATCGATTCCGTGGCGGCACCCGCGGCTTCGAGGGCCTCGGCGATCACCGCGGGCCGCTGGGCCCCGGGCACGTGTGGCACCAGGCGGGCGAGCACCTCGGCGCGCAGGTTGTCTTCGGAGACGCCTCGTGCGGCGGCCAGCGCCTCGTCAAGCCGGCCGGGTGGCAGGTGCGGGGCCAGGCTCGCCAGGATCTGGGCGCGGACGTTCCGCTTGGTGATGATCTCGGCTGCGCCGAAGGCCTGGTGCACCGCATCGGCTCGCTGGTCGCCCGGCAGGAAGCCGATCATGGCGGCGAGCGCTTCCGCGCGGGCACGTGGCGTCGACAGCCGGTGCGCGTGCGTCAGTGCCCGTTCCCAGGACCACACGCCGTGTTCGAGCAGGGAAGCCAGCAAGTTACCCGGCACGCTGTTCGTCAGGCTGGTGATCGAGGCGCTCATCAGCAGGTAGCGCATCTCTTCGGCCAGGCTGGGGGCCGGCCTGCGGGCGGCCAGCGCTTCGTCGGTCCGCCGCTCGCACTCGCCCCTCGCGATCGCCAGGTCGGCGAGATAACCGTCCAGGATCCCGGAGTGGTCGTGTGCGGCGAACCAGACGTTGACCGCCTGGTCTTCCGCGGTCGCCTTCTCGGCCCGCAACAGCCGGTGCAGATCGCTCCAGCCGCCGGCCGCCACCAGGTGGCGGGCCAGGTGGGACAGCGCGTACCCGCGATCGGCGCCGGCGAGACCCCGGTCGTCGGCCAAGGCGGGCAGGCCCTGGTCGAGGCCGCCGAACAGGTCGAGGGAACAGTCCGCGATGCGGCGGTGCGCGGCAAGTGCGGCCGGTGCGAGCACCTCGGACCACGCCCAGGATTCTTCGGACTCGGCGCTGCCGGCGCGGGCGCCGGTCAGCACTTCCCGCAGGCTGGCGTGGTAGATCTCGAAGTTCCGGTGCCCGGTGGAGTCCGAATCCGCCCTCGGCAGTGGCGCCGAAGCCGTCAAGAACGGCCGCAACGTCGCGTGGCACCATTGCCGGACCAAGGATTCGCCGACTCCGGAAAGCCGGGACAGCGTCGCCGTCGGCAGTGGTTCGCCGGCAACGGCCATGGTCGCCAAAAGCGGCAGGAGGCCGTCGCGCCAGTGCGGCTCCCGGCTCCACTGGGTCAGTTGCGCGGTGTAGTACGACGGCAAATCGGCCGGAAGCTTGTCCAGTTCTCCCGGATGGCGCAAACCCAGCCGGATTTCGTCGAGGACGTACCGCAGGTAGACCCAGATCCCGCCGCAGTGTGCGGCGGCGTCCGCGGCGAACGTGGCGGCGGGAATCCCGGCCTCGGCCAGGCGAGCGGACAGTTCTTCTTCGTGCAACGCCCTGTCGAGGTAGGACGCCACGTCGTCCCGGTTCTTCGTGTCGGTGGGACGGATCGAGAGGACGACCCGCGTAGCGTCGCACCGCGGCGGTGGGCTGCCGGTCCGATAGGTGCCCACGACGAACGTCCCCGACGGCAGCAGGCCGGGCAGTCCCCACGGCTGCATTCCCTCCGGGGTTTCCGCCTCGTCGGCGCCGTCGACGAGGAGAACCAGCGGCTTCCCGGCTTGCCGGGCGTGGTGGGCGGCCCGGGCGAGAACCGCTTCGAACCCTTCCGGGGTGAACGTCCACTCGGGCATCACCCCGCCGGGCGCGAAATCCGGCAGTTGGTGGCGCGCGATCAGCTGACCGGCCAGGTTCTGCAGCCCGACGCGGGCGAGGCCGCCATTGTTCAACCGTGCGAAGTGCCCGATCCAGGCCCTTTCCCGGACCAGATGCGCGCACAGTGCGGTCTTGCCCATGCCGGCTTCCGCTTCGACCCACACGTAGCCGGACCGATGGCGCTCGATGAACCGGTCGATCCGGTCGATCAGCCATTCCCGCCCGGAAAACCCGCGCTCCAGCACGCCGTCGAGAATGGGAGTGAGGTCGCGAACGGCCCGGTCGACCGCCACCGCGCCCGCGCCGGTACCGCCGAAATGCACCGACCCGATGCTGTTCGCCTGCACCGCTTGCCCGGATATCGTCGATTTCTCGATCTTGTTGTGCGTCCTGGCATCGGGCTCGCTCACCGCTTCATGGTGCCATCGCGATGGCACCGGAGCTACAGGCTCGGCCGCTGCTGGTAAATCGCCACGCCGATCTGCCTGCTGACCTCGTCGAGTTTGTCGGCCGCCGTTTTGATTGCCGTGGTGTCGGTGCCGGCGAGGGCGGTGCGCAGGACGTCGATCGCCTGGCGGGCCTGGCCCTGCATCTCGAACGGGAACTTGCCGCCGTGTTCGCGGATGAATGCCTCGAGCTGGTAGATGGACGTCTCGGCGCGGTTGCGCAGCTCCGCCTCCGCGCGGCGGCGCTGGTCCTCCTCGGTCCAGCGTTCGGCGTCGCGCACCATGCGGCCGATCTCGTCGCGGGACAGGCCGACGCCGCCGGAGATCTCGAGCGATTGCTCTCGGCCGGTGCCGAGGTCGCGGGCCGACACGTGCATCACGCCGTTGGGGTCGAGGTCGAACGTCACCTCGAACTGGGGCACGCCGCGCGGTGCCGGTGGCAGGCCGGTCAGCTCGAACGTGCCCAGGTGCCGGTTCTCCTTCGCGATCTCCCGCTCGCCCTGGTACACGCTGACCTGGATGGACGGCTGGTTGTCCTCCGCGGTGGTGAAGATCTCCGAACGCTTCGCCGGTATGCCGATGTTGCGGGGGATGACCCTGGTGAACACTCCGCCCTGGGTTTCGATGCCGAGCGAAACGGGGTTCACGTCGAGCAGGAGCGTGTCCTGCACCTCGCCCATCAGCACGCCGGCCTGCAGGGCGGCGCCGGCGGCGACGATCTCGTTGGAACTGAACCGCTGCTTCGGCGCGGCTCCGTGCAGCAGCTCGCGAACGAGCCCGAGGAACGCCGGCATCCGCGCGGCGCCGCCGGCGAACAGGACGTGGTCGATCTGCGCCGCGGTGATGCCGGCTTCGCGGAGGACGTCGGTGACCGGGCCGCGGACGCGGTCCAGCAGGTCCGCCGTGATGCTTTCGAACTCGGCCCGGGTGAGGGCCTCGTCGAGGTGCAACGGCTCCTTCTCCGCGCTCACCGTGATGTAGGGCAGGGTGATCGTCGTGCGCTGCACGCTGGACAAGGCGATCTTGGCCTGCTCCGCGGCTTCCCGGAGCCGCTGCAGCGCCATCCGGTCGGCCCGGAGGTCGATGCCCCGCGCGCGCCGGAACCGGTCCACGACGTGGTCGACGATCCGCTGGTCCCAGTCGTCCCCGCCGAGCCGGTTGTCCCCGCTGGTCGCCTTGACCTCGAAGACGCCCATGCCGCATTCGAGCAGGGAGACGTCGAAGGTGCCGCCGCCCAGGTCGCAGACGAGCACCGTGGCCTCGTCGGGAGCGCCCAGGCCGGAGGCCAGCGCCGCGGCGGTCGGTTCGCTGAGCAGCCGCAGGACGTTCAGCCCGGCGATCTCGGCGGCCTCCTTGGTGGCTTGCCGCTGGTGATCGGTGAAGTAGGCGGGCACGGTGAGCACGACGTCGGTGATCCGGGCGGTCAGCCCCTCCTCGGCGTCGTGCTTGAGCTTCGCCAGGATCCTGGCGGCGATCTCCTGCGCCGTGTAGCGCTGCCCGTCGATCGGCGGCGTTTTCCAGTCGGTCCCGATACGCCGCTTGACCGAGCGGAACGTCCGGTCCGCGTTCGTCACCGCCTGGTTCTTCGCGGACTGCCCGACGAAGACGTCGCCGGACTTCGCGAACGCGACGACGGACGGCGTCGTCAGCGTTCCCTCGGCGTTGGGGACCAGGAACGGGCTGCGGTTTTCGAGCGTGGCCAGTGCGGAGTTGGTGGTGCCGAAGTCGATGCCGACCGCCGTCAGCTGCCGCCGCGGCGGCTCGTCGGCCCGCGGACGCTCCGGTTCCCGAGGCTCGGCCGGCGTCTCGGGGACAGGTGGGACAGCCGGTTCCTCCCGGAGTGCCCGGAGGGCTTCGGCTGCCTTGCTCGCCAGGGACCGGCTGTCGTCGTCGGTGAGCTCGGTCAGCGTTTCGAGCGCCGCCCGGGCCAGCCGCGGCTCGTCGCCCTTGACCAGCGTGACGAGCATGCCGATCGCTTCCGCCCGATCCTGCGGCAAGGGTTCCCGCAGGGCGCGGGCGACCGCGGACGGCAGAACGGTGTGCGGTCCCGCCGTCCAGGCGGCGTTGCGGGCGATCGCCAGGTCGTCGACGGTGCCGCCGCCACGGCGTTGCGGCTTCGGCAGCCCGCGTGCGTGCAGGGCGCGAAGCAGGTGGCGGTAGATCTGCGCGAGCGTGAGCAGTTCGGGGCCGTCGGTCAGGCCGTCGCCGAGGAGCCGGAGGAGTTCGCCGGTGAACGCGGTGTGGGGCGCACCGGCCGGGGCGTTGGCGGTTTCGTTGGCCGCGGAGGAGGTGAGGGTGTAGCGCCCGGGGATGTCGATCTGCCCGGACACCACCGAGCCGGGATCGGCCATCGCCTCGATGGCCCGGCCCGAGAAACAGCAGTCGAGGATCAGGATGTTGTGGATCGCGGGGCTGTCGCGGAAGATCCGGTCGATCGTGGTGAGCGGCATCGCCGTGTAGGCGACGCGCTGGGCCCGGGTGGAGGACAGGCCGAGGTAGAGCGCGCCGTCGGCGTCGACCAAGCCGTGCCCGGCGTAGTAGACGAGGAGGGTGTCCTCCGCCTGCTCGGCGATCTCGGCCATCCGGGAGCCGAGCTGGTTGCTGTTGGCCGGATCGGTGATCACCGTGCAGTGCCGCGACGAGAACCCGCCGAGGTCCTCGCGGGTCAGGTGGTCGGCGAGCCCGCTCACGTTGCCCAGCACCCCGGGCAGATCCGGCAGGGTCTCGTCGTCGGGGTAGCGAGCGGTGCCGACGAGGACGACGCGAGACCGCCCCGGATCGGGCAGGCGCACCGGCTACCTCTCCCGCTCGGCGTCGAGGACGCTCTTGATCACGGCTTCGGCGTCCTCGACGCGCTGAGCGGTGACCTTCACCGAGCGGGCGCCGTCCCCGGCCGTGGTGATTTCGATCGTGGTGTCCGAGCGTTGCTGCCGGAGCCAGACCGACAGCGACCGGGCGAGCACCGCCGCCGCGCCTCCGCTGCCGAGGGCCACGGTGAGCACGTCCGCCACCGCGCCCATCTCGTCCGGTGCGGGGGCGGCGCTGGTCAGTTCGAGCTGCCCGCGCAGTTCGCTCTCGGCTCTCAGCCAGGACAAGAGCGGCCGGAGCCTGTCGCGGGAATCCCCCGCGGTCACCCGAATCCGTGCCTGCATCCGCGCTCCTCCGCCCGACCCCCGCCCACCCAGTCAATCGTAGGACGTGGTGGCTTCGCTACACGGGAGTTGCCGGCGGGAGGTTCGGCGCCTCGCTCAGGACACCGTCCACGGTGGATCAGCGCCCGGTCCGTGGCTACCAGGGCCGCTGAGCCGGCTCGGGAACGTCCTCGTCCGACCGGCGCACCGGGCGTTCCCCGCGCTCGGACAGGGCGGTGAGGACGAAGTCGGCCACCGACTCGGGTGTCTGGGTTCCCGGCAGTCCGGCGACGATCCGCAGTGCCGATCCGCCGGCCTCCGCGGCCAGCTCCCAGCCCTGCCCGGGCGTCCAGCGCAGCAGGTAGTCGCTCGGTTCGCGTTCTGCCGCCCGGCCCGCGAAGCGGATCTGCCCGCCCACGAAGTCGCCGGTGTGCGAGCGCGTGTCTTCCGGCTGCAACCCCAGCTCCGCGGCCACCGCCCGCATGCGCGCGGCCGTGGACGGTTCGTCGTCGGTCATGGGCCGCCCTCCTGTCGCAGGCGGGGACTACCCCTGCGGGCGGGGCGGGAAACGCCGGATCCGCGGAACCGCACGGGGGGACGGTTCCGCGGATCCGGACGCCGGCTACGGCGCCCAGGGGGCGTTGACGGCCCAGCTGACGTCGTCGGCCCAGGAGGCCGTGGCGTCGAAGGTGTCGGGCCCGCCGTTGCTCGCGATGTACACCGTGTTGTTGTAGTGGCGGAGGAAGCGGTCCGGGTAGTTGAACGAGGCGAAGGACGTGCCCTGGCCGTTCTTCCCGGCCTGCGGGCAGAACGTCGCGTCCGCGCGGAAGGCCGCGCTGCCGTCCATGGGCCGGCGCAGCAGCTGGTAGTTGTAGTGGCGCAGGAAGTCACCCGGGTAGTTGCGCGACTCGAACGACACGCACGACGGGTTCGCCAGGCCGCGGCGCACGATCCAGGACGCGTCGTTCTTGTCCAGGGCCGGGCTGCCCGAGCTCACCACCGACGTGACGGCGTCGTCGAACTGGTGCCGGATGTACCGCGTGGTGCAGCACGCCGTCGTGGCGCGCAGCGAGATCGTCGAGCCGGGGTTCAGCGTGCCGCCGGCCACCGGGCTCGGGCCGCCGTAACCCACCGAGACGACGTTGGCCTGCACGGCGTTGTCGGCCGCGTCGGTCGGCAGCCCGCTGGTCATCACGCCCTCGAAGAACGAGCCGGTCGAGCCGTTGCTGTTGTCACCGCCGGTGCCGAGGACGATCGATCCCTCCTGCTGCATCGGCGAATACCCGGGCTGGGCCGGTTCCGGTCCGGCGTAGCGCGTGGCGAGGCCGCCGGACTGGGCGTTGCCGTCCTTCGTGGCGAAGAAGTTCTGCCCGTCGTTCTTCAGTAGCGCGGTGACGAACGGCGCGGCGTTGCCGGTGTAGGAGCTGTTCTTGCTCGGCCCGGCGTCGGACTGGAACAGGCCGTTCTCCAGGTCGGCCTGCACCCACGGGCCTTGGCCGACGCACGGCGAGAACCAGCACTCGGTGCCGAAGTTGATCGCGTCCATGTGGCCGTTGCCGGTGTCGGCGATGGACACCTCGGCGTTGCCGTAGTCGAAGCAGCACCGATTGTTGACGTGGGTTCCGGACGTCACCATGTACATGCCTTCGGCCTGGCCGTTCACGGCGACGCCCGAAGCCGAGGTGTGCCGGTAGCCCATGCGGCCGGAGAACGACGCGCCGTACACCGCGTGGCCGCCCGCGGTCACGGGCAGCGCGTCCGCGGGCACGCCGGAGTTCGCGGGCCCCGCGGCCCCGGCGGGTTCGATGAACAGGTCGTTGTGCCGGGGCGACTGGTCGTAGATGACGGTGATGACGCACGTCGTGCCGGCGCAGAAGGAGTCCTGCGTGGCTGCGTTGGCGTACCCACCGGCGGCCAGCAGCCCGACGTTGGCGACGGCGCCGTCGGACGCCCGCTTCAGCTGGTAGAGCGGGCCGTTGTAGGACGAGTACAGCGCGCGGGTGGTGCTGTGCGCGGCGACGCAGGCGGTGCCCGCGGCGCCGTAGATGTCGCACGGCAGGGACGTGGCCGCCTCGGCGGCTTGACCGGCGTTCAGGACGGTGGCGGCGAGCGCCAGTGCCCCGCCGGCCAGGAGAGAAGCAGTTCTCCGAGCGAACATGAAAAGCTCTCCGTTTCGAGGGGTGGGGACCGGGAAAAACGCAGGGCGAAACGATTCCGTGACGTCGGCGTGCAGAATCGTCCGGGCGTCCGGAATGCGGGGGAAAGACGAGGGTGGATCGGTCGGCCGGGCCTGTGATCAGGAGCGGAGCGAGGGCTCAGGGCGAACCGGCGACGATGGGCAGCATGAAAACCTCCCTGCGGCGCTGCAAGGTGTTAGCGCTAACATTTGTGCTGGAGAGAGCTTAGACGGTGAGTTCCGCGTTTGGCAACCGAAGTCGTCGAATCGTCGATCGGCCTTCCGTGGCCGAAGCCGAGCGCATTCGGAAATCCGCGGCGAATCGGGCAAGTGTGTCCACTGTGGACGTCGAACGGGGCTTGACACCCGCCGGTGGTCATTCATACATTCGGTGTCTCTTTGTATGAATGACGGGAGTTGATCCGCATGCGGCTCGGCAAGACCGCCGTCGTCCTCGGAGGCAGTGCCGCCGGTCTCTGCGCGGCCGGCGCGCTCGCCCCGCACTTCGACCGCGTACTGGTGCTGGAACGCGACGAACTGCCCGACGGGGCCGAGCACCGCCGCGGCGTACCGCAGAGCAAGCACCCCCACTTCCTGCTCAACTCGGGCCGGCGGGCGATCGGCGCGCTGTTCCCCGGCTTCGAAGACGACCTCATCGCGGCGGGCGGGCTGCTGCTGATGCCGTCCATGGACGCCGCCTACCTCGACGGGCCGGGCTGGTCGGCGCGCAAGCGCAGTGCCATGACGATGGTCTACGGCTCGCGGATCCTCATCGAGCGCGTGCTGCGGGACAAGGTGCGGGAGCTGGCCAACGTCGTCGTCCGCGAAGGGGTCGCGGTGCGCGGCCTGACGACCGCGGACGGGGAGATCACCGGCGTCGGCTTCACCGCGGCCGACGGCGAGGAGCACGTCGACGCCGACTTCGTCGTGGACGCCATGGGCCGCGGGTCCCCGGTCGCCGGCTGGCTGGCGGCGGCCGGCTGGCCCGAGCCGGACGTGCAGACGCTGGACGCCAAGGTCACCTACACCTCGCGCTGGTACGACCTGCCCGCCGAACGCCCCGCGTCCTGGTGGTGGCGGCACCTGGTGATCATGCCGACGCCGGACAAGGGCGAGCACCCCGCCGAGCACGAGTTCCTGGTCAACTTCTTCCCGATCGAAGGCAACCGCGTCATCGCCTGCATGGGTTCGTGGGGACTGGAGATGCCCAGCACCACCGACGCGTTCGTCGAGACCGCGCGCCGGGTGCGGACGCCGTTGTTCGCCGACGCCATGGACCGGTGCGCCCCCGCCTCACCGGTCCACCTCACCCGCTCGACCGGCAACAAGTGGCGGCGCTACGACCGCCTGCGCACCCCGCCGCGGCGGCTGGCCTTCGTCGGCGACTCGATCTGCGCGTTCAACCCCTTCTACGCCCAGGGCATCAGTTCCGCGTCGGCTTCGGCCCTGCTGCTGCGCGAGCACCTGTCCCGCGCCGGACGGCTCGACGCGAGGTTCACCGCCCGCTTCCTTGCCGCGCAACGCGGATTGCTGCGCGTGCCGTGGCGCCTGGCGATGGCCAGGGACCAGGGCTACGCGTGCGCGGTGGGCACCGAACAGCTGCCGGAGTGGCGGCGGCGCATCGTCGCGGCCATGTCGGCCCCGGCGTTCAGCCTCGTCGTCGGAGCGGCCCGCGAGGACGAAGTGGTCGACGAGCACTTCGCCAAGGTGTTCAACCTGGACGAGTCGCTGGGGCAGATGCTGCGCAACCCGCGGGTGCTCGCGGGCCTGGTGCGCTACCGCGTCCGCGCGGCGCTGGGCCGGCACCGCGTCCCGTTCGGGTTCGACCCCCAGACCGAACCACCGGCCACGGACTACTCGGCGGCGACGGCGACCGCGCGATGAGCACGGCGTGCGGGCCGGACGCCGAAGCCGTCACGCGCGGTCTCGGCTTCGACTGCCACGCCGTGTCGCCGGTGGTTTCGGTCCGGCCGCCGTGGGCGCTTGCCCACTGGACGATGCCGCTACTGGAACTGCTCATCGTCGGCGGCGCGGTGTTCGCCCTGGTGCACGCGCTGCGCCGGCGCCGCGAGGGTGATCCGGTGAACCTGGCGCTGTGGTGTGCTTCGCTGGTCTACCTCTTCGTCACCGAGCCGCCGCTGTACTTCCCGGAGTGGTTTGGGCTCGACCGGCTGTACGGCTTCATCTTCGCCCACAACCGGTTCACCGTGCAGTTCATGGCGGACCGGTTGCCGCTCTACATCGTGGCGTTCTACCCGGCGTTCAGTCAGCTCGCCTACGAGGTCGTGCGCTCGCTGGGGCTCTTCCGGCGCGGTGCGCTGCGGGGATCGGTGGCCGTGGCCTTCGTCTGCCAGGTGTTCTACGAAGTCTTCGACCACCTCGGCCCGCAGCTGAAGTGGTGGGCCTGGAACCCGGCCAACGCGATCGTCAACCGGCCGGCGCTGGCGTCGGTGCCGTTGAACAGCATGCTGCTGTTCGCTTCCGTTTCGATGGCCGCCATGACCTACCTCGTCGTGCGCCTGACCGGCGGTCCGCCGCGGCGCAGGCTGGTGTGGCGGACGCTGCTGGCCGGCGTCCTGACCCCGCCGACCATGGCGATCGCCGGGATCCCGTCGAGCTTCGCCGGCGAGAACGCAGACGCGCGGGCGTGGATCCTCGGCGTCGAGCTGGGCCTGCTGTGGGTGGTGGGCGGGTGGATCGTCGTGGCGCACCTGCGTTCCGGGGAACCGCGCGAGCCCCTGTCGGCCTTCACGCGGTGCTATCCGGCTCTTTACCTGGGCGGGATGGCGGTGTTCTGGCTGGGGACCCTGCCGGCTCACCTGGCCGCGAAGGACGGCGTCACCGCGGACGGCACCCCGATCGGCAGCGGGTGGTACGCGCTCGCCTGCTTCGCCGGAGCCGGGCTCCTGCTGCTCGCGCTGTACCGGCGGCGGGACCGCGCCCCTGCCCCCGCCTGAGCGACCGTTCTCGGGGAAGATGGCGGCATGGGGCACCACGGATGGCAGGGCAACCCGCCCGGCACCGAAGACGAGGCACGCCGCCGGATCGTCGAAGCGGCGACGGCGTGCCTCGACCGGGCCGGGCTGGCCAAGACGAGCCTCTCCGACGTCGCCGCCGAGGCGGGCGTCACCCGGCAGACCGTGTACCGCTACTTCCCGGGCCTCAAGGACATCCTGCGGGCCGTCGCGCTGGCCGGGGTCGAGGAGTTCGCCGGGCGGATGGAGCGGCACCTGGCCACGTTCGGCACCGCGGCCGAAGCCGCGGTGGAATCCGTGGTGTTCGCCGTCCGGACGCTCCCCGGGGAGCCGCACATGGGCCTGCTCCTGCAGGCGGGCGAAGCGGACTTCTTCACCGACGGCGTCATTTCGCCGCTGGCGTTTTCGTACGGCGCGCGGATCCTCCGCAACCTGCCGGTCGACTGGGCGGCCGCCGGTATCGCGACCGACGAGGACCTCCGGGGCCTCGCCGAAGTCCTGATGCGGCTGTTCCTGTCGTTCCTGCAGTACCCCTCGACACCGCCGCTCGCCGACGACGAGCTGCGTGCCCTGGTCCGCCGCTGGATCGGACCCGCGCTGCGCGGGTGAGGGCCCGGCGGGTTTCCGGAAACCGTGCGCTGAATGCGCTGACAATTCATGACAACGCGGGCAGTGTGATGCCTCCCACGCCCGCCGGGAATGCCGACGGCGGTGGCCAGGGTGTTCAGCCCTCGCCACCGCCGCTGCGGTGATCTCTCCCCAGTGATCTCCCGGCCACCTCGTTTACTTCTTGGCGGCGGCGACCTTCTTGCGCGGCGCCCGCTTGCGCGGCGCCGCGACGGGCGCCTCGGCCTCTTCGACCTGGGCCTGCTCGTAGGCGGCGATCACCTCGGAGGACAGCCGGCCCCGCTCGGAGACCTCGTAGCCGTTCGCGTTGGCCCAGGCGCGGATCTGCTGGTTGCGCTCGCGGTCGGTGGTGCTGGTCGTGGTCGACTGCCCGGTGGCGACGCGGACCTTGCGGCCGCCGATGCGCCGGCCGGCCGCGATGAAGCGGGCCAGTTCGTCGCGCAGGGCGCCGGCGTTCTCGTCCGAAAGGTCGATTTCGTAGGTGACGCCGTCGAGGCCGAACTGAACGGTCTGGGCAGCGGTGCTGCCGTCGATGTCGTCCAGGATCTCGACGAGGACTTTCTGGGCCACGGGAATGCTCCTCAGCTGGATGTGCGTCCGGGGGAACGCGACGTGTGACAAGTTGCACAATGGTCGGCGTTCTTCGGTCGAGTGTATCCACCCGAGGAGACCTACGGCAATTTCCTCCCCGATACCCGGAACGGCGGCGGCCCGGGGTGGTCCTGATAGGACCGGCCACCGCCGTTCCGGACGGGTCGCGGCTTTCGCCCGGCGACGGCGGCGCGGCGGCAATACCGGCGGAAATGCCGCCGGGAATCTACGTTCCGGACGGCGTGGAGCCCTGCTCGCCGTGGTGGTAGGGCGGATCCGTCTCGAGCGCCTCGTCGGCGGCCCCTTCGGCGGGATCGGCCAGGTGGGCCTCCGCGGCGGCTTCTTTCGCCTCTTTGATGAGCTCCCGGCTGTGGGCGAGGTCCGCTTCGGGCCGGTTTTCGTTCTCCGTCATCGCGGCTCCTTGCCGTCGGATTGCGTTCTCTGCCGGACGGCTACCCGCGAAGGCCCGAACGCAACCGTCGGGGGCCGGGGGTGGAAAGGGCCGCGGGCGTTCACCCCAACGAGTGGCCGGGGTGAATTGTTCGGCGGCCGGCGGGGGATCGGGTGAGTGGTGACCGGGACCGGTTCCGTGGTGCGGGAGGGCGGGGAATTGCGGCGGCGGTTCCGTGGCCGATGTCCTGTGTGGTGGCGTTGGCGGCCGCTTGGGCGAGATCCGCGTCCGGGGCGTGGGCGATGGACGACGTTCAAGCCGCCGGAGAGTGGGCGAGGCGGATCGACAGTGGGGGAAGGCCGAGCCCCGCGCGGCAAGCTGTGAGCGGCGATCTCAGCCTGGTTTGCGCGCGAACGGCCGGCTCCGGCCCGTGAGGATCGCCGGGCGTCCTCGGTGCGAGGGGACATCCCGCCCCGACCTGGAACCGCCCGGCGTGCCCTTCACTCGCCCCCGGAACGCCGGAAGGGCCCCGCACCAGGCAGGTGCGGGGCCCTTCCGATCGTCGCCAGGGGTGTTACTTCTTCTTGGCGGCGGAGGTGCGCTTGGCCGGTGCCTTGGCAGCGGCCGGCTTCTTGGCCGCGGCGGTCTTGGTCGCGGCCGGCTTGGCGGCGGCGGTCTTGGCCCGCGTGGTGGTCGCCTTCGCCGTGGTGGCCTTGGCCGCCGTGGTCTTGGCGGCGGTCTTCGGGGCCGCCTTGGTGGCGGTGGTGGTGGCCTTGGCGGCCGGCTTCGCCGCGGTGGCGCGGGTCCGCGTGGTGGTCGAGCGCGTGGTGGCCGGCTTGGCCGCCGCCGCACGGGTGGTGCGGGTCGTCGTCGCCTTGGCCGGCGCGGCGGCCGCGGCGGTCTTGGTGGCCGTCGCCCGCGTGCTGGTGGTGGCGGCGGTGGCGCGCTTGACCGGGGTCGCCTTCGGGAGCTTCTTCGAGCCGGAGATGACGTCCTTGAAGGTCGTGCCGGCGCGGAACGCGGGCACGTTGGTCTTCTTGACGCGGACGGCCTCACCGGTGCGCGGGTTGCGGGCGGTGCGAGCGGCGCGAGCGCGCTTCTCGAACACCCCGAAGCCGGTGATGTTGACCTTTTCGCCCTTGTTGACCGTCCGGATGATGATGTCCACCAGACCGTCAACGGCCTGCGAAGCCACCTTCTTGTCGCCCAGGCGCTCCGACAGCGCCTCGATCAGCTGGGCCTTGTTCGTCATTCCAGTCCTCCATAGTGGAACTACTAGTCACGGCCCATCTCGGCCGACACTGCACACGGTATTACCAATACCGCACAAAATCCAACCGGGGGTCGAAATATTTCCTTGTACGGGGGCGGGTTCCGCCTCCGGAGAGCCCTGGTCCGGAGGCTGCCCGGTGCGCGGCCCGGACTCCCGCCATGCCCCTGAACAGGCAAAACCCGGTGGGGGAGCCGTCCACAGTGGTCGTCCATATAGGACCCGAGGCCCTTCCGGAGAACTTTTTCCGCGACACGCCGGTGCGGGGTGTCGCGGCGTGTGTCCGAGCCCACCCGGGCCCGATCCCGCGCAACGGCGGGGGATCGAGGGCCTCCCGCCGGGCCCTCCGGCGCCGCTTCGCCGTGGAGCCAGGCGGAAGCGGCGCCCGTAACGCCGCGGCCGTCCGGCGCGACCCCCGGGCACGGCGGTGCGCCGCAACCGGGTACGCCCCCGGGAATGCCTGTGGCGGGGACGAAAGGCACTCCCCGGAGGGTGAGCTCACTCGTTCGGCGCAGTCGTGGCCTGCGGCGACGCCGGTGGCGGCAACGCCGTGTTGGGCGGGGGACTGTCGGTCCGGCGGGCTAGTCTGCCGCGGGAGGAAGCGCCGGGTGAGACAGGGAGAACCGTGGACCAGGAGACGCTCACCACCGTGGTCGGCCGGGTGGCCGGCACCGAGGACTCGACGCCGCTGCAGTTCTGCGTGGCCATCGATCCGGACGCCTATCTGCAGCTCGACGACGTCGTCGTGACCCGGCGGGAACTCCCGGGGCTCGGCGAAGTCACCTCTTACGGCGTCGTGACGCAGGTGAGCGCGCGGCACGAGGGCGCCAGCTTCGGCAGCGACGTCTTCCTGATCTCCGACGGGGTCCTGCCCGCCCAGGTGCAGGAGATCGCCGAGATCGCCACCACCCGCGTCGAGCCCGAATGCTACGTGCCGCCGCGGCCGGGGGCGGTCGTGTCCCGTGCCGTGGGAGAGGATCGCGCACAGGCGCTGTACTTCGACAACATGACCCGCCAGGTGGCGGTCGGCCTGGGCCGGGACGGCGAACCCGTCTACCTCAACATGGACTTCCTCGACGGCACCCGCGGCGCGCACGTCAGCATCAGCGGGGTCTCCGGCGTGGCCACCAAGACGTCGTTCGCGTTGTTCCTGCTGCACTCGATCTTCCGCGGCGGCGCCCTGCCCAACGCCCACAACGCCAAGGCCCTCGTCTTCTCGGTCAAGGGCGAGGACCTGCTGTTCCTCGACACCCCGAACGTCCACCTCGACGAGAAGCTCAAGGCCGAGTACGCCAAGCTCGGCCTGCCCGCCGAGCCCTTCGCGTCGACCGGGTTCTACGCACCGCCGACGCCGTCGGACACCACGGGCAAGCCGCACGTGACCGGGCGGACCTCGGGCGTCGGCGCGTTCTGGTGGACCATCGCGGAGTTCTGCGCCAAGGACTTGCTGCCCTACGTCTTCGCCGACGCCGAGGACGAGCGCAACCAGTACACGATGGTCATCCACCAGGTCGCGAACCGCCTGCGGCTGGACAGCACCCCGGCGGGCAAGGACGGCGCCGCGAACGTCGACGGCGTCCTGTGCCGCACCTACGCCGAGCTCGTCGACGTCGTCTGCGACCGCGTCACCGACGAGGAAACCCGCGCGAGCTGGGCGGGTGCGGTCACCGGCGCGGGCACGGTCAACGCCTTCATCCGCCGCCTGCGCTCGAGCCAGCGCGCGCTGTCCGGCCTCGTCCGCGGCGACCTCGCCGACCACCCCGCGCGCCAGTTGTCCACGGAGAACCAGCAGGTGACCGTGGTGGACATCCACAACCTCGTCGAGCGCGCGCAGCGGTTCGTCGTCGGCGTGACGCTCGCCGCGGAGACCGCGCGCAAGGAGGCGGCCGGTCCGGGCGGGCTGTTGTTCACCATGCTGGACGAGCTGAACAAGTACGCGCCGCGGGAAGGCAGCAGCCCGATCAAGGAGGTGCTGCTGGACATCGCCGAACGCGGCCGCTCCCTCGGCGTCATCCTGATCGGCGCGCAGCAGACCGCCAGCGAGGTCGAGCGCCGGATCGTCAGCAACAGCTCGGTCCGCATCGTCGGCCGCCTCGACGCCGCCGAGGCTTCGCGGCCCGAGTACGGCTTCCTCCCGGCCAGCCAGCGGGTCCGGGCGACGCTCGCCACGCCGGGCACGATGTTCGTGAGCCAGCCGGAGATCCCGGTGCCGATCGCCGTCGGCTTCCCGTTCCCCGCCTGGGCCACGCGGCTTTCCGAAGCCGGGACGATCCCCACGACCACAGCCACCTCGAAGAAGAGCGATCCCTTCGCCGGGCTGCCCACGCGCGGCAGCGACCCCTTCGGCGACGACCCGCCGCCGTTCTGAGCCGGCTGCCCACCACCCGAACGGAAGGATGAAGGGTGAAGTTCCTGCACACCTCCGACTGGCACATCGGCAAGACGCTCAAGGGGCGCAACCGCCTCGACGAGCAGCGGGCCGTGCTCGGCGAGATCGTCCGGATCGCGCGGGACGGGCAGTTCGACGCGATCCTCGTCGCGGGTGACCTCTACGAGACGTCGGCGCCGTCGGCGGCCGCGCAGGAACTCGTGGTGCGGGCGCTGATGGCGCTGCGCGAAACCGGTGCCGAGGTGCTGGCCATCGCCGGGAACCACGACCACGCCGCGACGTTCGAGGCGTACCGCCCGTTGCTCAAGGCCGCGGGCATCCAGCTCACCGGCGATCCCCGCCCGGTCCACGACGGCGGCGTCGTCTCGTTCGACGCGCGTTCGACGGGCGAGCGCGTCAACGTCGCCGTGCTGCCCTTCCTTTCCCAGCGCTACGCGGTCCGCGCCGCCGAACTGCTCGCGGGGACCCCGGCGGACAACGCCGGCGAGTACGACCAGCGCGTGCGCGACATCCTGGAGCACCTCAAGTCCGGGTTCACCCCCGGCGCGGTGAACCTCGTCATGGCGCACCTGACGGTGACCGGCGGGACGATGGGCGGCGGGGAACGCGCGGCGCAGTCCATCTTCGAGTACCACGTGCCCGCCACGGCGTTCGGCGCCGACCCGCACTACGTGGCGCTGGGCCACCTGCACCGCCGCCAGTCGCTGCCCGCCGCGTGCCCGGTGCACTACAGCGGTTCGCCGTTCGCGGTCGACTTCGGCGAGCAGGACAACACCAGCGTCGTGCTGTCGGTGGAGGTGAGTCCGGCCACGCCGGCGAAGATCACCGACATCCCGTTGACGGCCGGGCGGAAGCTGCGGACGGTCCACGGCACGGTGGCGGAACTGATCGCCCGCGCGGGGGAGTTCGGCGAGGACTACCTCCGCGTCTACCTCCGCGAAGCGACCAGGGCCGGGCTGCGGGAGGAGATCCAGGAAGCCCTGCCGAACGCCCTGGAAATCCGCATCGACCCGGAGTTCGCCGCGCCGGTGACGACCTCGGGCGGCGACCGCGCGATCGCGGACCGTTCGCCCGGCGAGCTGTTCGCGAGCTACTGCGCGGAGCGAACCGTCGAGGACAAGCGCGTGCAGGCGCTCTTCGCGCGGCTGCACGACGAAGAGACGAGCGGGGTGTGACATGCGGCCAGTGCTGCTGGAGATGACCGGCTTCGCGTCCTTCCGCGAGAAGACCGAAGTCAGCTTCGAAGACACCGATTACTTCGCGCTCGTCGGGCCGACCGGCGCGGGCAAGAGCACGGTCATCGACGCGCTCACCTTCGCGTTGTACGGCTCGGTCGCCCGGTGGGACCACGAAGGCCTCGTCGCGCCCGCGCTGGCCCCGACGGTGAACCGCGCCACCGTGCGGCTGGTCTTCGACGCCGGTGGCGCGCGCTACCACGTCGTGCGGGAAGTCCGGCGCAGCGGCGGCAAGAAACCCACGGTCAGCGTCAAGAACGTCCGCCTGGAACGGCTGATCGACCCGGCCGCGACGGGCGGGCCGGAGGACGACGCCGACGCCGTTGCCGCGGACTCCGAAGTGACCCCGGCGGTCGAACGCCTGCTCGGGTTGACGTTCAAGCACTTCTGCACCTGTGTGGCGCTGCCCCAGGGCGACTTCGCGGAGTTCCTGCACGCGAAGGCCGCCGACCGGCAGAAGATCCTCATCAAGCTGCTGGGCCTGGAGGTCTACGAGCGGATCGGCCGCCGGGCCGGGGTGACGGCGGAGCAGCAGAAGCAGCGTGCCGCCGTCCTCACCGAACAGCTCGGCAGCTACGCCGACGCCACCGAAGAAGCCGTCGCGGAGCTGGCGGCGCGGACGACGGCGCTCGCGGAGCTGGACGCGCGGGTGACCGCGGCCCTGCCGGGGTTGAACGACGCCACCCGGGCGCACGACGAGGCCCGGCAACGCGTCGGCACGCTCACGGCGGAGCTGAAAGTCCTCGACGCCGTGGAACGCCCGGACGGCGTCGAAGACCTCGAAACCCGGCGTCGCGACGCGGCGGACGCGGTCACGACCGCCCGGGGCGCGTTGGAGACGGCGGAAACGGCCGACGAAGCCGCCCGTGCCGCCCTCGCCGCGGCGCCCGCGCGCGGTGAACTGGAACGGATCCGCGCCGACCGCACCGAGCTCGAGGCGACCGAGACGGCCCTCCCGCGGCTCGAAGAAGCGGCGAAAACGGCGTTGCGGACCAAGGACGCCGCCGCCGTCGCGGTCACCGAAGCCCTCACCGTCGTCGAGAAGGCCCGGCAGAACCGGGACTCGACGGCCCGCGCCGCGGAGGACGCCGCCGCCGAAGCCGGGCGGGCCCGTCAGGACCGCGACCGGCTGGCCGGGCTGCGGCCGCCCGCGGATCTCGGGGACCTGTCGGCGGATTCGGCGCGCGTGGCGAAGCGCACGGAGGCCGCGGCCGCCCGCCTGAGCACGGCCGAGGCCGCCGACGCCGAAGCGCGGGCGGCGCTGGCCGCCCAGCCGGACGTCGCGCCACTCGCCTCGGCCCGCTCCGATGCCCGCACGCTGTATGCGGTGTGCGAGGCGCAGCGGAAGGCCGCCCCCGAACAGGCCGCACGCCGGACGGAACTCGAAGCGGTGCGAAGCACCTTCGCCCGCACGGACGCCGAAGTGACGGCGGCGAAGACCGCGGTGACCGAGGCGGAACGGGCCGGGCAGGCGCTGAGCTTGCGGGCCGGCCTCGCCGTCGGGCACCCGTGCCCGGTGTGCGAGCAGGAAGTCACGGCGCTGCCCGACGCCGGTGGGCACGCCCACCTGGCCGAGGCCCGGGACCGCCTCGAGCGCGCCGAGCGCGAGCGCGCCGCCGCCGAAGCCGCCGTGCGCAAGCTGGAACGGACCGTCGACCGCGACGCCGACTCGGCCGCGTCGGCGGCCGCCCAGGCGGAGGAACTGCGCGTGGTGCTGGCCGAGGTGGCCGGGCCGCCGGAATCGGCCGTGCTGCTGCGGCCGGTCGAGGCTGCTTTCTCCGAGCGGGATTACGCGGACCTCGTCGCCGCCGTGCGCGAGCGGGGCGAGTGGCTGTCGAAGACGATCGACGGCCGCGCCCGCCTCGCCGAGACCGCGAACGCCGCCGACAGGGAACTGGCCGCGGCTCGCGCCGAACGCGCGGCGGCGCAGCACGAGGCCGACGCCGTCGAGAAGTCCTTCGCGGCGGCCAGGGAAGCGCTGCGGGCCGCGCGTGACCCCCTGGTGGAGCTGGGCGCGCCGGCCATCGACGGCGACGACGTCCCGGCGGGCTGGCAGCGGCTGACCGCGTGGGCGGCTTCGGCCCTGGCGGACCGGCGGACGGCACTGGCCGCGCTCGAAGCGGCCGCCGAAGCCAGGGGCAAGGAAGCCGTCGTCGCGGCGGACGACCTCGCCGCCGCCGAGCGGAACGCCGAGGAGCGGCGGAAGCGGGCCGTCGACGCGGGCTTGGCCGAACAGTCGGCGGCCACCGAATTCGCCATCGCCCGGCGGCGCCGCGGTGAACTGGCCACGGCGCTCGACGGCGCGCCGTCCGCTGCCGTCGTCACCGAGGAACTGGCGAAGGTCGCTTCTCTGGAAAAAGCCGCGAAGCAAGCGGACGCGGATCTGCGCACCGCCCGGGTGGCCGCGAAACGCGCTACGGATGCCCAAGCGGGCATCGGCGCCCAAGTCGACGCCGAGCGGCAGCGGTTGTCGCGCGCACGGGACCCGCTGGTCGGCCTGGGTGCTCCGCCGATCGACGGCTTTTCGGGGGTCCGGGTGGCGGAGCCCCCGGCCCGGGGCGAAGCCCCGGTTGTCACAGACGGCGAGAGCCTCCTCGAAGCCTGGACCACGCTCACGGATTGGGCCGCCGGCCAGGCGAAAGCCCACCGCGAGCTGCTGGCCGTCGCGAAGACCGCCGAAGGCGAAGCCGCCGAAGCGTTGCAAGCGGCCGAACGCGCGGTCGCCGGCGACGTCGCCGCGCTCGGGGTGGCCGTGCCGGAGGGACCGGTGCGCGACCGCGTCCCGGTCGCCGTCGCGGCCGCCCGGGCGCGCGCCGAAGCCGACCACACCGACATGAAACGGCGCGTGGCGCGGGTGGCCGGGCTGCACGAAGACATCGCGGCGGCGGAGTCCGACGCCCAGGTCGCCCGGCTGCTCGCGGATCTGCTGCGCTCGGACAAGTTCCCGCGCTGGCTGATCGCCGGGGCGCTCGACACGCTGGTCGCGGAGGCGTCGGCGTCGCTGCTGGAACTGTCCGGCGGCCAGTTCGAGCTGACCCACGACAAGGGCGACTTCCTGGTGGTGGACCACAACGAGGCCGACGCCCGGCGCCCGGTGAAGACACTGTCGGGCGGCGAGACGTTCCAGGCGTCGCTCGCCCTGGCGCTGGCGCTGTCCTCGCAGCTGGGCGCGATGGCCGCGGAAGGTGCGACGCGGCTGGAGTCGATCTTCCTCGACGAGGGCTTCGGGACGCTGGACGAGGCCACCCTCGACGTCGTGGCGTCCACTTTGGAGAACCTCGCCGCGTCCGGCTCCCGGATGGTCGGGGTGATCACGCACGTGCCGGCGCTCGCCGAGCGCGTCCCGGTGCGGTTCCTGGTCACCCGGGACGGCACCGGCTCGCACATCGCCAGGGAGGGCGCATGACCGCGGTGGCCGGGATGAACTTCAGCATCGACGCCTGGGACCCGGGCTACGGCAGCTCGATGGAGGCCGAGGACCTCGGCCGCTCGCAGGCCGAGGTCGAGCTCGACGTCGAGGTCCCGGAGGCCGAGTGGGCGCCGATCGACCCTTCGCCGGTTTCGCCGCCCGAGGCCGTGCTGTTCGTCGACGGCGTCCGGCGGATCGACGCGCGCGTCTGGATCGACGACCCGGCCGGCACGAACTCGGCGTCCATCGGGATCTGCGCGTCCTACGCGGCCGGGGTCGTGTGCTGCTGCGAGGGCCAGGCGCACGTCGTCGGCACCGACGTCCGGCGGGGGCTGTTCACCGTCGCCCCGCGGGCGGACGACATCGCCACCCCGGCCGGGACGTACACGGCGTACCGCGCGGCGGCCAAGGAGGACAAGCCGCTGCCGGTGGTGCTGTCGTCGGCGTTGCAGGAGCAGCTGGCCGAAACCGAGCTGGAGACGGCGATCCGGGCGCGCACGGCGATCGACGGCCACGTGCGCGGCGACCTGCTGGTCGTGGACGGCCCGCTGCGCGGCCGGGCGCACCTCGACCGGGCCGTCGGGTTCATCAAGAGCCACCAGACGACGTACCTGCCCGGTGAGCTCAACGCGATGGTCGGCCGGCTCGGCCCGCACCAGCGCACGCCGGTGTTCCTGATGGGCACGACGTGGGTCCGGCACTCGTGGTACCTGCGGCTGCCCTCGGCCGGCGGGCCGCCGTGGTCCGGGGTCGTGCGGGTGGAGGCGGCGCCGCACCTCGGGCGCGAGCAGGTCGCCGAGCTGGCGAACGTCACCCAGTCGGTACTGGGGCGGTTCGCGTCGGTTCCCTACAAGGACTCGCGGGCGCCGCAGAACCTCTACCCGATCGCGGGGCTGGAGCGCGACCTGCGGCACCGGCTCGGCGACCAGCAGTTCGTGTACCGGGCGCTGCGCCTGGCCGCGGCCCGCTGACGCCGGTCCCCGGGACGCCCTCGAGAGTCCTCTGTGGAGGGTCAGGCGACGACCGGCCCCAGGGCTGCGCTCCCGCCGGGCCGGCAGCGCGAGCGTCGTCAGGTTCGTGGCCATTAGGCCGATCAGGGTCTCTTGACCATGGTCGACCCCCTCTCGCCGGTGGTCCTTCCGCGCTTGAGCCGGGGAAATGGCCAGGTTCAGGGTAGGTTCAAGGATGTGAACGACAATCGAGTCTATGTTTACTAGTCACATATGAGTTAGCTTGTTCGCCGTTGGTCCCGTCAGCGGCGAGGGAGACTCGATGCGCACCGGCCCGTTCGTTCTTGTTGCGGTTCTGGGGTTGTCACTGGTGGCCCCGGCGGCCGCCGAGGCACAGCCCTGGCGAGACGTCCGCCAGTCACCCGACCGCCGGGCCGCCGCACTCGTCGCGGCGATGACCCTCGACGAGAAGATCTCGCAGCTGCACCTGCAGCCCGACGCCGAGCACCAGCGGTTCGTGCCACCGATCCCCCGGCTGGGCGTGCCGGGGTTCCGCATCGCCAACGGTCCGGCGGGCATGGGCCCGGCCGACGACAAACCGCAGAAGCCGGCGACCGCGCTCCCGGCCACGATGGCGCTGGCGTCGACCTTCGACACCGACGCCGCCCGCCGGTACGGCCGGCTGATCGGCAGTGAAACCCGGGCGCTCGCGCACAACGTGTCCGAAGGGCCCGACATCAACATGGCCCGCGTCCCGCGCAACGGCCGGACGTTCGAGGGCATGGGGGAGGACCCGGTGCTCGCCGGCGCGCTGGCCGCCGCCGACATCCGCGGGATCCAGGAGAACGGCACCATCGCCGAGGTCAAGCACTACGCGGCGAACAACCAGGAGACCGACCGGCACGGGGTCGACGAGCACATCGACGAGCGGACGCTCAACGAGATCTACCTGCCGCACTTCGAGCAGGCGGTGACCGAAGGGCACGCGGGCTCGGTGATGTGCGCGTACCCGAAGATCAACGGCGTGTTCACGTGCGAGAACCCGGCGCTGCTGCAGGACAAGCTGCGCGGCGACTGGGGGTTCAAGGGGTTCGTCCAGTCGGACTGGGGTGCCGCGCACAGCACCGTGGGGTCGGCGAACGCGGGTATGAACCTCGAAATGATCGACGGCACCTGGTACGGCGAGAAGATGAAGCAGGCCGTGCTGGCCGGGCAGGTGAGCGAGCAGCGCGTCGACGAGCTGCTGCTGCCGCGGTTCCGCACGATGTTCGCCTTCGGCCAGTTCGACCACCTGCCGGTGCTCACCCCGCTCCCGGCCGCGCGGCACGACGCCGCCGCGAAGGAGTTCGCCGAACGCGGCATGGTGCTGCTGCGCAACGAGCACGCCCAGCTCCCGCTCGATCCCGCGGTGAAGTCGATCGCCCTCATCGGGCCGTTCGCCACCAAGGCCAAGACCGGCGGCGGGGGCAGCTCGGCCGTCATCCCGACGTCCACAGTGGACCCGCTGCCGGGCCTGCGGCAGCGCGTCCCGGGGGCCGCGGTCACCCTGGACGACGGCAGTGACGTGGCGCGCGCGGCCGCGCTGGCCCGGACCGCCGACGTCAGCGTGGTGATGGTCGGGGACAACGAGGCCGAAGGCAAGGACCGGCCGAGCCTGGCCCTGGACGGCACCCAGGACGCCCTGGTGGCCGCCGTCGCCGAGGCCAACCCGCACACCGTGGTCGTGGTGAAGAGCGGTGGCCCGGTGCTCATGCCGTGGGCGTCGCGCGTGCCCGCGATCCTCCAGGCGTGGTACCCCGGCCAGCAGGACGGCGCGGCGGTGGCGGCCGTGCTCTTCGGCGACGTCAACCCGTCCGCGAAGCTGCCGATCACGTTCCCCGCGGCGGACGCCGACACGCCGGCGAACACCCCGGCGCAGTTCCCCGGCGTCAACGGCGTCGCGACGTACTCGGAGGGCCTGCAGATCGGCTACCGGTGGTTCGACGCGCAGGGGCGTGCGCCGCTGTTCCCGTTCGGCCACGGCCTGTCGTACACGACGTTCGCCTACTCCGGCCTGTCGGTGCGCAACACCGGCGACGGCGCCACGGCGACGTTCACGCTGCGGAACACCGGGAACCGGGCGGGCGCCGAGGTCGCCCAGCTGTACGTGGGCTTCCCGTCGGCCGCGGGCGAGCCGCCGCGCCAGCTCAAGGGCTTCGAGCGGGTGTCACTGGCGCCGGGGCAGGCCCAGCGCGTGACGATCCGGCTGGACGCGCGCGACTTCTCGGTCTGGGACACGGCGACCCACGCGTGGCAGCCGGCGCGCGGCGCGTTCACCGTGTCCGTCGGCGGCTCGTCGCGGTCCCTGCCGCTGCAGGTTCCGCTCGTGCGGCGGTGAGGTCTCAGGCCTTGCAGCCGGGTGCGGTGGCGGCGGCGAGCATCAGCTCCGGGGACGCCGCCATCGCGCCGACCGGGTCGTAGGTGCCGTCGACGTCCTGCTGAGCCTGGAAAAGGGCTTGGCCGGCCCGGTCCTGGGCCGCCGTGTTGTCCGGCTTCGCGCGGTCGAGCTCGTCCTTCGCCCCGGCGGCGCGGTCGCGGGCCTTCGTGAACTTCGTGACGAAGGCCTGGCGGACGGTGTCGCCGAGCGGCACGGGCGCGGGCGGCAGCGCGGCGAGCTTGTCGGCCGTCTCGCCGGTGCGGGCCGCGATGCCGCCCAGTGTCGCGCTGAGCGCCTTCTTCGACTCGGCGATCGACGTGGGCGTCGGCTGCTGGGGGTCGGCTTCCCGGTTGGTGCGCTCCCGGTAGCCGTGGACGGCGGAGCAGAAGCCGTCCGTCCAGCGCACGGCGGCCGGATCCGCGGCCGGCGCGGACGTGACGGACTCGACCGGCCTGAGGTTCTGGGACGCCGGGGCCCCGGCCGGCGTGGTCCCGCACGCGGACAACAGCAGGCCGGCGCCGAGCAGAACAGCAGTCACCTTCATGGATGCCCTCTCGCGTTTGCCGGGTACACGCGCGAGCGGGCCGGAAGGTTGAGTCAGGCGGCGGCGAGGGTGTCGCCCACCGCCCGGAGGCCTTCGGCGGTGAGCTCGGCCCGCGTCCACTGCCCGACGGCGACGACCCGCACGGGCCGGATCAGGCCGGCCCGGGCCAGCTGGTGCGCGGTCGCCTGGTCGCAACACGGCAGGCCGTCGACCCGCAGGTCGGGTTCACAGCTGCAGGTGAGTTCGGCCCGCCCGGCCCCGACGGCCCGCAGCATCGCCATCGCCCGGCGATTCAGTTCGGCGTTCATGGTGGTCATCCCCCTCTGGTGGTGCTGACAGAGAGGAGACGTGGCCGCCGTCACCGAATACGCCACTTCGCCCACGGTCACCCGAACGGCGCTACGGGCGCTTACCCCAACGCTGGTCGTCCGGTTCCTCGCCGCGTTGCAGCGCTTCGAGGTAGGCCCGGTCGACGGCGAAGCGGTCCGCGATCTCCGGCCCCTTGGCCACGGCACCGTGCCCGGGGATCAGGACGTCGACGTGCTGGACGGCTTTTTCCAGCCGGTCGAGCGCGGCCGGGTAGGCGGTCTGCTGGCCCGGGCGGCGAGGATCGAGCAGCGGGATCAGGACGTCGGAGAGCATGTCGCCGGCGATCAGGACGCCCCGGTCGGCGAGCAGGAGAGCGGCGTGCCCGAGGGCGTGCGCGTCGTGCTCGATGATTTCGCCGGGGATCGGGCCGCCGTCCGCGGGCAGCGGCGTGACGAGCGCGATCAGGTCAACGGGAATGTCCGGCGCGGTTTCCAGTGCCATGGCCCGGGCTCGTTCCCGGGCTTCGGCCGCGATGCCGGCGTTGGCGGCGGTGGCGTAGCGGGGGACGTCACCGAGGCGGGGGTGCCAGAGCAGGTGGTCGAAGTGCGGGTGGGTGGAGAACCCGGCGACGACGGGACTCCCGAGCCGGTCCAGGTCGTCGGCGAGTTCGTCGAATTCGGCACCGTGGATGCCGGGGTCGACGACGATCAGCCCGTCGTCCGTTTCGACGACGGTGGTGTTGCTCCAGACCCACGCGCTCTGCCGCACCCACACGCCGTCGGCCACCTGATTCAGCATCGGCTCACCGTGTCAGGTGTCCCTCGCGGACGCAATCACCTCGGGGCGGCGGGGTTTGCCGTGTCTGCGGGGGAGGTGAAGGTTGCCGGTTTACCGGATATTCGGCTTTGGGGCGTCCGGGTTTCGGGCTCTTCGGCGTGGAAGCCGCGGCTCGACCGCCGGATCCCGGGCGCGGATCCTGGGGCGCCCCCCCGAATACCAGTCTATCGGCCCCTGCCGACGAAAACCCCGGAAAAAGCGCCGCCCGGGCCGGCTGGTCCACATCACGAACAGCCTGTGGAAAAGCAGACCCGGGCAGAGAGCTCAGAGGCGTTCCTGCAACGCGTCCGCGGCGGCAAGGAGATCCGCCGCCCAGCGCGCTCCCGGCTTGCGGCCGATCCGCTCGATCGGTCCCGACACCGACACCGCGGCCACGACCGTGCCCGCCGAATCCCGCACCGGCGCCGAAATGCTCGCCACGCCCGGCTCTCGTTCCGCCACGCTCTGCGCCCACCCGCGCCGCCGGACCTCCAGCAGCGTGCGCTCTCCGAAGACCGCGTCGGCCAGGATGGTGCGCTGCGTGTGCGGGTCCGCCCAAGCCGCGAGCACCTTCGCGCCCGATCCCGCCGTCATCGGCAGGCGCGAACCCACCGGCACCGTGTCGCGCAGGCCACTCGGCGGCTCGGCGGTCGAGACGCACACGCGCTGGACGCCGTCGCGCCGGTACAGCTGGACGCTCTCGCCGGTGACATCGCGCAGTTTCGGCAGCACCACGCCCGCGGCGTCGAGCAGCGGGTCCGTCGAACCGCCCGCGAGCTCGGCCAGTGCCGTACCGGGGCGCCAGCGCCCGTCCGGACCGCGGCGCAGCAGCCGGTGCACTTCCAGGCCGACCGCGAGCCGGTGCGCGGTGGCCCGGGGAAGGCCGGTCCGCGTGCACAGTTCCGCGAGGCCGCAGGGGTCGTCCGCGACCGCCTGCAGGACGGCCACTGCTTTGTCCAGTACTCCGATACCGCTATGCTGTCCCACGACCCGATACTAGCGTCCCGCACTTTGGGAAGTCCAGCATCTGGGAAAACCCTGAACTCGAGCTGCGCCCTCCTTCGCGGCTCGCACCCCGGTTCCGCAGGTGCGCGCCCGAGTTCGACGACGAACCGTGGAAGGAGCCGGAGATGACCAGCCCGACCGGCAAGGCCCGCACGCTGGCGGAGAAGGTGTGGGAAAGCCACCTCGTGCGCCGAGGCGAAGGCGCCGAACCGGACCTGCTCTACATCGACCTCCACCTGCTGCACGAAGTCACCAGCCCCCAGGCCTTCGACGGCCTCCGGCTGGCCGGGCGGCCGCTGCGCCGCCCCGACCTGACCATCGCGACCGAGGACCACAACGTCCCGACCGTCGACATCGAGCTCCCCATCGCCGATCCGGTCTCGCGCACCCAGGTCGACACCCTTCGCCGCAACTGCAAGGAGTTCGGTGTCCGGCTGCACCCGATGGGTGACGCCGAGCAGGGCATCGTGCACGTCATCGGCCCGCAGCTCGGCCTGACCCAGCCCGGCATGACCGTCGTCTGCGGCGACAGCCACACCTCGACGCACGGTGCGTTCGGCGCCATCGCCTTCGGCATCGGCACGTCCGAGGTCGAGCACGTCATGGCCACCCAGACGCTGCCGCTGCGGCCGTTCAAGACGATGGCGATCACCGTCGACGGGGAGTTGCGGCCCGGCGTCACGGCGAAGGACATCATCCTCGCGGTGATCGCGAAGATCGGCACCGGCGGCGGCCAGGGCTACATCCTGGAGTACCGCGGCCAGGCCATCGAGGCACTCTCGATGGAGGCGCGGATGACCGTCTGCAACATGTCGATCGAGGCCGGCGCCCGAGCCGGGATGATCGCCCCGGACGAGACCACGTTCGCCTACCTGAAGGGCCGTCCGCACGCCCCGCAGGGCGCGGACTGGGACGCGGCGGTCGAGAACTGGCGGCAGCTGCGCACCGACGACGGCGCCGAGTTCGACGCCGAGGTGCACCTCGACGCGAGTGCGCTGACGCCGTTCGTGACCTGGGGCACCAACCCCGGCCAGGGTCTCCCGCTGGGCGCCGAGGTGCCCGACCCGGAGCAGATCCCGGACGAGAACGACCGCATCGCCGCTGAAAAAGCCCTGTCCTACATGGACCTGAAGCCGGGCACGCCGCTGCGCGAGATCGCCGTCGACACCGTCTTCCTCGGCTCCTGCACCAACGGCCGGATCGAGGACCTGCGGGCCGCGGCCGAGGTGCTGCGTGGTCGGAAAGTGGCGGACTCGGTCCGGATGCTGGTGGTTCCCGGCTCGATGCGGGTCCGCAAGGCGGCCGAGGAGGAGGGCCTCGACCAGGTCTTCACCGAGGCCGGCGCCGAGTGGCGCCAGGCCGGCTGCTCGATGTGCCTGGGCATGAACCCGGACCAGCTGAAGCCGGGAGAGCGCAGCGCGTCGACGTCGAACCGCAACTTCGAGGGCCGGCAGGGCAAGGGCGGCCGGACGCACCTGGTCTCGCCGCTGGTGGCCGCCGCCACGGCCGTCCGGGGCACGCTGTCGTCGCCGGAAGACCTGCTGACCGCCGCCCGCTGACAACCGAGGAGCTACCGAACATGGAACCGTTCACCCAGCACACCGGCGTCGGCGTCCCGCTGCGCCGGTCCAACGTGGACACCGACCAGATCATCCCGGCGGTCTACCTCAAGCGGGTGACCCGGACGGGGTTCGAGGACGGCCTGTTCGCCGCCTGGCGCGGCGACGAGAACTTCATCCTCAACCAGGAGCCGTTCAGGAACGGAAGCGTGCTCGTCGCGGGGCCGGACTTCGGAACCGGTTCCTCCCGCGAGCACGCCGTCTGGGCGCTGATGGACTACGGCTTCAAGGTCGTCATCTCCGCCCGGTTCGCCGACATCTTCCGCGGCAACTCCGGCAAGGGTGGCCTGGTGGCCGCCCAGTGCGAGCAGCACGACGTCGAACTGCTCTGGAAGCTGCTCGAAAACGAGCCCGGCACCGAGGTCACGGTCGACCTCGAAACCAAGACCGTGCGGGCCAAGGACTTCACCGCGCCCTTCCAGATCGACGACTACGTCCGCTGGCGGCTGCTGGAAGGTCTCGACGACATCGCGCTGACGTTGCGCCATGCCGGTGAGATCGACAGCTTCGAGGAAAGCCGCCCGTCCTGGAAGCCGGCGACGACGCCGGTGGCCGCGGGCTAGTCCGGTCGCGGGGTGGGATCGCTTGCGTGACAAGGGATCCCGCCCCTTTTCGGGCTACTGCGCCCGGCCCTCCAGAAGCTCTTGACCGGCCCTCGCCGTGCGGCGGAACCCTTCCCGGGGCAGGGGAAAGTTCCGCGCGCCGGTTGGATTTGCGCTGCCTGGGTAATACCGTGTCGCTAGCCGGCCGACGCGGCCGTGGATCCTTCCTGGAGGACTGGACATGGCCAACAAGGCCCAGCTGATCGAGGCGCTGACCGAGCGCCTGGGCGACAAGAAGGCCGCTTCCGAGGCGGTCGACGGTCTGGTCGACATCATCATCCGGACGGTCAACAAAGGCGAAAAGGTCAACATCACCGGCTTCGGGGTGTTCGAGAAGCGCGCCCGCGCAGCGCGGACGGCCCGCAACCCGCGCACCGGCGAAGCGGTGCGGGTCAAGAAGACGAACGTGCCCGCCTTCCGTGCCGGCACCACCTTCAAGGACGTCGTTTCCGGAGCGAAGAAGCTGCCGAAGGCCACCCCGGTCAAGCGCGCGACGACGGCCACCCGCGCGGCGGCCACGTCCCGCACGGCGGCGGCCCCGAAGCCGGCCACGACGCGCTCGACGACCACGCGAACCCGCGCAACGGCGGCAAAGCCGGCCACGACGAGGACGGCGGCGGCAAAGCCGGCGACCACCCGCACGAGGGCGGCGGCACCCAAGTCGACGGCGGCGAAGGCGACGACAGCGGCGAAGACCGCCGCGGCGAAGGCGACCACGGCGGCGAAGACGACGGCGGCAAAGGCGACGACAGCGGCGAAGAGCACGGCGGCGAAGGCGACCACGGCGGCGAAGACCGCGGCGAAGCCGACCGCGGCTCGCAAGACCACGGCCGCCCGGACCCCGGCGGCCAAGACCACCGCGACCCCGGCGGCCAAGACCACGACGGCCAAGACCACCGCGGCCAAGACCACCGCGGCCAAGACCACCGCGGCCAAGACTCCGGCGAGGCGGACTTCGGCGAGTCGGACTTCGGCCGCGGCGAAGAAGGACTGATCGCCCGAAACTGTCGGACCCCTGCGGTAACGTGAAATCCGGGGGACCCCCTGCGGGCGACCCCCTGCTAGACGAGCAGCTTTCCGGCAGGGCCCCGCGCGACGTGCGCGGGGCCCTGCCGCACGTCCGGACCGTTGCGGCAGAAGCGGCCAGCCCGCCTGGAACGACGGCTCGCGTACCCAGCCAGTCGGTTCAAACCTTGAGCAGTCGGCTCCCGTACCGGGACGGTCGGTTCGCGTACCGGGAGGGTCGGCTGGCGTACCGCGGGGGTCGGTTCAAACCTTGAGCAGTCGGCTCCCGTACCCGGACGGTCGGCTCGCGTACCGGGAGCGTCGGTTGGCGTACCTGGACGGTCGGCGCGCGGCTCGAGTCGCGGCGCGGGTGAACCGGCTGTCCGGCTGGGCAAACCAAGTCCCCGGGCCCGCGAACGAACTGCGGGCGCAAGCGATCCGACTGTCCGGGCCCGTGAACCGACCCTCCACGTACGCGAACCGACTGCCTGAGTACGTGAGCCGACCCTCCGGGCACGCGATCCGACTGTCCACGCCCGCGAATCGACCCTCCGGGCAAGCCAAGCCGAGCGCTCGGGAAGTCACCCGCTGCCAGCACCAGCGTCCCGAACGGACACCGCGCGTCACCCGCTCGGCCCAACCCCGGCCCCGGGACCGGTTCCGCCCAATTTCGCAAAGTTGCTTGAGCGCCCGGCCGAGTGGTGCCACGCTGCGTTCCTCGGGGCCCGCGGGTGGCGCGGGCCGGCCGTGCGCGAGGCGAACCTGGGGGCGACCACCATCGACATCCGGCTGCTCGGCCCGTTCGAAGTGCTCGTCGACGGTGCGCCGGTCGTGCTGACCAGTTCCCGTCAGCGCGCGCTGCTCGCCACGCTCGCGCTCGCCGCCGGCCGCCTTGTGTCGATCGATGCCCTCGCCCGGGGCGTGTGGGGTGAGACTCCGCCCGCGCACATCCGGGGCAGCCTGCAGACCTACGTGATGCGCCTGCGCCGGCTGTGCGGCGAAGACACCGTCGTCACCGAACCGGACGGCTACCGGCTGGTCGCCGACCCGTCCCGGGTGGACGTCCTGCGCTTCCTCCAGACCCTCGACCAGGCCGCCGCCGCGACGGAACCCGCCCGCCGCCGCGAACTGCTCACCGCCGCGCTCGACGGCTGGGGCGGCGTCCCGCTCGAGGGCGTCGGCTCTCCCGCCCTCGCCGCGGAATGGGGGCCGCTGCTGACCGAGCGGTACCTCTTCGCCGTCGAGCAGCGGATCGACCTCGACGCCGGGCTCGTCCCCGACGCGCGGCTCGTCGCCGAACTCACCGACCTCGTCGCCCAGCACCCGCTGCGGGAGTCGTTGTGGGAACGGCTGGTGCGCGCCCTCGCCCGGTCCGGGCGCCGCGCCGAAGCGCTCGCGCGGTACGCCGGGTTGCGGGCGTTGCTGGCCGACGAACTGGGCGTCGAACCAGGCGAAGACCTGCGCCGCCTGCACGCCGAACTGCTCGCCGCCGACGCCGATCCGGCCGTCCACACCGTCCCGCGGCAGCTGCCCTTCGACGTCGCGGGCTTCACCGGCCGCGGCCCTGAGCTGGCCGAACTCGACCGGCTGCCGCCCGGCGGCGCGTCCGGCATCGTCGTCATCGAAGGCACCGCCGGTGTCGGGAAGACGTCGCTGGCCGTGCACTGGTCCCACCGCGTCCGTGACCGCTTTCCCGGCGGCCAGCTGTTCCTCGACCTGCGCGGCCACTCCGCGGCCACCCCGGTCACGCCCGGCGCCGCGCTGGCCGGCTTCCTGCGCGCCCTCGGCGTCCCGGCCGAAACCCTCCCCTCCACTGTGGAGGAACGCTCGGCGCTGCTCCGCAGCAGGCTGGCCGGCAGCCGCACCCTGATGCTGCTCGACAACGCCCGCGACGCCGACCAGGTCCGTCCGCTCCTGCCCGGGCCCGGCAACCTCGTCGTGGTGACCAGCCGCAACCAGCTGCGCGGCCTCGTCGCCCGCGACGGCGCCCGCCGCATCGCCCTGCGCTCGTTCGACGACCGCGACGCGACCGCGTTGCTCGCCGGCAGCGTCGGGTCGCAGCGCCTCGCCGCCGAGCCCGGCGCCGTCGCCGAACTCGTGGAGCTCTGCGGGCGCCTGCCGCTGGCCCTGGCGCTGGCCGGGGAACGCGCTTCGCGGTTTTCCGGCGTCTCGCTCGCCGGAATCGTCGAAGAACTCCGCGACCAGCGGCTGCGGCTCGACACCCTCCGCGACCCGCAGGACGCCGGCACCGACCTCCGGGCCGCGTTCTCCTGGTCGTACAAGGCCCTGCGCCCGGCCGCGGCGCGCTTCTTCCGGCTGCTCGGCCTGCACCCGGGCCACGGTTTCAGCCTCTCCTCGGCGGCCGCGCTCGCCGGCGTCGAGCTACGCGAAGCGCGTGAACTCGCCGACCAGCTCGCCGCCGCCCACCTGCTCAACCAGCCCGGGACCGACCGCTACCAGTTCCACGACCTCTTGCGCGTCTACGCGGGCGAGCTCGTCGAAACCGAAACGACGGAGGCCGAGCGCGCGGCGGCGCTGCGCCGGCTCGTCGACTGGTACCTCGCCAGCGTCGCCGAGGCGAACAAACTGATCCGTCCCGACCTGCTCACCGAGGACATCACGCTCGAACCCCCGCCGCTGCCCGCCGTCCGCTTCGCCAAGCACGAGCAGACCATCGCCTGGTACAACACCGAACGCCAGGCCCTCACCGCGCTCGTCGGCATCGCCGCCGGTCACGGCTGGACCGCGCACGCCTGGAAACTCGCCTGGCTCCTGCGCGGGTTCTTCGCCGAGCGCCACGACCGCGACGACTGGATCACGACCGCGCGCACGGCCGTCGCGGCCACGCGCGACGCCGGCGACAGCACCGGTCTCCAGTACAGCGCCAACAACCTCGGCTCGGCCTACCTGCGCACCCTCCAGCCCGACCAGGCGCTCGAGGCGCTGGAGGAAGCGCGCGCCGCGTCCGAAAACGGCGACGGCACCGCGTTGACGGTGGCGATCCTGTCCAATCTCGCCGGCGCGTACTACGTCCGGGCCGAATACGCCGAGGCCGAACGCCACGCGCTCCAAGCCGTCCACCTCGCGCGCGACCACGGCCAGCGGACGTTCGTGCCGCACGCGCTCCTCAACGTGAGCGCCAGCCGCATCGGCCTGCGCGACTACGACCACGCCGCCGAAGCCGCCCAGGCCGCGCACGAAGCCTTCGCGGAGCTGGGCGACCGCTACCACGCGGCGCTGGCGCTGGGGAACGTCGCCGAGGCCCTCGAAGGTGCCGGCCGGCACGACGAAGCGGAGCGGGCCGGCCTCGACGCGCTCGCCGAGCTCAAGAAGCTGAACGCCGACTACGGCACGATCGACGTCCAGATCACCCTCGGCCGGCTGAAGCACCGCACGGGGCGCGCCCACGAGGCAGGCGGCCATTGGGCCGAGGCGCTGACCGTGAGCCAGCGCCTCGGCGACCCCCGTGTCACGGAGGTCCAAGCCCTGCTGGCCTTGATGCCGGCAGGAACCCCCTCGCCCGGAGATGCGCCGTACCCCTAGCCCGGCGCAGCCCAGCGGGACCCAGGACAAGTACACCAAGATCGACTGTCATGCCGCTGTCTCGTGATGACAGCGCTCTCCGGCGGGGCTTTGCGCGGTATCTCGCCGGGCTGGGGTTTCGCAGTTTTGAAGCCCGGCCGCCACCGGCTGAAGATCGCGGCCGGGTGGCACTGCGGGGCTGTCCACATTGCGGCCCCGATGTGGACCACCGGCTCAGGAGCGGCTGGGGGAGGGGGCCGGGAGGGCGCTCGGGTGGTAGTCGGCCGCCAGGAGCAGCGGGCCTTCCGAGGCCGTCGGCGGGCGGAACGACAACACCCAGAACGAGCCCTTCTTGCTCGGCACCGCTCCGCCGCGCGCTGCCGAAAGCTCCACGCCGTCGCGGTCCGCCAAGGCGCTCACCAGGTCCGGGATCACGCCGCCCTGGCTGCACACCACCGGTGTTCCGCCGTCTCCGGCCACCGCCAGGAGGCGCGCCATGCCCAGGACCGGGTCCGGCCAGTAGCCCTCTTCCGAGAACAACGGCTCGTGGCGCACTTCGCCCGCGAAGTCCTCCGCCACCCCGTGGACCGTCTGCACGCAGCGCAGCCGCGGGGCCGACAGCACCCGGTCCGGGCCGAACAACGACAGCACCCGGCGCAGCGCCGACGCTTGGCGCCGGCCCGCCTCCGACAACGGCCGGAGGTCGTCGTCGCCGGACCATTCGTCGCGCTTGCCCGCCTTGGCGTGCCGCACCAGCAACAGCGTCGTCAAGCCCACCGGCAGCTCGCAGAACGCCCGCAGCACCCGGACGTCCTCCGGCCGCGTCAGCAGCTTTTCCGCCGCCGTCGGGTCCAGCCAGCGCAGCTCGTCGACCTCGTCGTTCTCCTCGAACTCGCCGGAAACCGCTTCCGCCGCGAAGTAGTCGACCGTCTTCGGGACCGTCCCGGACCCGTGGCGCGACGGCACCGGGTACGCCGTCCGGGCCAGGTACCGGCCCAGGACCGCCGTGAACCCGGTCTCCTCCCGCACTTCCCGCACCGCGGCCTCGGCGATCGTCTCGCCCGGGTCGAGCTTCCCCTTCGGGAACGACCAGTCGTCGTACCGCGGGCGGTGCACCAGCGCGACTTCCGTCGCGCCCCCGGCGCCGCGCCACAGCACCGCGCCGGCCGCCCGTACCTCCTGGGTCATCCGGCGGCCCCGTGCAGCTTCGCCAGCTCCAGCTGGTGGTCACGCACGCGCGAACCGTCGGCCGGGAACGGCGACCACTCGCCGCTCGCGGTCAGCACCCAGCAGCGCGTCGCCGGGTCCAGCGCCGAGTCGAAGATGTTGTCGAGCTGCGCGATGAGCTTCGGGTCCTTGACGCGCACGAGCGCCTCGATCCGCCGGTCCAGGTTGCGGTGCATCATGTCCGCGCTGCCGATCCAGTGCGTCCCGCCCGCGCGGAAGTTGAAGATCCGCGAATGCTCCAGGAACCGGCCGAGGATCGACCGGACGTGGATGTTCTCCGACAGCCCTTCGACGCCGGGCTTGAGCGTGCAGATCCCGCGCACCACGATTTCGACCGGCACCCCGGCTTGGGACGCGTGGTAGAGCGCGTCGATGACCTGCTCGTCGACCAGCGAGTTGCACTTGATCCGGATCCCGGCCTGTTGCCCGGCCCTGGCCAGCTCGATCTCCTCGCCGATCGCGCGCACGATGCCGCGGCGGATGCCGTGCGGCGACGTCAGGATCGTCCGGTAGGTGTCCTGGCGCGAGTAGCCGGTCAGGACGTTGAACAGGTCGGTGACGTCCGCGCCGATGCTCGGGTCGGCGGTGAACAGGCCGATGTCCTCGTAGAGCCGCGCCGTCTTCGGGTTGTAGTTGCCGGTGCCGATGTGGCAGTAGCGGCGGATGGTCGAGCCCTCCTGCCGCACGATCATCGACACCTTGCAGTGCGTCTTCAGCCCGACCAGGCCGTACACGACGTGCACGCCCGCGCGCTCCAGCGTCCGCGCCCAGGTGATGTTCGCCTGCTCGTCGAAGCGCGCCTTGATCTCCACCAGCGCGACGACCTGCTTGCCCGCCTCGGCGGCGTCGATCAGCGCGTCGACGATCGGCGAGTCACCGGACGTCCGGTACAGCGTCTGCTTGATCGCGAGGACCTTCGAGTCGGCCGCCGCCTGCTCGATGAACCGCTGCACGCTGGTCGAGAACGAGTCGTACGGGTGGTGCACGAGCACATCACCCTCGCGCAGCGTCGCGAAGACGCTCTTCGGCGTCTCGCGCTCGCCGAACGCCGGGTGCGTCGCCGGCACGAACGGCCGGTCCTTCAGCTCCTTGCGGTCCACACCGGACAGCTGGTGCAGGCAGGTCAGGTCGAGCAGGCCGGGCACCTCGACGACGTCGGCCGGGTCGACGTCCAGCTCGCGCAGCAGCAGCTCTAGCATGTGCTCGCTCATGTCCTGCGCGACCTCGAGCCGCACCGGCGGGCCGAACCGGCGCTGCGCCAGCTCGCGTTCGAGGGCCTGCAGGAGGTCTTCGTCACGGTCCTCGTCGACCTCGAAGTCGGCGTTGCGGGTGACGCGGAAGACGTGGTGCTCGGTGACGTCCATCCCGGTGAACAGCTCGCCCAGGTGCGCCGAGATGAGCTCTTCGAGCGGCAGGAACGTCGCCGTCCGGCTGGTGCGCTCGGTCTCGACGCGCATCAGGCGCGGCACGTTGCTCGGCACCTTGACCCGGGCGAAGCGCTCGGTGCCGCCTTCCGGGTCGCGGACCGTCACCGCGAGGTTGAGCGAAAGGCCCGAGATGTAGGGGAACGGGTGCGCCGGGTCGACGGCCAGGGGCGTCAGGACCGGGAAGATCTGTTCGGAGAAGTAGCTCGACAGCCGCAGCTGGTCGGCGCCGGCCAGGTCGGCCCAGCCGACGATGTGGATGTCCTCCTCGGCCAGCTGCGGGCGCAGGTGCTTCTCGAAGGCGCCGGTCTGCCGCTCGACGAGGTCCTGGTTGCGCTTGGCGATGTAGCCGAGCTGCTCGCGCGGGGTGAGCCCGTCCGCGCTGCGCACCAGCAGGCCGGTCTCGTCGCGGCGCTTCAGGCCGGCGACGCGGACCATGTAGAACTCGTCCAGGTTGGACGCGAAGATGGCGAGGAATTTCGCCCGTTCGAGCAGCGGCTGCGACTCGTCCTCGGCCAGCGCGAGCACGCGGGCGTTGAAGTCCTGCCACGACAGCTCGCGGTTGAAGTACCGGTCGTCGGGCAGCGTCTCGACAGCGGTGGGCGCGGTGGTGACCGCGGGCGGCGCCGACGGCACGGCCTGGAACTCCTCGGGGCCGCGCGGGTTGCCCTGGGTGGAGCTGCGCCGCCGCGTCGTCGCCGGGGTGGCCGCCGGCGACGTGGACTTGCGGGTGCGTGGCTTGCCGGCGGTGGCACGGGCGGCGGTGTCGCGCGCGGTGGACTTCGACGGGACCTTCTTGGCGGCCACCGGTTTGGCGCTGGTGGTCTTCTTCGCCGTCTCCGAAGATCCGCTGGCCGGGTTCCGTCGCCTCCGCTGTGCGGGCGTGCTGCCGTCGTCTGTGCTCACGGCCCCCATTCTTCACTACGTCACGGGGAATTGCGCAGGCCGCGGTGAAGGTCAGATGAACAGCTCAGCGCGCTACCGGGCACGGATCGCCGAGGCGGGCGGCGGTGTGTTTTCCGACACCGAGGGCGCGGACGTGGGCGAGATCATCCGGGGTGTCGACGTCGCTGCGCAGGGTCGGCAGCGGCTGGGACAGGGCGATCGCCCCGGACGCGGCGTGCAGCCGCGCCGAGCCGGGCCCGAAGCGGGGATCGAGGGGCTCGCCGGGCGCGGCGAGCAGCAGGGTGGTGCCGGTGCCCTGGCGATCGGCGACGAAGGCCCGGGTGCCGGCGGCCTCGGCGATGGCGGCGGTGAGATCGACGGCGCGCAGGGCGGGCAGGTCGGCTTGGAGGGCACCGACGACGGCGGCCGGATCGTCGGCTTTGAGCAGGGCTTCGCCGTGGCGGAAGGCGGCGTTGAGGGTCTTTTCGGCGGGTTCGGCGACGATCTCGACGCCGAGTTCGCCCAGCTCGGCGACGGCTTCGGGATCGGCGGCGACGAGCAGGACGCGCCTGACCCGCGCACTCGCGGCCACGGCGGCGAGCGTGTCGGCGGCGAGCGCCAGGACCAGCCCGGGATGGCGATCCGCCTCGACGGCACCACGCAGCCGCGACTTGCCGTCGCGGGGGTGTTTCATCGGCACGACCAGATCCACGTCCACGTGTCCATCTTTACCCGAAAGCCGCGGCGGCCGGGGGTGGGTGGGGTGGGTTGTCCACAGGTGACGGGTGTTGTGGACAGGTTCGGGGTGGGTCGGGTCCGGGGATCCGAACCGCCCTCGCCGGGGCGGCCCGAGCTTGGCCAAGCCGGCCAGGCCGAGCAGCGCGAAAGCAGCCCCCGGCCTGGTGACGACCGCCGTCACCGCCGCCGAACCGACCCTCCCTGGACCGGCCGGAGCCCGGCGCGGCAGGATCAAGCCCCGGACGTGACGTGTGGAGGAGGAGATCGTGGCCCGGCGTGAGAAGGGCGGCTTCTGGGTGGGGCTCGCCGCCGTACTGTTCTACCCGCTCACCGCCATCGGGCGGCGGGTCTACGTCGGGGCCGAGAAGATCCCCCGGCAGGGGCCCGCGCTGCTCGTCATGAACCACATCTCGCACTTCGACCCCGCCGTCGATGCCGTCTTCGTGCACCGGCAGAAGCGCGTCCCGCGGTTCCTCTTCAAGGAGAGCCTGACGCGCGCGCCGATCCTCGGGCCGATCGTCTCCGGGTCCGGGCAGATCCCCGTCTCGCGGGGTTCGGCCGCCGCCGGGGACAGTCTCAAGGCCGCGCACCAAGCCCTCGAAGACGGGAAGATCGTCGTCATCTACCCCGAAGGCACCATCACCAAGGACCCGGCCGGCTGGCCGAAGGAGTCCTTCACCGGCGCCGCGCGGCTCGCGCTGCAGAACGACGTCCCCATCATCCCCGTCGCCCGGTGGGGCACCAGCCAGATCTTCAACGGCTACACGAAGAAGTTCACGCCGTTCCCGCGCAAGACGATCACCCACTTCGTCGGCGACCCGATCGACCTGTCCGCCTACCGCGGCGGCAACACGCGCAGCGCGACGAAGCTGCGCGAAGTCACCAAGGTCATGATGGACGAAGTGACCCGGCTCCTCGCCGAAATCCGGCACGAGGAACCGCCGGTGGCGAAGCCGGGGGATCCCGCCTGATGCGCGCCGACGTGCAGCGGGTCACCGTGCTCGGGGCCGGGTCGTGGGGCACCGCCTTCGCCAAGGTGCTCGGGGACGCCGGCCGGGACGTCACGATGTGGGCGCGCCGGGACCAGGTCGCCGCGGACATCCGGGAGCGGCACACCAACAGTGCCTACCTGCCCGGCGTGACCCTGCCCGGGAACATCACCGCGACCAGCGACCCGGCGGAAGCGACGAAAGGCGCCGAAGCCGTCGTCCTGGCCGTGCCCAGCCAGAGCCTGCGGGCGAACCTGACGGCGTGGCGCGACCTGCTGCCGCGGGACGCGATCCTCGTCAGCCTCGCCAAGGGCGTCGAACTCGGCACGCTCAAGCGGATGAGCGAGGTGATCGGCGAGATCGTCGGTGTCACCGCCGACGACGTCGTCGTCGTCACCGGGCCGAACCTGGCCAAGGAGATCGCCGCCGGGCAGCCGTCCGCCTCCGTGCTGGCCTGCGCCGACCACGAACGCGCCGTCGCGATCCAGCGCGCCTGCGCCAACTCCTACTTCCGCCCGTACACGAACACCGACGTCGTCGGCTGCGAGCTCGGCGGGGCCTGCAAGAACGTGATCGCGCTCAGCACCGGGATGGCCGCGGGGCTGGGGCTCGGCACCAACACGATGGCGACGCTCATCACCCGCGGCCTGGCCGAGATGGCCCGGCTCGGCGCGAAGCTGGGCGCCGACCCGCTCACCTTCGCCGGGCTCGCCGGCGTCGGCGACCTGGTCGCGACCTGCTCGTCGCCGCTTTCGCGCAACCGCACCTTCGGCGAACGACTCGGCCGTGGGGAGACGCTCGAACAGGCGCAGGCCGCGGCCGGCGGGCAGGTCGCCGAGGGCGTCATGTCGTGCTCGTCGATCCGCGCGCTGGCCCAGAGCCTGGGCGTCGACATGCCGATCACCGACGCCATGCACCGCGTCTGCCACGAGGGCGTCGACCCCCGCCAGGCCGGCGCGGAGCTGCTGGGGCGGTCCCAGAAGCACGAGTGGTCCTGATCTCCCGTCAGGTGAGACGTCTTGACCGGCCGCGATGCGGCTGGGACTCTGGTCGCATGTTCGCGCACGCCATGTCCGAGTCGTGGGGCCGCACCGGCCTCGGCTCGAGCGTGCGCGCGTGTCGCTGTTGTCGGTGAACCCCGCCCCGGCCCAGTTCGACACCCTTTTCTTCCCGTGAGGACCTTCATGTTCGCCGTTCCGGACAACACCCTGCTGCGACCCGAAAACCCCGCGCTGCGCCACCCGGTGCGCGTCGCCCTCGAGGTCGCCGCCGACCGCGACCGCTGGCGCCACCTGCTGCGCTACGACCCCGACGAGCGCTTCGCGACGCTGGTGTCGGAGGACGAGCAGCAGCAGGTGTGGCTGATGAGCTGGCTGCCCGGCCAGCGCACCGACCTGCACGACCACGCGTTCGCCAGTGGCGCGTTCACCGTGGTCAGCGGGCACCTGACCGAGGCGGTGGCGCGCCGGGCGCCGGACGGCCGCGCGGTCACCGAGCTGCACGCCCTGTCCGCGGGGCAGTCACGGGTGTTCGGGCCGGGGTACGTGCACGAGGTCCGCAACGACGGCCCGGACCCGGCGATCTCCCTCCACGTCTACCGCGATGCGGGCCGCGCGATGCGCCCGTACCACCTCGACCCCGTGGAAGGGCCGGTCCGGGACTGATTGCTCAGTCCAGGTCGCCGCGAGCCCGGAACTCCCGCTCGATCCGGGAACGGTCCGCGCCGGAGGCCAGCAACGCGTGCAGCAGGATCCGCGACTTCCGCGCGTCCAGCCAGCCCGCCATCGTCGCGCCCATCGCGATCAGGCTCGACTCCGAGCCGTGGAAGCCGTACGTCGACCGCAGCGTCGGGCCCGCCCCGGTCCGCGAAGCGACGACCACCGGCAGCGACGGCACCAGCCGCGCGATGACGTCCGCCGTGCCCGAGGAAACGTGCCCCACGCCCGCCGCGGCGATCACCACGCCGCGCACTCCCGGCTGGGAAGCCACGTGCGCCAGCACCGCTCCCGAGTCGTCGAGACCGGCTTCCACCACCGGGACCAGGCCGCCGAAGTCGGCACCCTCGAGGGCGGGCGGCCGGGACGGCGACGGGTGGAAGTAGTGCACGGCGTGCTCGACGACCATGCCCAGCGGCCCCGCCGGCGCCGACGAGAAGGCCTCGAGGTGGCTCGAATGCGCCTTCCGCACCCAGCGCGCCGCGTGGACGTCGTCGTTGAGCGTGACGAGCACGCCCCGGCCGCGGCTGCGCGGATCGGCCGCGACGGTGAGCGCGTTGCGCAGGTTCGCCGGGCCGTCCGGGCTGAACAGACCGGCGTTGCGCATCGCGCCGGTGATCACCAGCGGGACGTCCGATGGCCAGCACAGGTCCAGGAAGTACGCCGTTTCCTCGAGCGTGTCGGTGCCTTGGACGACGACGAACCCGTCGGCGTCCTGGCGCAGGCCCCATTCGCGGCACCGCAGCAGGGTCGCGAAGTCGAGCGACGCGCTGCCGATCCCGGCGAGGGTTTCCGCCAGGACGTCCATCGGCAGGTCGCCGAGCCCGCCGAGCAGCTCGGCCGCACCGAACCGCGGAACGGCGCCGCCACCGCCGTCGACCGGGGCCATCGAGATGGTGCCGCCCAGCGTGGCGACGGCGATCAGGGGACGTGCCATGCCGCCACCCTATTCAGCCGGTCTTGACCGCCTGGAGCGTGTAGCTCGCCGCCAGCCGCGACGGCGTGTCCTTCAGCCGCCATTCTTCGGTGGCGGGGTCGTGCACCATCTGACCGGGCAGCGCGTTCCACGGGACGCTGTCGTGCTCGGTGAAGCCGGTCACGGTGAGGCCGTGGTCCAGCAGGGCCGTGATGATCTCGCCCAGCGAGTGGTTCCACGAGTGGGTGACGCCGTGCTCGATCGGCCGGTCGACGGCGACGTAGGTTTCGGGCTCGTCGAAGACCAGCGGCTCGGCGTGCTCGAAGTAGGAGTACCGCGGGGACGCCGGATCATTCTCGTCCAGGGTGCCCAGCATGGGGTGCCCTTCGCGGATGAAGAGCCGCCCGCCCGGCCGCAGCAGCCCGGCGACCACCGCCGCCCAGCGCGCCGCCGAAGGCAGCCAGCACAGCGCGCGCCGATCCCGGTGTAGACGAGGTCGAACCGCCCGGCGCCCAGCACCTCGACGGCGTCGTGCACGTCGGCCTCGTGGAAGTCGATCGCCGCGCCGGCCGCCTCGGCGAGACGGCGGGCCTCGGCCAGCGCCGCACCCGAGAAGTCCAGGCCCGTCATGGCCGCGCCCAGGCGGGACAGCGAAACCGTGTCCGTGCCGATGTGGCACTGCAGGTGCACCGCGCGCAGCCCGGTCAGGTCGCCCAGGCGCGGGCGGTCGAACCGCACGACACCGCTCAGGTGCGCCGGATCCGCCGCGAACCGGGTGAAGCCGTAGTCCGGCGAGGCCGCGTGCAGCACCGCGCGCTCGTCCCAGTTGGCCTTGTTGACCGCGAACGAGTCCGTCACGACGTCGCCGCGCGCTCGGCCGCGCTCCTCAGCACGCAGAACTCGTTGCCCTCGGGGTCGGCGAGCACCGCCCAGCCGGTGCCGTCCGGGTTGCGGAGGTCGTTCACCAGGGTCGCGCCGAGGGCGAGGATCCGCGAGATCTCCTCGTCGCGCGGGATGTCCGGCTGCAGGCACAGGTGGAGCCGGTTCTTCACCGTCTTCGGCTCCGGCACGCGCAGGAAGAGCAACGCCGTGTCGTCGGTCAGCTGGAAGCCGACCTCGTCGTTGCCCGGCTGGTCTTCTTCCGGGATCGGTTTCCCGGTGACTTCGCTCCAGAACCGGCACAGCTGGTACGGGTCGGCGCAGTCGACGGAAACGTTCAGGACGGACGACGGCATGGCACTCCTCGAAGACGGGTTGCTGCCGAGTCTGGCGCAGCCGTCCGGGGAGGGCGAACCGATTTAGGACGCCAGCGCCAGCCCCGCCGTCCGGTGCACGCGGCGGCTGTCGTCGACGATGAGGATCTCGCAGTCCGGGCGGTCGGCCGCCCAGGTGATGCCCTCGGCGCCCATCGCGAACGCCGCCGTGGCCAGTGCGTCCGCCGTCACCAGGTCGCCGGCCACCACGGTGACGCTCATCAGGCCCGTCGCCGGCGTTCCGGAGCGGCCGTCGAGGATGTGGGAACCGCGCTCGTAGGCCGCCGACGTCGCGATCGCGCCGTTGCGCGACTCCAGGACCGCGCACACGGCCAGGGGCTGCTCGGGGTGGCGCACCCCGACCCGCCACGGACGGCCCGGCTGCGGTTCGCCCGCGGTGACGACGTCGCCGCCGGCGTTGAGGCAGAACGTCGTCGCGCCCTCGGCCTTGAGCATGTCGGCCGCGCGCTGCACCGCCCAGCCCTTGACCACCGCGCACGGGTCGAGACCGCGGCCGGGCAGCCGCGCGCGGAACGCGCCGCCGGAGAGCTGCTCGTAGTACGCGCAGAGCTCCAGCACCTCGAGGAGGTCGTCGCTGAGCTCGGCGGCCGTGAGCTCGCCCCGGTCGTACCGGCTGACCTCGCTGTCGTCCTTGAACGGGCTGAACCGGGCGTCGACGTCGCGGAACCAGGCGAAGACGTCGTCGACGACCTCGGCGAAGTCGCCTTCGTCACGCAGGTCGAGCGAGATCGGCAGGCCCATCACCTGTTCGACGCGGGTGATCATCGGTTCTTCGCCTTTGCGTCGATCGCGGCCTGCAGGGACGTCTTGTACGACTCGCTGGTCTCGGTGGCTCCGGTCACCGTGTCGATGTCGGCGCTCTGCGCTTTGATCGCTTCTTCCTGCAGCCGCGGGAGAGCGGTCAGCGACCGGCCGCCGTCCGGGGCCTGCAGCAGGGTGATGACGGCGATCCGCGAGCCGGTGAACGTCACCTGCACCTGCACGGTGCCGTACCGGCTCGTCTCGGCGCTGCCTTCGGTGGTCACCGTCTTGTTCGGGTTGTCGCGAGTGGACGGTGTCTCCGAAGTGGACGGCGTGGCCGCGGTCGAGGGCGGCGGCGCGGCCGAAGTGGACGGTGCCGAGGTGACCGGTGTGGACGGTGCGGGTGGTGCGGTGACGTTCGGGGGTGGCGCCTGCGCGATGGCGGCGGTGTTCTGCACCGGCCCGGGCTCGAACCGCCAGACCGAGATGAACCCGGCGATCGACAGCGCGACGACGAAAATGGTCTTCTTCACAGCAACTTCCCCCTAGGCCGCGAGGCTGAAACGTTCGGCGTGGACCTGGGCGTTGGGCACGCGCAGCTCGCGCAGGCTGCGCAGCACGGCGGAAGTCATCCCCGGCGGGCCGCAGACGAACACGTCCCGCTCGTGCACGTCCGGCACCATCATGTGCAGGTTCGCCGGCCCGAGCATCACGCCGCGCGGCCCGACCGCCTGGTCCGGTCCGGTGAGGACACTGACGCTGGCGCCCCGGGCCTTGGCCAGCTCGTTCAGCTCCGGCAGCAGCACCGCGTCGGCCTGGTTGCGCACCCGGTACAGCACGACGACGTGGCCGTCGATGTCCTCCAGCAGCGCGCGGATCGGCGTGATCCCGACGCCGCCCGCCACGAGCAGCGCGTTGGGCCGCCGCTGGTGGATCGTCGTGAAGGCGCCGTACGGTCCTTCGGCGAACACGCGCGTCCCGACGCGCAGGCTGCGCAGCCCGGCACTGGAATCGCCGAGCGCCTTCGCCGTCAGCCGCAGGGAACGGCCGTCCGGCGCGGCCGACAGCGAGAAGGGATTGGCTTGCCACCAACGGTCCTTCGTCAGGAACCGCCAGAGGAAGAACTGCCCCGCCTTGGCCGGCATCTTGTCCAGGTGCTTGCCGGACATGTACACCGAAACGACGTCCGGGGACTCGGAAACCACCGCCGTGACGCGCAGCTGGTGGCGCAGGTTCCGCCACAGCGGCAGCACGACGCGCCCGGCGAGCACCGCGGCGCCGGCGCCGAGCCAGAGCGTCCACCAGTACGCCTTCGCCTGCTCCGAGCCGGCGAACGACTGGCCCAGCGCGATCTGGTGCGTGAACGCCAGCACGATCGCGGCGTAGGTGTAGAGGTGGATGAAGTGCCACGTCTCGTAGGCGAGCCGCTTGCGGGCGAACTTCGCCGAGGCGGCGCCGACGATGAGGATCACGGCGAAGGCGACCAGCGCCCGCAGGATCCCTTCGAGCGTGTTGGCCATCTCGACCAGCTCGTCGACGACGCCCTTGCTGGAGACCTCCGCGTAGCCCATGGTGATGAACACCAGGTGCGCCAGCAGGGTCCAGAGGATCGTGAAGCCGGTCCAGCGGTGCCAGGTGGTCAGCCGGTCCATCCCGAGCCGGCGGTCCAGCCAGGGCAGCCGGGCCACCAGCAGCAGCTGGAACGCCATCGCCAGCGCGCCGTACAAGCCGGCGAGCCTGCCGATCGTGATCAGCACGTTCTGCGAAACCCCGGCCTGGACGAACAGGACGGTGACGGCGGCCACGTTGGCGCCGAGGAAGAGGAAGAGGCCGGATTTCGCGGCGATCCGGGGGCGGATCGCCGGGCGCGCGGCCTCGGCGGTCTGCGTCATGGTCCTCACACGGATCCCCCTTCGGTTCGGTTCACGAAGGCCAGCCTCGCCGCCGGTCCTGTGGCGAGTCTGGGTGCCGGCTGTCGGCTTCCTGTCGGCCACCGCGTCCGGTCGCCGGGCGCGCCCGCCGCGGGAGAAGATGCAGGGGTGCAGACTCCCGACCCCGTGCGCCTGCTCGTCGTCGACGACGAGCCGCACATCGCCGACCTCGTCGCCACCGTCGCCCGGTACGAGGGGTGGCAGGCGGTCACGGCCGGCACCGGGCAGGCCGCGCTGAGCCGGGCCGCGGAGTTCGGGCCGGACATCGTCGTGCTCGACCTGATGCTGCCCGACCTCGACGGCTTCACCGTGCTCGACCGCCTGCGGGCCGGGGGCAACGCGGTGCCCGTGGTCTTCCTCACGGCCAAGGACGCGACGGCCGACCGGATCGCCGGGCTCACCCGCGGGGGTGACGACTACCTCGTGAAACCGTTTTCGGTCGAGGAGCTGATGGCGCGGCTGCGGGCGGTGCTGCGGCGCAGCGCCGGCCTCGCGCACCAGCCCGAGGCACGCGGCGCCGTGCTGCGGGTCGGCGACCTGACGCTGGACGAGGACACCCGCGAGGTCCGCCGCGGCGAGCGGCTCGCCGAGCTGACGCCGACGGAGTACGAGCTGCTGCGCTACCTCATGCGCCGCTCGCCGTCGGTGCTGACCAAGGCGCAGATCCTCGACCACGTCTGGGAGTACGACTTCGGCGGCCGGTCCAATGTGGTCGAACTGGTCATTTCGCACCTGCGGCGCAAGGTCGACGCGGGCGACGGCGAGCCGCTGATCCACACCGTGCGCGGCGTCGGGTACGTCGTGCGGCAGGCCCACCGGTGACGGGCGTCCTCCGCCGGTGGTACGGGGCCTGGCAGCGCACCCGGCTGGGCACCCGGATCACCCTCGGCCTCGGCGCGCTCGCGCTGGTGGTGTTCGCGGCCGTCGGCGTCACGACGGTCGGGATCATGCACGGCTACCTCGACCGGCGGCTCGACGAGCAGCTGTCCAAGAGCCAGAACACGCAGCTGCCCCAGCTGCGCGAGACGCACGGCTCACCGCAGTCGGTGTACTCGTGGTACTCGGCGCTGTACAAGGTCACCGGCGGCGTCGCCGTCCCCGAGCCGGGCGGCAAGCTGCCGGGCGACGCCGAGCAGCTGGCGAAGATCGCCGCCGACGCGGTGGGCGGCGACGTCACCCGGAACATCTACCTGCGTGACGACGGCCCGTACCGGGTGCGGGCGTGCCCGGTCGACACCGACTCGGTGCTGCTGTCCGCCGCGCCGCAGAAGGACCTCGACGGCACGGTCCGGCAGCTGATCTGGGTGGAGGTCGCCGCGTTCGCGCTCGCGCTGGGCGTGCTGGTGGTCGTGGGACGGCTGGTGCTGCGCCGCGGCCTGCGCCCGCTGGCCGACATGGCCGGCACCGCGCACGACATCGCCGCCCACGACCTCACCGCGAACCCGGACCTGCCGGTGCGCGCGGCGGGCACCGGCGGCGGCGCCGAAGTCGAAGAGCTGCGGACGGCGTTCAACGTGATGCTGGCCCACATCGACACCTCGCTCGCCGCGAAGACCGAGGCGAACGAGCGCCTGCGCCGGTTCGTCGCGGACGCCTCGCACGAGCTGCGGACGCCGCTGACGTCGATCCGCGGCTACGCCGACCTCTTCCGCTACGCCGCGGCGAACGAGCCGGCGGAGCGTGAGGCGCACCTGGCGAAGATCCGCGAGGAGACCGCGCGGATGACCGTGCTCGTCGACGACCTCCTGCTGCTGGCCCGCCTCGACGCGCGGGCCGCCGAGACGCCGTTGCGGCCCGAGCGCGTCGACCTGGCCGAGCTGGCCGGGGACGCGGCGGACGCGTTCGCCGCCGGCCGGCCGGACCACCCGCTGACTTCGGCGCTCTCGGCGGCCTTCGTGGACGCCGACCCCGTGCGCCTGCGTCAGGTGCTGGACAACCTGCTGGCCAACGCCGCCGTGCACACCCCGCCGGGGACGTCGGTGCACGTGTCGGTGACGGCGTCCGGCGGCGAGGCCGTCGTCCAGGTCACCGACACCGGGCCCGGGATCGCTGTAGGTGATCAGGAGCGGATCTTCGACCGGTTCTTCCGCGTCGACGACTCCCGCACCCGCGGCAACGGCGGCACCGGGCTCGGGCTGTCGGTGGTCCAGTCCCTGGTCGCCGCGCACGGCGGCACGGTGTCGGTGGCTTCGTCGCCGGGCCGGACGACCTTCAGCGTGCGGTTGCCGCTCGCCCGGTGACGTGCTTCGGGGTGGTCCAGCCGGGGGAGAGGTCTCCGGACGGCTCGGGCGTGCCGAAGACCGTCCGCACCGGCAGCACCCCGGCCCAGGCGGTGTCCGCTTCGACGTCCCGGGGCTCGTCGTCCGGGCCCTCGGCGCGCATCTTCACCGACGCCTCGGCGAGGTCCAATGCGAGCACGGACACCGCGGCGAACTCCTTGGCGTCGACCTCGCGCGCGTGCTCCCACGAGCCCGGCGCGAGGTGGTCGGTGAGGACCTTCAGGCCGTGCATCTTCGCTTCGGCGTCGAGGACCGGCTTCGCCTGGCCGAGGATGACGGCGCTGCGGTAGTTCATCGAGTGGTTGTTCACCGAGCGCGAGTAGACGATGCCGTCGAGGAGCGTCACCGTCACGCAGACGTCGAGGCCGTGCGCCGCGGTGCGGAGGCTGGCGGCGCCGGTCGAACCGTGGAGGTAGAGCGTGTCGCCGTCGCGGCCGTAGCCGGTCGGGAGGACCAGCGGCACGCCGTCGCGAACGACCCCGAGGTGGCAGATCAGGCCTTCGTCCAGGACGGCGTGCAGTGCGGAGCGGTCGGTCACGGCGCGGTGCTTCTTGCGGCCGAGCGTGGTGCGGGGCGTGGTCGACAACATGCGACCAGCGTCTCCCGGCACAGTGGCCTCGGAAAACGGCCACTTCTCGTACACTTGGGAAGTCCACTCGAGGAGGTCCCGTGTCCGACACCGCGCTCCCGGTTCGCCTCGACCGTGCGGCGGTGACGCCGCTGGCCGTCCAATTGGCGGACGCGCTGCGCGAAGCCGCGGCGAGCGGCCACCTGCGCGGCGGCGACCGGCTGCCCTCGACGCGGGCGCTGGCCGGCCGGCTCGGCGTCAGCCGCACGGTGACGTCGGCGGCGTACGAGCAGCTGCACGCCGAGGGCTGGATCGCGGGACGGCACGGTTCCGGCACCTACGTGACGACTCCGCCTTCGGTTTCGGCTTCGGAGGTCCCGGCGCCCGCGGTCCCGGCGGTCGAGGTCTCGCCGTCCCCGCTGCTCGACCTCGGGCCGGGAACGCCGTGGGCGGCGGGACTGGACCGAGCGGCCTGGCGCCGCGCGTGGCGGGCGGCGGCGGACCCGGAGCCGCTGATCCGCGCCCATCGCGCGGGGCTGCCGGAGTACCGCGCGGCGGTGTCGGAGCACCTCCTGCGCCACCGCGGGCTGGCGGCGGGCTCGGTCCTGGCGACCGGCGGCACGACGGCGGCGGTCGTCGAGCTGGCCGCGGCGGTCCTGGAGCGCGGGGACATCGTCGCCGTCGAAGAGCCGGGCTACCAGCGGGCGGTGCAGGCGTTCCGGCGGGCGGGCATGCGGGTGGTCGGTGTGCCGGTGGATCTTGAAGGGTTGCGGCCGGATTCTCTCCCGGACGGTGCGCGGGCGGTGTACTGCTCGCCGGCGCACCAGTACCCGATGGGCAGCCGGCTGAGCGCGGCGCGGCGGGTTTCGCTGGTCGAGCGCGCGCGTGCGTCCGGGATGTTGGTGATCGAGGACGACTACGACGGCGAGCTGCGGTTCGACGTCGCGCCGCTGCCGATGCTGGCTTCGCTGGCGCCGGACGTCGTGGTGCACTTGGGGACCACGTCGAAGATCCTCACGCCGACGCTGGGGGCGGGCTGGATGGTGGCGCCCGAGGCGATCACTTCGGCGGTGCTGGCGTATCGAGATTCGACGGGAACGCGGCCTTCGCCGGCGGGGCAGCGGGTGTTGTACGAATTCGCGCGAAACGGAGATCTGGGCCGTCACCTGCGAAAACTGCGCCGGGAGATGGCGGAGCGGCGCACGTTGCTGGCGGGGGCGCTGTCTTCGGCGGGGATTCCGGTGCGGGGCGACGATGCCGGGGCGCACCTGGTGGTGCCGTTTTCCTCGGCCGCGGTGGAGGCGTCGGTGATCGCGGCGGCCGAGCGGCGCGGGATCCGGCTGGATGGGCTGGCGCGGCACTTCGCCGGTCCGCCTTCCGCGCACGGGGTGGCGATCGGGTACGCGGGGTGTTCGCGGGAGGCTCTGGTGGCGGCTTTGCCGGTGCTGGTGGGGCTGTTGCGGTGAGGTTGTCCACAAGCGGGTCGTGATGGGGACAACCTTGGTGGGGGCGGGGTTTCCGGCCTCTGGTGTCACCGGCCCCAGCGAACCCGGCCCGGCGAACGTGGCTGGTGAACCAGGCCCAGCGGACCAGGCCCAGCGGACAGGCCCGGCGAACCGGGCCCAGCGAACCGGGCTCGACGCCGGACCCACCAGCCCCTCGACACACCGGACGTGCCAAAGCCATCACCGGTTGCGTTCGCCGCGCGGACCGTGCCGTCCGTCGCACCGGGCTGGGCTGTTCCGCGAGGTCACCGGGTACGGTGGCTCACCATGAGCGAGAAGATCCGGGTGGCCGTCGTGTTCGGTGGGCGCAGCAGCGAGCACACCATCTCGTGCCTGTCCGCCGGCAGCGTCCTCGGCCACCTCGATCCCGAGCGGTTCGAGGCCGTCCCGGTCGGGATCACGCGGGAAGGCCGCTGGGTGCTCGGCTCCGGGGACTCCGCTCAGCTCGCCATCCGCGGCCGGGAACTGCCCTCCGTCGAAGACGGTAAGGGGCTCGTCCTCGCCGGGGATCCGTCCAGCCAGGGCCTCGTCGCCGTCGAAGCCGGGCGGGAAAGCGAATTGCTGTCCCGCGTCGATGTCGTCTTCCCCGTGCTGCACGGGGCCTTCGGCGAAGACGGCACCATCCAGGGCCTCCTGGAACTCGCCGGCATCCCGTACGTCGGGCCCGGGGTCCTCGCCAGCGCCGCCGCCATGGACAAGGAAACCGCCAAGAAACTCCTCGCCGCCGAAGGGCTTCCGGTCGGGACCTACGCCGCCCTGAGGCGGGGGCAGTCCAGTTTGGACGAACACGAAAAAACCCGGCTCGGGCTGCCCGTCTTCGTCAAGCCCTCCCGGGCCGGGTCCTCCGTCGGCATCTCGCGCGTCGCCGGCTGGGACGAGCTGGATGCCGCCATCGAACTCGCCCGCGCCACCGATCCCAAGGTGCTCGTCGAGGCCGCCGTCGTCGGGCGGGAGGTCGAGTGCGGTGTCCTCGAATTCCCCGACGGCCGCGTCGAAGCTTCGCTGCCCGCCGAGATCCGCGTCCTGTCCGAAGACGAGAACGCCTGGTACGACTTCGAAACCAAGTACCTCGGCGACGACGCCGAACTCGACATCCCCGCCAAGCTCGACGACGCCCTCACCGAGAAGCTCCGCGCGATGGCCGTCGAAGCCTTCCGGGCGCTGGACTGCCAGGGCCTGGCCCGCGTCGACTTCTTCGTCACCGAAGACCACGAACTGATCATCAACGAGGTCAACACCATGCCGGGCTTCACGACGAAGTCCGCCTACCCGAAGATGTGGGAGGTCACCGGCATGGACTACCCGACGCTGCTGACCACCCTCATCGAGACGGCGATCGCCCGCGGAACCGGCCTGCGCTGACCGAAACCGGCCGAAACCGACCGAAAGCTAACCGAACCGCAGCGGCTGCGGCGCCAGCTTCGCGGCCACCGTGTCCGAAACGGCCTGCAGCGGCCCGGTCCCGGCGCTGTCCGGCACCGTCAGCGCCGCGTAGACCTCGCGGTCCACCACGTACCACGTCGACGCGCCCTCGCCCGGCACCTGCAGCCACTGCACCTTGTTCACCAGCCGCAGCTGCGCCGTCGGCGTCAGCTCCGGGGGACGGCCGAGGCCGCAGCGCAACACCACGGGGTCAGTGGAACCCCAGGCCACCGTCGCGGGCGGCGCCGGGGCCGCCAACGCCCGCACCTTCAGAGAAGTCCCATTGGACGTCAGTTCCGTGGGCACCGCGCCCAGCAGCGTCGCGCACCCCGGCGATCCCGCAAAAGGCGCCGGCACGGGGACCAGCGGCAGCGGTCCCGCGGAGTCCGAAGGGGACGGCCGGGTCAGGGCGAACACGGCGACGGCGACCGCCAAGGCCACGGCGAGCGCGGCCGCGGTGACGAGCACCACTCGGGGCGGTGCGCCGGTGTCGGAGTCAGGCACCCCGCAACTACACCATTGCTCAGAGGTGCACGACCGGGCAGGTCAGCGTCCGGGTGATGCCTTCCACGTTCTGCACCTTCGCGACCACGAGCTGGCCCAGCTGGTCGACGTTGTCGGCGGCGGCGCGGACGATCACGTCGTACGGTCCGGTGACATCCTCCGAGCTGGTGACACCCGGGATGCTGGAGATCTCGGCAGCCACCGCGGCCGCCTTGCCGACCTCGGTCTGGATGAGGATGTATGCGTGGACCACGGCGCGCCCTTTCGTCGGGATCGAAAGCTCAAGGTAGGAACGTCATCAGCAACGTATCGCCAGCTCACGGAAAAACATAGGGCATCCGACTATCGGTGATCGATCTTTGTCCCGGTAGAGAAAGACAGAGGTGACCGGTGTCACCGAACGACGGAACGGTCGCCGAGACCGGGGAGTTCGCGCTCATCCGCGCCGTCACCGAAGGACGGCGCCAGCCCCCGGGCACGCTGCTCGGCCCCGGCGACGACGCCGCCGTCGTCGCCGCCCCGGACGGCCGGGTGGTCGCCAGCACCGACGTCCTCGTCCAGGGCGTCCACTTCCGGCTCGACTGGTCCACGCCCGAGCACGTCGGGCGCAAGGCCGTCGCGGTCAACCTGGCCGACATCGCCGCCATGGGCGCCACCCCGACCACCGTCCTGGTCGGGCTCGCCTGCCCGCCCGACACGCCGAGCGAGGTGGTGAAGGCGCTCACCGACGGCATGTGGGCCGAGGCCGAACGCGCCGGCATCGGCGTCTCCGGCGGCGACATGGTCCGCGCCGACCAGCTCGTGATCAGCGTCACGGCCCTCGGCGACCTCGGCGACCGCGAGCCGGTGACGCGCTCGGGCGCCCGGCCCGGTGACGTCGTCGCGGTGAACGGGCGGCTCGGCTGGGCCGCCGCCGGGCTGGCCGTGCTCGGCCGCGGCTTCCGGTCCCCGGTCGGCGTCGTCAACGCCCAGCGCTGCCCGGAACCGCCCTACGAAGCCGGCCCGCGCGCCGCGCTGGCCGGGGCCACGGCGATGATCGACGTCTCCGACGGCCTGCTCGCCGACCTGGGCCACATCGGCGAGGCATCCGACGTCGGCATCGACGTCCGCACCGCCGACCTCGACATCCCCGCCCGGCTCACCGAGGTCGGCGCCGCCCTCGGCGCGGACCCCCTCACCTGGGTCCTCACCGGCGGCGAGGACCACGCCCTGGCGGCCACCTTCCCGCCGTTCACCGAGCTCCCGGACGGCTGGCGCACGATCGGCGTCGTCACCATGGCCGGCTCCGGGATCACCGTCGACGGGAAACCGTTTTCCCGAGAAGGCGGATGGACGCACTGGCGCTGATCTAGGCTCCGGAAGCGTGAGAATCGTTCCGGTCCCCTACGACCACCCCGACGCGGCCAAGCTCATGACCGCGGTGCAGCAGGTGTACATCGAGCGCTACGGCAGCGAGGACGCCACTCCGCTGAGCCCCGCGGACTTCGATCCGCCGCAGGGCGTGTTCCTCGTCGGCTACCAGGGCGAGGAACCGGTCGCCTGCGGCGCGTGGCGCGCCCACGACGGCCCCGAGCCCGATTTCCAGGACGGCGACGCCGAGTTCAAGCGGATGTACGTCGCCGACTCCGCCCGCGGACGCGGGTTCGCGCGGATGATCCTGTCCGAGCTGGAGCGCACGGCGGCGCTGTGCGGCCGCAAGCGCGCGGTCCTGGAAACCGGGACGAAGCAGCCCGAGGCCATCGCGCTCTACACCTCGTCGGGCTACGCCGAGATCCCGAAGTTCGGCGTCTACAAGAACGAGCCGGAAAGCCGCTGCTTCGGCAAGGACCTCACCTCGGCGTGAGCTTCAGCAGGGCCGCCGCGTGGGGCCGCAGGGTCGAGGAAACGGAGCCGGTGGCAGTGCTCGTTTCCCGGTGGGCCCAGAGATCGCGGACCTGCCAGCGGCCGGGAACCGAAGCGGAGACGGTCGCGGTGGTGCTGCCGGTGTTGAGCAGTACCACCGCGAAACCGCCGTCGCTCAACGGTTTCCCCCACACCTGGTAGCCGGGACCCGCGTCGAGCTGCCGCCCCTGGCTGCCCGCGAAGTCCTGGTCGACGGCGATGGCCTCGGCGTTGCCGAGCGTCGCGAGGTCGCTGTCGCTCAGGTTCGCCGGGTCGGTGCCGGCGAACAGCGGCGCGTTCAGCACGGCCCAGACGCTGAAGTGCGCGCGGGCCTCGTCGGCGGTCAGGGTGCCGTTGCCGACCTGCAGCATGTCCGGGTCGTTCCAGCCGCCGGGCGAGCCGCTGTGGGCGGCGACGCCGGCCTGCTGGTCGATCGTCGTGAGCACCGAGTCCCAGGTCGGGGCCAGGTCGTCGGTGGTGCGCCAGAGGTTCGCCACCGGCCGCGCCCAGGTCCACGGGCTGGAGACGCCGTACTCGGAGATCGCGTAGACGATCGGGCGGGGCAGCGCGGCCAGTTCGTCGCGCATCTTCTCGAACGCGGCCTTCCGGTCGAGGCCGTCGACGGTGTCGGCGTTGCACCAGTCGTACTTGAGGTAGTCCACGCCCCAGCGGTCGAACGTCTCGGCGTCCTGGCGCTCGTGGCCGAGCGAGCCGATGCCGGCGGCGGGGTAGGCGTCGTTCGCCATGGCGCAGGTCCGGCTGCCGGGCACGGCGTAGATGCCGAACAGCAGGCCGCGGGAGTGCACGTAGTCGGCCAGGTCCGCGATGCCGTGCGGGAACCGCGCCGGATCCGGCCGCAGTGAGCCGTCCGCGGCGCGCGTGGGGGCCTGCCAGCAGTCGTCGACGACGACGTAGTGGTAACCCGCGTCACGCAGGCCGGTGTCGGCGAGGGCGTCGGCTGCCTTCTTGACGACGTCCTCGGTGAGGTCGTAGCAGCGGACCTGGTTCCAGCTGTTCCAGCCCATCGGCGGGGTGCCGGCCAGGCCGTTCGCCGGCGCGGCCGACGCGACCGGCAGGCTGAGCAGCCAGGTCAGCACGACGAGCAGGAGCACGAGGCCCGTGCTCCCGGTACTGGCGTTCCGGTTCGCGGCGATGGCGTGATCCAATCGCACGGGAAGTGAAACCGCGGTCACCCGGAGGCGGCATGCCGATCTACGCACTCGGTTCGCTCGAGCCGACGATCCACCCGGACGCCTACGTCCACCCCGACGCGACGGTGATCGGCGACGTCCGGATCGGCGCGCACGCGTCGGTGTGGCCGCAGACGGTCCTGCGCGGCGACCACGGGTACATCGAGATCGGCGAGCGTTCGAACGTCCAGGACGGCTGCGTCCTGCACTGCACCGAGCGGCACCCGACGATCCTCGGGCCGTCGTCGGCGATCGGGCACGCGGTGCACGTCGAAGGCGCGACGATCGGCACCGGCTGCCTGATCGCGTCCGGTGCGGTGGTGCTGAACGGCTCGGTGATCGAGGACGGCGGCATGGTCGGCGCGGGCGCGGTGCTGTCGTACGGCTCCCACGTCAAGACCGGCGAGATCGCGCTGGGCGTGCCGGGGAAGACGCGCGAGAACAAGTCGTTCGGCGCGGAGAACATCGCGCTCGTCGTCGATTCCTACGTCCGGCGGGCGCAGCGGTTCCGGACCGAGCTGAGGCGGCTCGACCCGCTCGGGTGACGCCGGCCACGCCCGGTAGGCTTGCGCGCCGTGACCGCACGACCGTTGCAGGACATCGTCGAGGCAGGCTGGGCGAAAGCCCTCGAACCGGTGGCGCCGCAGGTCACCGCGATGGGGGAGTTCCTCCGCGCGGAGATCGCCGCGGGCCGCACCTACCTGCCGGCGGGTGAACACGTGCTGCGGGCGTTCCAGCAGCCGTTCCACGACGTGCGCGTGCTGATCGTCGGGCAGGACCCGTACCCGACGCCCGGGCACGCGGTGGGCCTGAGCTTCTCGGTGGCGCCGGACGTCCGGCCGATCCCGAAGAGCCTGGTCAACATCTACAAGGAGTACACCGAAGACCTCGGCCACCCGCTGCCGTCCAACGGCGACCTGACGCCGTGGGCCGACCAGGGCGTGCTGCTGCTCAACAGGGCCCTCACCGTGCAGCCGGGGAAGTCGAATTCGCACCAGGGCAAGGGCTGGGAAGAGGTCACCGAGCAGGCGATCAAGGCCCTCGCGGCCCGGTCGGAGCCGATGGTGGCGATCCTGTGGGGCCGCAACGCCCGCAACCTGCGCCCGATGCTCGGCGAGGTGCCGTGCATCGAATCCGCGCACCCGAGCCCGCTCTCGGCGCACAACGGCTTCTTCGGGTCGCGCCCGTTCAGCCGGGCCAACCAGCTGCTGGAGCAGCAGGGTGCGGCGCCGGTGGACTGGAAACTGCCGTAGGTTCGGTGTCCGGATCCGCGGGCCGGCTCCGACCAGGGGGAAACGGATCCTGTGGAGGACACATGAACGTCACTTCGGCCGACGGCACGAGCATCTTCTTCGAGCGGCGCGGGGACGGCCCGCCGGTGATCCTGGTCGGCGGTGCGTTCAACGACCGCACGACCACGGTGGGCCTGGCCGAGGTCCTGGCCGGCGACTTCACGACGATCGTCTACGACCGCCGGGGCCGCGGTGACTCCGGCGACTCGGCCGAGTACGCGGTGGAGCGGGAGATCGAGGACATCGCGGCGCTGATCGCCCAGGTGGGCGGGACGGCGTCGGTGTTCGGGCACTCCTCGGGCGCGGTCCTGGCCCTGGAGGCGGCCGCGGCCGGTCTCCCGATCGACCGCGTGGTGGCGTACGAGCCGCCGTACGCGACCGACGAGCACCCGCGGGCCGACGTCGTGGCCGATGTTCGCGCCCGGCTCGAGGCGGGGGACCGCGACGGCGCGGTGGCGACGTTCCTGAAGGTCGCGGGCACGCCGGCGGAGATGATCGAGGGGATGAAGCAGGCCCCGGTGTGGGCCTGGTTCACGGCGCTGGCGCACACGCTGCCGTACGACTTGACGATCTGCGGCCCGGAGGCTCGCCCGCGCACGGAGAACCTGGCTCGCATCACGGCGCCGACGCTGGTGATCGGCGGCGGCGCGAGCGACGAGGCGCTCCAGTCGGGTGCCCGCGCGGCGGCCGCGGCGGTCCCGGGGGCTCGTCACGAGACGCTGGACGGGCAGGACCACGGGGTGCTCCAGTACCCGGAGACCCTGAAGCCGCTGCTGACGGACTTCCTCAAGTAGGCGTCGGCCCGGCTCCGCATGCAGTGAATGACTCATTCCTGGCGTCAGACGCCAGGAATGAGTCATTCACTGCATCTGTGGCCAGGACGGCTGCGGCCTGGGCATGAAAATGGCGGGTGCTCCGAGGAGCACCCGCCATTCGAACTCTTCTCGCCTCAGCCGCGAACGACCTTGCCCGCCTTGATGCACGAGGTGCACACGTTCAGGCGCTTGCGCTGGGACACACCCACCTTGGCGTGGACGGTCTGGATGTTCGGGTTCCACCGGCGGTTGGTACGGCGGTGGGAGTGCGAGACCGACTTGCCGAAGCCGGGTCCCTTGCCACAGACGTCGCACACGGCAGCCACGTCGAACTCCTTTGGATCTGGGTCAAAGAATGAGCCCAGATGTGCTGGGCAACTCGACCATAGTAACTACTGCGTTCCCGGGGTCCCGCACCGGGTCGATACGCTGCCCCGAAGACCGGTCAGGAGGTTACGGGGTGCGGGTGCTGGACGCGGCGGCGGTGTCGGCCTGGGCTGCGGGTTGTGTGCACAGCCTGGCGAGCCTGCGGCCGGCCATCGACGAGATCAACGTCTACCCCGTCGCCGATTCCGACACCGGCTCCAACATGCTCTTCACGATGACCGGTGCGGCCGCCGAACTCGCCGCCGCCGAGCCGGGAACCGCCGCGGAAGCGCTGAAGATCCTCGCGCGGGGCGCGGTCGCTTCGGCCAAGGGCAACTCCGGCGTGATCCTCTCCCAGGTCGTGCGCGGGCTCGCCGACCGCGCCGAAGGCGACCTGGACGGCCCGTGGCTGGCCCGGGCGCTGGGGCACGCCGACGAGGTCGCCACCGGCGCCGTCAGCCGCCCGGTCGCCGGGACCATCCTGACCGTCCTGCATTCCGTCGCCCTCGCCGTCCGGGGTGACACGAGTTCCCTGGGTGACATCGCCGCGAAGGCCGCGAAAGAGGCCGCCCACGCCCTCGAGAAGACGCCGGAGCAGCTGCCCGCGCTGGCCAGGGCCGGGGTCGTCGACGCCGGGGCACGCGGTCTCGTCGCCGTGCTCGACGCGCTGGTCGGCGTGCTCACCGGCGCGCCGCTCGAACAGGAGCACGCGCTCGAAGTCCGCACCGAAACCCCCGAGGCCTACGCCTGGGAGGTCATGTACCTCCTGGACGGCGTCGACGAGGCGAGCCTGCCGACCCTGCGCAAGGAGCTGAGCGGCCTCGGCGACAGCGTCACGGTGGCCGGCGACGGCTCGGGCAGCCACGCCGTGCACGTCCACTGCGCCGACATCGGCGCCGCCATCGAGGCCGGGCTCGCGCTCGGCCGCCCGCGCAAGATCCGGGTCGAGCCGCTGCTCACGCCGACGCCGATCGAGCCGGGCGGCGGGATCGACCGCACGGTCGTCGCCGTCGTCCACGGCGGGGCGCTGGCCGAGCTGCTGCGCGCCGAGAGCATCCCGGTGCTGGCCGTGCCCGAGGGCGGCACGCCGAGCGTCGAGGACATGATCGGCCTGCTCAACGAGGCCGCCGGGCGCCAGGTGACCGTGCTGCCGGGCAGCGTCGCCCTCACCGCCGCGGCCGACACCGCGGCCGGGCACGCGATGGCCGCCGACCGGGACGTCGTGGTCATCCCGTGCGCCTCGCCGGTGCAGGTGCTGGCCGCCCTCGCCGTGCACGACGCCGGGCGCCGCACCAACGACGACGTCGTCGCGATGGCCGAAGCGGCCGCCGCGACCAGGCGTGGCGAACTGCGGATCGCGCAGGAGGAGTCGCTAACCTGGGTGGGCCGGGCCCAGTCCGGCGACGTGGTCGGCCTGGTCGACGACGAGGTGGTGCTGATCGAGCCCGCGCCCGCGTCCGAGACGAACCTGGTCGCGGCCGCGATGAAGGTGCTGAACCGGATGCTCGCGCTCGGCGGGGAGCTGGTGACGGTGCTGAGCGGGGCGGCGGCCCCGCCGGGAGTCGCCGAGGAGCTCGCGGAGCAGCTGCGGGTGGAGCACCCGGAGGTGGAGATGGCCGGCTACGCCAGTGGCCAGGCGGACGCCGTGCTGCTGATGGGAGTCGAATAGCGGATGGCCGGACTGCGCGACAAGCTGCCGTTGCTGCTGGGTGCCAAGACGGCGAAGGCGCTCGCCACGTCGCTGGACATCGAGACGGTCAGCGACCTGCTGCGCCACTACCCGCGCCGCTACGCCGAGCGCGGCGAGCTCACCGACATCCACGGCCTCGAGCTCGGCGAGCACGCCACCGTGCTGGCGCGCATCGAAAAGGTGAGCAAGCGGCGGATGAAGGCCCGCAACGGGACCATCATCGACATGGTCATCACCGACGGGAAACGCCGGCTGACCTGCGCGTTCTTCAACCAGGCCTGGCGCGAGAAGGACCTCGTCCCCGGCAAGACCGGCCTGTTCGCCGGCAAGGTGTCCGCCTTCCGCGACACCCTGCAGCTGACCAACCCCGAGTACGAGCTGTTCGACGCCGAGAACGAAGCCGAGGCGATGGACAACTTCCTCGCCGCGATCATCCCGGTGTACCCGGCGGCCCAGGGCATGCCGACGTGGTCGATCGCCAAGTGCGTGCGCCAGGTCCTCGACGTCCTCGAGGTCGACGACGACCCGATGCCCGCCGAGCTGCGGCGGCTGCACAAGCTGTCGGACCTCGACAACGCGCTGCGCGGCATCCATCGCCCGGAGAACTGGGCGCACCTGGAGGCGTCGAAGAAGCGGCTCAAGTGGGACGAAGCCATGGCCGTCCAGCTGATCTTCGCGCAGCGGCGCCACTCGGCCGTCTCACGCCCGGCCAAGGCCAACCCGCACGTCAGCGGCGGCCTCCTGGACGCCTTCGACAAGCGGCTGCCCTTCGACCTCACCGCGGGCCAGCGGGGGATCGGCGACGAGATCGCCGCGGACCTGGCCACGGAGCACCCGATGAACCGGCTGCTCCAGGGCGAGGTCGGCTCGGGCAAGACGGTCGTCGCGCTGCGGGCGATGCTGCAGGTCGTCGACAACGGGCGGCAGGCCGCGATGCTGGCGCCGACCGAGGTCCTGGCCGCGCAGCACGCGCGGTCGCTGCGGGAGATGCTCGGCGACCTCGGCCAGGCGGGCGAGCTCGGCGCGGCGGAAAACGCCACCCGCGTCACGTTGCTCACCGGGTCGATGGGCGCGAAGGAACGCAAGAAGTCCCTGCTGGAGATCGTCAGCGGCGAGGCGGGCATCGTCGTCGGCACGCACGCGCTGATCCAGGACCACGTCGAATTCGCCGACCTCGGCCTCGCCGTCGTCGACGAGCAGCACCGCTTCGGCGTCGAGCAGCGGGACGCGCTGCGCACCCGCGGCGCCGGCGACACCAGCCCGCACGTGCTCGTCATGACCGCGACGCCGATCCCGCGCACGGTCGCCATGACCGTGTACGGCGACCTGGAAGTGTCGGCGCTGCGCGAGATGCCGGTCGGGCGCTCGCCGATCGCCACCACGGTCGTGCCGGTCGCCGAGAAACCCGCCTGGTTCGAGCGGATCTGGCAGCGCGTGCGCGAAGAGGTCGGCAAGGGCCACCAGGCGTACGTCGTGTGCCCGCGGATCGGCGACGAGCCACCGTCGGACAAGAGCGACAAGCGGCCACCGCTCGCGGTCCTCGAGGTCGCGCCCGAGCTGGAGCACGGCCCGCTGCAGGGCCTCAAGATCGGCGTGCTGCACGGCCGGATGCCGCCCGACGACAAGGACGCCGTGATGCGGGCGTTCTCGGCGGGGGACCTCGACGTCCTCGTGGCCACCACGGTGATCGAGGTCGGCGTGAACGTGCCGAACGCGACCGCGATGGTGATCATGGATGCCGACCGGTTCGGCGTCAGCCAGCTGCACCAGCTGCGCGGCCGCGTCGGCCGGGGCAGCGTGCCGGGGCTGTGCCTGCTGGTCACCGAAACCCTCGACGGCACCGCGACCCGCGAGCGGCTGGCGGCGGTCGAGTCCACGACGGACGGCTTCGAGCTCTCGCGCCTCGACCTCGAACTGCGCCGCGAAGGCGACATCCTCGGCGCCGCGCAGTCCGGGAAGCGGTCCACGCTCAAGCTGCTGTCGCTGCTGCGGGACGAGGACGTGATCGCCGCGTCCCGGGCCCTGGCGCAGGAGCTCGTCACGCAGGACCCGGAGCTGACGAAGTACCGCGGCCTGGCGCAGATGGTCGCCGACGTCGTCGACGTCGAGCGCGCGGAGTACCTGGAGAAGAGCTGAGCACCGTCCGCGCCGCCACGGTGGCCGACGCCCCGGCGATCGGCGAGATCCACGTGCGGTCCTGGCAGGCGGCTTATGCGGGCTTGATCCCGGAGGACTTCCTCGCACGCCTGTCGGCTTCTTCGCGCGCGGCGTCGTGGGCCCGGCGCATCGGCGAGGGCTCCGGGCAGGTGCTGGTCATCGAGGACGACGGGGTCATCGCCGGGTTCGCGGCATTCGGCCCCGGGCGGCTCTACGCGCTCTACCTGCTGCCGGAGTTCTGGGGACGGGGGCTCGGCCGGACGTTGCACGACCGGGTCGTCGAAGAGTTTTCCGGCGACAGCGCTGTCCTCTGGGTGCTCGCGACGAACGAGCGGGCGAAGGCCTTCTACCTCCGGCAGGGCTGGGTGGACGACGGCGCCCGCCAGACGGAGACGATCGACGACGGGCGCGTCACCCTGGAGGAGATGCGGTTCCGCCGCCGGTTGCCGTGAACACACCGGCTTTCGCGGCCGCGGCGGCCGCGGCGGCGGCGATTCCCGCGTCCGCCGGTGTCACGCCTTCCCGGGACACGAAAAGGCGGTAGAAGATCGGCCCGCAGGCCACCCGCACCGCCTCCACCGGATCGGTGCCGGGCGGGACCTCGCCACGGTCGATCGCCCGGGTCACGGCGGCCGCCGAACGGGCGTGGCGGTCGACGTAGAACTCGCGCAGAGCGTCGGCCGCGCGGGGGGAGAGGAACGCCGCCGAGATCGACGCCGTGGGCAGCTCTCGTTCGCCCGGCGTGGTGAAGTAACGCACCAGCTCGAGGTTGATCGCGCGCAGGTCGCCTTCGAGGGAACCGGTGTCCGGCACCGCCCACTCCTGCTCGGCGCCCAGCAGCAGGGCGGCCGCGACCAGGCCTTCGGCGGACTCCCAGCGGCGGTACAGCGTCGTCTTGTGCACGCCGGAGCGTTCGGCGACCGCCTCGACGGTCAGCTCCGCGTACCCGCGTTCGCCGAGCAGCTCGAGGGTGGCGTCGAGCGCGGCGAGGCGGGTCCGCTCGGTGCGGCCGCCCGGACGCTTCGTCCCGGAAATCTCGGTTGCCAACTGCTACTCCTGTTGCGTTAGTGTGCTCAGTATGCCAGGAACCGTCGCCGTTGCCGAAATCGCCGACCTGATCGGCGACGCCGAGGTCGTCGCCATCGGCGAGAACAACCATCACATCCGCGAGTTCGGCGTGCTGCGCGACCGCCTCCTGCGCCACCTCGTCACCGAGCGCGGGTTCACGGTGCTCGGGTTCGAGGGCGGCTTCGCGGAGGGGCACCTGGTCGACGCGTGGCTGCGGGGCGGCCCCGGCGAGGTCGCCGACATCGCCCGGGACGGCTTCACGTTCGGCCTCGGCGACTCGGCGGAGGTGCACGAGATGCTGACCTGGCTGCGCGGCCGCGGCGTCCGGTTCTCCGGGCTCGACGTGCCCGGTTCGGCGGGTTCGCCGGTGCCCGCGCTCCAGGCGCTGCGCGCGGAGGTCCTGCGGGTGGATCCGGCCAACGTGTCCCTTGTGGACAACGCCATCTCCGCGTGCGAGCCGTACGCGTCGGTGAGCAGCGCGGTCGCGCCGGGTCGTTACGGAGCGATGGGTCCCGAAGCGCGGGATGCCGCGACGACCGCGTTGACCGTCCTGAAAGGACACGTGGAGGCCCTCGGTTACGGTGCCGTCGCCGCGCACCACGCGGAGGGCGCCCTGCGCGTCGACCTGTACCTGCGGGAGCTCGACGCGCTCATGGCGGGCCGCGCGCCCGAGCCGCAGAGCTCGTCGCGGGACACGTACATGGCGGCCACCGTGCGGCTGCTGCGGCGGCGGTTCCCCGGCGAGAAGATCGTGCTGATGATCCACAACGGACACCTCCAGCGCGTCCCGTTCTCGCCGATGCCGGGCATGACGGCGCCGTCGGCGGGCACGCACCTGGCCACCGAGCTGGGGGATCGCTACTTCGCGCTGGCGCTCACCGCCGTCTCGGGGACGACGACCGGCCTGGCGCCCGATCCCGCTTACCCGCTGGGGTTCCGGATGTTCGAGCAGCCCCTCGGGGAACCGGCGGAAGGCAGCGTGGAGGCGGTCCTCGCGGATCGGGCGCCGTGCGTGGTCGCGCATCCGGAGGCGACGGCCATCCGGCACGCGCACATGACGCCCGCGGTGGACGTGGCGGCCGCGTGGGACGCCGTCGTCTGCCTGGAGGAGCAGGAAACGATTTTCGGGGGCACCCCCGGGTAGGTGTGCCCGTTCGGCTGATTGCCGCAGCGCCGGGGTGGGCGTTTCCTACCGGTATGGCCGGGCGGAGGCGGGCGCTGATCGTCGCCAACGGCGAGTACGACAACGCGGGGCTGCAGCGGCTGGGCTCTCCCGCGGCGGACGCCGACGCCCTGGCCGGGGTGCTCGGCGACCGGGCGATCAGCGACTTCGAGGTCTGCGTCGTGCGGAACGAAACCGCGCACGTCGTCCAGGCGGAGATCGAGGACCTCTGTCTCGAGGGCAAGCCCGACGACGTCCTCCTGATGCACTTTTCGTGCCACGGCCTGAAGGACGATTCGGGCGGCCTGTACTTCGCGGCCCGCAACACCCGGCCCGACCGCCTGCGGTCGACGGCGGTCCCGGCGCAGTTCGTGCAGCAGTGCATCCGGCAGAGCCGTTCGCGCAGCATCGTCCTGCTGCTGGACTGCTGCTACGGCGGGGCGTTCGGCCAGGGCGTGGCGGTCCGGGCTTCGGGCGACGCGAACGTGCTCGACAGCTTCCGCGGCGGCCGGGGGCGCGCGGTCATCACGGCGTCCAACTCGATCGAGTACGCGTTCGAGGGTGCGACGCTGGCTTCGGACGAGCCGGCCCGGCCGTCGGTGTTCACGTCGGCGCTGGTGGAGGGCCTGCGCACGGGCGAGGCGGACCGCGACGAGGACGGCTGGATCGCCCTGGGTGAGCTGTACGAGTACCTGTTTGACCGCGTCCGCGAGCGCAACCCGAAGCAGACACCGAGCCGCGACATCGAGATGCAGGGCGAGCTGTACCTGGCGAAGAGCCGGCGGCGGCGCATCAAGCCGTCCGCGGTCCCGCCCGACCTGGCGGCGGCGATCGGGGCGGAGAACCCGTTCACCAGGCTGGGCGCGGTGGCCGAGCTGCGGCGCCGGTTGTCGAGTGCGAACCTGCCGGTGGCGATGGGAGCGTTCGAGGCGCTGAAGACGATGGCCTCGACGGACATCGAGCACGTGGCGGCGGCGGCTTCGGACGCGTTGTCGTTCGCGGTGGTGCGGGTCGACGTGCCGTCGGTGCGGTTGGCGGCACCGGCGGGCGCTCGGGCATCGGCTTCGTTGCGGGTTTCGGGGCCGCCGGTGGCGCGGGAGGTGCGGTTCGAGGCTTCGCACCCGTGGATCCGGGTGACCGAGACGGATTCGGGAGCGGAACTGGCGGTCACGGCCGGGGCGTCGGGGACGCGGCGCGGGAACGTCGTGGTGACCGGGCCGACCGGGGACGCGGTGGTCGCGGTGGAGATCGAGGCCCTCCCGGTCCAGGAGCCGGAGACGGCCGCGGAACCCGAGCCGTCACCTGCTGAACCTGTGGTGAAGCCGGTACCGGAGCCGGCGGTCGCCGAGGTGGAAGGCGGACCTGCCCCGGACTGCGGATCCGCCGTCGCTGCCGGGCCGGAGGCCGATGGTGCGGTGTCCCGGCCCGAACCGACCGGGGAAGAGCTGCGGCCGGCTGGTCAGCTCCCGCCTGCCGTCGCGGATCCCGTGGCGGGGACGGCCGGGGTCCTCGCGATCGCCGCCGCCGTCTTCGCGATGATCGGGCTCAGCCTGGATTACTACTACAGCGACTCTCTCGCCAAATATCGGCCGGGCATGCCCGGCTACGTCGTGATCGTGGCGTTGGGCGCGATGGCCGCCGGGTTCCTGACCCTCGTACCGCGAACGAGGCAGCGGATCGGTCCGTCCTTGTTGGTCGGTTTCGGGTTCGCGGCGCTGTTCGGTCTGCTGCGCTTCGCCGGTGAAGGCTTCGTGATCTCGTCGGATCACTCCGATCCCACGCTGGGCGCCGGGTTCACCTTCGAACTGCTCGCGCACGGCGCGATGGTCCTCGCGGCCGTGTGCGCAGTGGTGGCGTTGCGCCGGAACCCCGCAGGCGGGCTGGGCGCCGGCATGGTGCGCGGCTGGGGAGCGTGGCTGGCGATCGGGCTCGGCGCGGCCGCCGCGGCCGGGTGGATCATCCAGCTCACCGTGCTGGCCGAGGAAGACTCGAGCGTGGCTGAGCGGTCCGCGGCCTACTTCGTCCTCGGCGCGGTGCTCGTCGCCGTGCTGCCCGTCGTCGCGGTGATCCTGCGCCCGCCCGCCGTCGGCTGTGCCGTGCTGGGCGCCGGGACCGTCGGGCTGGCCGGAGTGCTGGCGCTCACGATCAGCACCCTCGAGCCGTATTTCTACCTGAACCTCGCGGGGGAGGGGATCGCGGGGACAGCACTCGTCGGGCTGGTGGTCCACGCCGTCGTCGTGGCCGTCCGGCTCCGGCGGAATCAGCCGAACGGGCGACAGTCCTGAGTTGTCGTCCGGGCAGTGCCGGGGTACCACGACGATCATGAGGATGCTTCTCGCGGCGATGGCCGTGCTCGCCGGGCCGGTCTCGACCGGTGGGGTGCAGCCCGATCCGCCCGGCTGGGGGCTGGACCGGATCGACCAGCGGACCGGCCTCGACCACGCCTACCACTACGCGAGCGACGCCTCGGGCGTCACGATCTACGTGATCGACAGCGGCGTCGACGCGAAGCACCCCGACTTCCAGGGCCGCGTCGCGCCCGGGCGGGACTTCCTGAACGGCGGCTCCGACACCACCGACACCAACGGCCACGGCACCCGCCTCGCCGGCATCGCCGCGGGCAAGGACTACGGCGTCGCGAAGGGCGCGCAGATCGTGCCGGTGCGGGTGCTGGACGCCGGCGGCGGTGGCGCGACCGACCAGATCATCGCGGGGATCGACTGGGTCGCGCAGAACGCCCAGCAGCCCGCGGTCGCCGTCCTGGGCATCGGCGGGGTGCCGAACGACCAGCTCGACGCCGCGGTCAAGCGCCTGGCGACGGTGGTGCCGATCGCCGTGCCGGCCGGCAGCGAGACGGCCGACGCGAGCGGTTTCTCGCCGGGCCGGGTGCCGGAGGCGCTGACGGTCGCGGCCTCCGACGCCCAGGACCGCCCGGACAAGACGTCGAACTCCGGCCAGGACGTCGACCTGTACGCCCCGGGCAGCGACATCCCGGCCCCGATCGCGGGCGGCACGGGGGCGGGCCCGGAATCGGGCACCTCGATGGCGGCGGCGTTCGCGGCCGGCGTGGCGGCGCTGTACCGCGCCCAGCACCCCGGCGACACCCCGGCCCAGGTGGACGAGGCCCTGATCCGCGCGGCGACACCGGACGCGCTCAAGGGGGTTCCGGACGGCACGGCCAACCGGCTGCTTTACGCGGCGCCTGGTGGGTGAGAGGTGCGCCGCCGGGAAGGTGAGAGGCCGGTTGTCGCCCGTGAGGTTCTCCGCAGCGGCAGGCGCCCGCGCTTCGGCGTCCTCGGCGCCTTGACCGCCGTCGCAGCCCAAGAAACGTCGGCCTCTCTCGCCCCCCACCGCGTCGGCGCCGACGTCCAAGCAGCCCTCGTCATCGGCCGCCACGAACGCCACTGGGGGGCCGGTGAACGCTGCCGAGAGACCGGTTGTCCACAACGCAGCCGAGGTGTGGACACCGTGCCCGATTTGCGGCTTTTCCGGCTTGTGTGTCCGCCAGGCCCGATAGGCTGGAGACGGGACGGACCCCCGGGAGGGTGGGCGCTGCTCTGGGGCCGTCGGGGTGCGGCCGGCCACGGCCGGGCGGTTGCGCCACGCGCCGTCTGGCGACCGGGGCCCGGCTCCGGGAAGCTGGTGCCGCAGGAGAAGCGGTACCGGAGGAGGTGCGCCATGCCCGGATTCCCGCTCCCACGTCGGCCGCCCTCGTTCGACCTGGCCGAACTCGTGGGCCGGAAGACCGAGGACGCCAGGGAACGCTGCGAGCGTGACGGCTTCCAAGTGCAGGTCATCGACGCCGGGACACCCTCGGCGGTCACGCTGGACCTGCGCCCGAACCGCATCCGCCTCCACGTGCGCCGAGGTGTCGTCGAGGACTGCCACCAGGGGTGACCGGTGAACCTCCCGGTCCGCATGATGTCCATCACCCGGGACTGAACTCCCGCAGAGCGGGAAGAACCGGGTAACGTGCGTTGACTTACCGATCCAAGAGGGAAGGACCGGGCATGTTCCGCAAGGTTCTGGTGGCCAACCGCGGGGAGATCGCGATCCGGGCGTTCCGCGCCGGCTACGAACTCGGTGCCGGCACGGTTGCCGTGTTTCCGCACGAAGACCGCAACTCGCTGCACCGCCTGAAGGCCGACGAGGCGTACGAGATCGGCGAACCCGGTCACCCCGTGCGCGCCTACCTCTCGGTCGACGAGATCGTCGCCGCCGCGAAGAAGGCCGGGGCCGATGCCGTCTACCCCGGCTACGGCTTCCTCTCGGAGAACCCCGATCTCGCGCGCGCGTGCGAGGAAGCGGGGATCACCTTCGTCGGGCCGAGCGCCGACATTCTCGAACTCACCGGTAACAAGGCCCGCGCGGTGAAGGCCGCGCGCGAGGCCGGCGTGCCCGTGCTCGGGTCGTCCGAACCCTCACACGACGTCGACGCGCTGGTCGCCGCGGCCGAGGAGCTGGGCTTCCCGGTGTTCGTCAAGGCCGTCGCCGGCGGTGGCGGGCGCGGCATGCGCCGCGTCGAGGACCCCGCCGTGCTGCGCGAGTCCATCGAGGCCGCCGCGCGCGAGGCCGAGTCCGCCTTCGGCGACCCCACCGTCTTCCTCGAGAAGGCCGTCGTCGAGCCGCGGCACATCGAGGTGCAGATCCTCGCCGACGGCGCGGGCAACATCATCCACCTCTACGAGCGCGACTGCTCGGTGCAGCGGCGCCACCAGAAGGTCGTCGAGCTGGCCCCGGCGCCGAACCTCGACCCCGAACTGCGCGACCGCATCTGCGCCGACGCCGTCAAGTTCGCCGAGAAGATCGGCTACCGCAACGCCGGCACCGTCGAGTTCCTGCTCGACAAGCAGGGCAACCACGTCTTCATCGAGATGAACCCGCGCATCCAGGTCGAGCACACGGTCACCGAAGAGGTCACCGACGTCGACCTCGTGCAGTCGCAGCTGCGGATCGCCTCCGGCGAGACCCTCGACGACCTGGGGCTCTCCCAGGACAAGATCTACCTGCGCGGCGCCGCGCTGCAGTGCCGCATCACCACCGAAGACCCGGCCAACGGCTTCCGCCCGGACACCGGGATGATCTCCGCCTACCGCTCGCCGGGCGGCTCCGGCATCCGGCTCGACGGCGGTACCGCCTTCTCCGGCACCGAGATCAGCGCCCACTTCGACTCGCTGCTGGTGAAGCTCACCTGCCGCGGGCGGGACTTCAAGACCGCCGTCGGGCGCGCGCGCCGCGCCGTCGCCGAGTTCCGGATCCGCGGCGTGGCCACGAACATCCCGTTCCTGCAGGCCGTCCTCGACGACCCGGACTTCCGCGCCGGGCGCGTCACGACGTCGTTCATCGAGGAACGCCCGCAGCTGCTCACCGCGCGGCAGTCCGCCGACCGCGGCACGCGCCTGCTGACCTACCTCGCCGACCAGACGGTCAACAAGCCACACGGCGAGCGCCCGAAGACGCCGGACGCCACGGTCAAGCTGCCGAAGCTCCCGAAGGGTGCCCAGCCGGCGCCGGGCTCGAAGCAGAAGCTCGCCGAGCTGGGCCCGGCCGGGTTCGCGCGCTGGCTGCGGGAGTCGCCGCACATCGGCGTCACCGACACGACGTTCCGCGACGCGCACCAGTCGCTGCTCGCCACCCGCGTCCGGTCGAAGGACCTCCTCGCGGTGGCGCCGGTCGTCGCGAACACGCTCCCGCAGCTGCTTTCGCTGGAGTGCTGGGGCGGCGCGACCTATGACGTCGCGCTGCGGTTCCTCGCCGAGGACCCGTGGGAGCGGCTGGCCGCGCTGCGCGAGGCCGTGCCGAACATCTGCCTCCAGATGCTGCTGCGCGGGCGCAACACCGTCGGGTACACGCCGTACCCCACCGAGGTGACGAACGCCTTCGTCCAGGAAGCGACGCACACCGGCATCGACATCTTCCGGATCTTCGACGCGCTCAACGACGTCGAGCAGATGCGCCCGGCCATCGAAGCCGTGCGCGAGACCGGCTCCGCGGTCGCCGAGGTGGCGCTCTGCTACACCTCGGACCTGTCCGACCCGGGCGAGAAGCTCTACACGCTCGACTACTACCTCAAGCTGGCCGAGCAGATCGTCGGCGCCGGGGCGCACGTCCTGGCGATCAAGGACATGGCCGGGCTGCTGCGCGCGCCCGCGGCGACCAAGCTGGTCACCGCGCTGCGCAAGGAGTTCGACCTGCCGGTGCACATCCACACCCACGACACCGCGGGCGGCCAGCTGGCCACCTACCTCGCGGCGATCAACGCGGGCGCGGACGCCGTCGACGGCGCGGTGTCGTCGATGGCGGGCACGACGTCGCAGCCGTCGCTGTCGTCGATCGTGGCGGCCACCGACCACTCCGCCCGCACCACCGGGCTCGACCTGCGGGCGATCGGCGACCTGGAGCCGTACTGGGAGAGCGTGCGCAAGATCTACGCGCCGTTCGAGGCCGGGCTGGCGTCGCCGACCGGGCGCGTCTACGACCACGAGATCCCGGGCGGGCAGCTGTCGAACCTGCGCACCCAGGCCATCGCGCTGGGCCTGGGCGACCGCTTCGAGGACATCGAGGCGATGTACGCCGCCGCGGACAAGATCCTCGGCCACCTGGTGAAGGTGACGCCGTCGTCCAAGGTCGTCGGCGACCTCGCGCTGCACCTGGTCGGCGCGGGCGTCTCGCCGGCCGACTTCGAGGCGGAGCCGAACAAGTTCGACATCCCCGACTCGGTGATCGGCTTCCTGCGCGGCGAGCTCGGCGACCCGCCGGGTGGCTGGCCGGAGCCGTTCCGCACCAAGGCCCTGGAGGGCCGGGCCGCCGCGAAGCCGGTCGCCGAACTGTCCGAAGAGGACCGGACGGCGCTTGCCGAGCACCCCCGCCGGACGCTCAACCGGCTGCTGTTCCCCGGGCCGACGAAGGAGTTCGAGGCGCACCGCGAGGCCTACGGCGACACGTCGGTGCTGCCGAGCAAGGACTTCTTCTACGGGCTGCGGCCGGGGGAGGAGTACCCGGTGGACCTCGAGCCGGGCGTGCGGCTGCTCATCGAGCTGGAGGCGATCGGCGAAGCCGACGAGCGCGGCGTGCGCACGGTGATGTCGACGCTGAACGGCCAGCTGCGGCCGATCCAGATCCGCGACCGCTCGATCGCCTCCGACATCCCGGCGACGGAGAAGGCCGAGAAGGGCAACCCGAAGCAGGTCGCGGCGCCGTTCGCGGGCGTGGTCACGCTGCAGGTCGCCGAGGGCGACACGGTCGAAGCCGGGGCGACGGTGGCGACGATCGAGGCGATGAAGATGGAGGCCTCGATCACGGCGTCGGCCGGCGGCAAGGTGGCCCGGCGGGCGATCACCGCGGTGCAGCAGGTCGAGGGCGGTGACCTTCTGCTGGTCCTCGAGTGAGCTGCAGTGAATGACTCATTCCTGGCGTCGGACGCCAGGAATGAGTCATTCACTGCGTTGCGGTCGGCGCTAGCATCGGTGGATGCTGATCAACGCGGTACCGCAACGGCAGGGCGCGCTGGGACCGCGCGCGGCGGAACTGCCGGACGGCTGCGTGGCCCTGTCCGAGCTGGCCGGGCACGTGCTCGGCCGGCCGGTGCACCACGTCCGGCAGACCCGTTCGACGTCCGAAGTGGACGGTGGAATCGCGTCCCGGGCCGAGCTGACCGGCGCGAACCGCGCGGCCCAGCTGGCGGCCCTGGAGGCACCGGGCGGCCCGGTCCTGACGATCGGCGGCGACTGCGGCGTCGAGCTGGTGCCGATCGGCGTGGCCCGCTTCCGCCACGGCCCCGGGCTGGGCGTCGCGTGGTTCGACGCCCACCCGGACCTGAACACGGCGGAGTCGTCGCCGTCGGGCGCGTACCACGGCATGGTGCTGCGGTCGCTGTTCGGCGAGGGCGACCCGGAGTTCGCGGCGGACCCGGCGCTGACCCCGGGGAACGTGGTCCTCGCCGGGACACGGGCGTTCGACCCGGAGGAACGGGCGGCGGTCTCGCGGGGGCTGGCGGTGACTTCCGTGGCCGCTTTGACGGGTGTGGAGAAGCTGTACGTGCACGTGGATCTGGACGTGCTGGACCCGGCCGAGTTCGCCGGGCTGAACTACCCGGAGCCGGACGGCTGGACGATCGCTCGGCTGGTGTCGGAGCTGGACGCGCTGGCCCGGTTCGAGGTGGTCGGCGCGGGGATCACGGAGTGTGTGGGCACACCGCGCGAGGTCGAGGTCCTGGAGCCGGTCGTGGCTGCGGTGGGACGGCTGCTCGCGAGTGGTAAGTAGGGTTCTAACCCTCTTTACCGCTCACGACCGGTAGGCCGCGCGGACTGCGTCCAGGGCTGTGTCCTCGTCCGCGCCCAGGTCCCGGGCCTGGGACGCGAACTCCGCCGCCGCCGCGGCCAGGAGGGCCGCGCGGTCCGGGCGGCCCGAGGGGAGCGTTACCACCGTGCCGCGGGCGCCGGCCGTGGCCACCCAGCCCGCCGCCTCCAGCTCGCGGTAGGCCCGGGCCACCGTCCCGGACGCCAGCCCGAGGTCGCGCGCCAGCTGGCGGATCGGCGGTAGCCGGGCCCCTTCGGGCAGTGCTCCCGCCGTCACCGCCCGGATCACCTGGTCGTGCACCTGCCGCCACGGCGGCACGCCGTTCTCGGTGTCGACGACGATCTTCACGCCGCCGCCGGCAGGCGTTTCGCCGGGGCCGTCACCGCCAGGAAGGCCGCCAGGCCGGCCGCGACCGCCAGGAACGAGATCAAGTCGCCCGCCGGCCAGCCGACCGCCGTGCAGGCGCCGATGCCCAGGCCGACCGCCACGCGCGCGCTGCGGCAGCGCAGCGCCAGGTCGGCACGCGGGGCACCGACCGCCGGGCGGCGCACCGCCAGCAGCGTGATCGCCGCGCTGACCACGACCGTGCCCGCGGCCACCGCCAGCAGCTTCCACTGAGCCGTCAGGCCCAGGTGCAGCAGCGCCGCCGCGGCCGCCAGCCCGCCCAGCACCAGGATCCACGCCGGGACGATCCCCAGCAGCGTCCGCGGCGCCAAATCGGCTTCGCGCCGCGGACCCCGGGACGGGCGCTGGGCCAGCAGCTCGGCGATCAGGCCGCCGAGCAGCAGGGTGGCGAGGATCGAGCCCGTCGTCGTGTCGTCGAGCAGCGGCGGGATCGCGAGGAACAGCCACGGGTACCAGAGCCGGCGCCGCTTCAGGTAGCGGACGGCGAGCTCGACCTCCCCGGCGTCGGGTTCGGCGACGCCCCAGCGCTTCAGCAAGCGCTTACCGTGCTTCTGCCCCGGCCAGAGCACGATCAGGATCACCAGGCCGAACAGGCCCATGATGACCGCGATCCAGAACAGGTTGTCGAGCTGCAGCATCGCCGCTCCTCTCGCTTGTATCAACCACACGATACAAGATGCCGGCGTAACCGCAGCGCGGGCCGGTCGTTGGAGGTTCGTCCGTTCGTACGCACGCCCAGGGGCAGTCGGCGGGACACTTGTCAGCTCATCGCAGCCGAACCGCGTGAAATTGTCACCGTGATGACAAGAAATCGGTTTTCCTTCACGGGTGTGACACGTTTGGCGTTAGTTTTTCGATGTGTCGGTTGTCATCCGGGCAACAGGCACGGGTGCCCGGCCGCGAGGTGCCCGCGACCGGAGTCCGGGGCGGAGCGAAGGAGCTGCGATGTCGGTGGAGCGCGGATTCGATCACGCTGCGCCGCCGCCACCCGCCGCCCTACCGCGCAAGCTCGCCGACATCCTGCGCCCCGAGCTGGCCAGCCTCGCCGCCGAAATCGTCGAAGAGATCCGCGCGACCATCCCGGCCTACGCGCGCCCGCTCGACGGGCCCTACGGCAAGTCGATCCGGGCCGGCGTCGAATACGCGATCACGCTGTTCGTCGCGCAGATCGCCGACCCGACGGTGTCGAAGGAGCAGTCCCACGAGGTGCACCACCGGCTGGGGCAGAACGAAATGCGCGAGGGCCGCAGCCTCGACACGCTGCAGTCGGCCTACCGCGTCGGCGCGCGGGTGTCGTGGCGGCGCATCATGCGCGTCGGGCGGCGCAGCGGCCTTTCGTCGGCGGTGATGTCCCAGCTGGCCGACGCCATGCTGGCGTTCATGGACGAGCTCGCCTCCGTCGCGCTCGACGGCTACCTCGAGGCGAAGGCGCGCACGGCGGGAGCGCTGGACACCTGGCGCCGCAAGCTGCTCCACCTGATCCTCGAGACGCCGCCCGCGTCCCCGAAAGCGATTGCCGAGCTGGCCCAGCTGATCGGCTGGCCGGTGCCGGTGGACGCGACACCGGTGGCGGTCTGCCCGGCCAGTGGCGTCGCCCCGGCCCGCCGGCACGCCGGGCTGGACGCGGACATCCTCGCCGAGCTCGACACGCCGGACCCGAAACTGGTCGTGCCCGGTGAGCTGAGCGGTGCCCGGCTGGCGGCGCTGCAGGTGGCGCTGCCGGACTGCCGCTTGGCGATCGGCCCGTGCGTCCCGCTCGCTTCGGTGGCGGATTCCCTGCGCTGGGCCCGGAACGCGCTGCAGCTGGCCGAGCGCGGCGTCCTGGCGGCGCGCCCGGTGCTGCGCGCGGAGGAGCACCTGGCGACACTGCTGGTCAACTCCGACACGGGCCTGGTCGGCACGCTGCGGCAGCGCCTGTTCGCGCCGCTGGCGGAGATGACGGGCAAGCAGCAGGAGCGGCTCCTGGAGACGCTGCGGGCGTGGCTGGACAGCCAGGGCAACGTGGTGGAGATCGCCGAGCGCCTGGGCGTCCACCCGCAGACGGTCCGCTACCGCATGCGCCAGCTGCAGGCGACGTTCGGCGAGAGTCTCCGCGACCCGGCGGCGCGCTTCGAGATGGAGCTGGCGTTGCGGGCCGGGGCGGCGCCGATGCCGCTGCGGTACCCGGTGAGCGAGCTGCTGCCGTCGCCGCGCTCGGGCGGTTCGCGTCCACAGTGGACGTTGCCGTAGCCGGGGCCCGCACGGACCCCGGCCACGGCGGGCATCACGGGACGTCGACCTGCCAGGAGGCGTCCGCCGCGTAGCCGTTCGGAGTGTCGTACGGGTGCTGGCCGCCGGAGTCGGCCGCCCATACCGCGGTGGTGTACTGGCGCAGGAACCGGCCCCGGGCGCTGAAGGACTCCAGCGTGACGCCGGAGCCGGAGAGCCCGGCCTTCGAACACCAGGTGGCGTCCGCGCGGAACACGTCGGTGCCGTCGGACGCGCCGAGCACGACCCGCAGGCCCTGTTGCCGCAGGTAGTACTCGGGATGGGCCACCGATTCGAAGGAGTGGCAGCTCGGGTCGGCCTTGCCGGGCACGACCCGCCAAGCCGTGTCGGTTCCGGCGCCCGCGCCGACGACGGCGTCGGTCAGGCCGCGCAGGTACCAGCCGGCGGCGCCGGGGCTCTGCGAGCGGACGGACTGGACGAGGGCCGCGTCCTCGTACTGGCCGAGCCGCAGGAAGCGGTCGACGTCGTCGTCGGTGCCCGCCATGGCGGTGTTCGCCCCGGCGACCAGGGCGGGGTGCACGCGGCTCTGCTCGGCGCGCGTCCGCAGTTCGAACAGCAGCCGCCGGTCCGCCTCGCCCTTCTTCCGGATCCAGGTGAACCAGTCCTGCAGGTTCGCGCTGTGGATCCCGGTGCCGATGTACGCCTTCAGCTGCGCCTCGTCCATCGTCCGCAGGGCGCGCTCGGCCGCCGCCCGCACCTCGGTGCCCGTCTTGGCCGCCTGCCACAGATCGAGCACGAAGTTGACGTCCGGCTCGACGAGCTGGCCTTCGCTCGGCACGACGGCGACCACCGCCGCGGCTCGGCTCCGGGCGTCGCGCGCCGCGAGGGCCGCCTTCTTGGCGGCGTCCGCCGTCGTGTCGGCGTCGATCAGGTCCTGCTGGTCGGCGGCGCGGGCGGTGAAGATCCCGGTGAGGATGAAGTCCTTCCGCGCGGCGGCGTCGCCCTGGTAAGCCGCCAGCGCCGCGGCCTTCAGCTTCGGCCCGGAAGCGTGTTCCCACATGGCGAAGGCGAACTCCTGGTCGCTCTGGATCAGCAGCACTTGCGACGGCACGATGCCGTTGACCAGTGCAGCCCGCTGCTTGGCCTCGCGGGCCGCCCGCGCCGCCGCGTCGTCGCGCAGGATGCGGGCCTGGTCACGGGCGTTCGCGTCACGGACTCCGGTCTTGATCCACTGGGTTTGCTCCGGTTCGGTGCCCGCGTAGGCGAGTTCCGCCGACGCCCGCACCTCGGTGCCGGTCGCCCGCTGCCACAGCGCGAACACGAAGTTCCGGTCGGTGAGGATCAGGAGATCGGGACTCGCGACGAGGCCGATCTCCTGCGCCGCGCGGACCTTGTCCTCCTGGGTCGCGGACCGGGGCGCGTCGGCCGTGACCGCGGCGGCGGCCGGGGGAGCCGCCACCGGGGTCACGGTCCCGAGCAGGGCGAGAGCCGCGGCGCCCGCCGCGAGCCCCAGCCGGGTTCTGCCTGTCATCGTGGGGCTCCTTCAGCTCGCCGGGTACACGGTCGCCACGCCGGTGGCGGTGTCGTAGTCGATGCGGCCGCGTTCGAACGTGCTGCGGCGGCCGCCGGGGATGGCGACCTCGTCGGAGGTCGGGTAACCGAGCGTGGACTTCTCCCCGCCGAGGGAGAGCCACTTGGTGCGGATCGCGCCGAGCACGGCGTGCGCGCCGGCGCGGTCGGCCGAATAGATCGAGCCGCCGCCCGCGAAGTTCACGAACCGGCCCGCCTTGTCGGACGTGCAGGCTTCGTCCGTGACCGGCACGCCCAGCGCCGGGTGCCCGCCGAGGCGCAGGTACGCGGCCAGGATTTCGGGGGACGCGCAGGCTGTCCCGCGTCCCGTCGTGAGCGGGTGGACCGCGCCGCCGCGGCTCCAGTAGCTGCGGAAGGCGACCTGCCCCGGCGCGGTCCGGCGCTGGAAGTCCCGGTACCGCACGGCACCGTCGATCTGCTCCGGCCCCAGCGGCGAGACCGGCAGATCGGTGTAGGGGTCGTAGTCGGGCAGGTACTTGTTCAGCCAGTTCACCGTGATCTCGGTCGAGTCCGGCAGCGGTTCGGTGACCCACCAGTAGAACTCGATGCCGACGCCGGCGCGGCCGTCGGCTTGCCGGGTCAGGAAGTCGGCGCCGCCGCGCAGGGTGACCCCGGCGCCGGGCAGGATGTTGTCGACGCACCAGGTGGCGTTCCAGCCGAAGTCGACCGTGCCGTTCGCGGGCTGCACGGCGACCTGCGTCTTCTTGCCGTCGTAGTACCGGGCCAGGTAGTAGTTCGGTTTCGTGGGCGACTCCAGCGAGAAGCAGTCCTCACCCGCCAGCCCCTCGACGACCCGCCAGGTCGCGTCGAGCCCTTCACCGGGCGCCGGTTCCGCGGCCCCGGGCCGGACGACCAGGCCGTCGGCGGTCTCGCGCAGGTACTGGCCGGCGATGTTGCCGTTGACGGCGTTGCGGCTGAAGGACTGCGTCAGCGCCACGTACTGCCCTTGGTCGAGGAACGCGCGGACGTCGTCGACGCCGCCGGCCAGGGCCCGTTCGGCGGCCCGGGCCAGCCGCGGCCGGATGCCGCCCACCACGGCCTTGTGCCGGATCTCGTCGACCAGCGCCCGGTCCGCCTCGGCCTTCCGGGCCAGCACGGCGGCGACGTCCCGCCAGTTGGCCTCGTAGACACCGGCGTCGATGAAGCGCTTCCAGTCCGCGCGGACGCGGCTGCGCAAGGCGGTCACGGCGGCCTTCTCGACCTCGCTGCCCGGCCGGGCGCCGTCGGCGATGACACGGAGGATGTCGTCGTCGGACAGGCTCACGATCTCCGGCGACGGGACCACCAGCACGACGGTCACCGCCCGGCCACGCGCCGCTTCCGCGGCATCGCGGGCTTTCTGGGCTTCGTCGGCCTGCTGGTCGGCGTCGATGGCGTCCTGCTGGTCCTGCGCGTGCGCGGTGCGGACGCCGTTGGTGATGAACTCCTTCTGCGCTGCGGCGGTCGCCCCGAACGCCACGAGCGCGGCCGCCTTGACCCGCGCTCCGGTCGCCCGTTGCGTGATCTGGTAGATGAAGTCCCGGTCGCTCTGGACCACCAGCTCGGCATCGGGTGCGATCCCGACGACGATGGCGGCCTGCTCCTTGGCTTCCCGGGCGACCCGCGCGGCTTCGGCGTCCCGCATCTGCTGCGCCTGGTCGCGCGTGTTGGCGGCGATGATCCCGGACTTGATCCATTCGGTGCAGGCGAGATCGGTACCGGCGAAGGCGAGTTCGGCCGAAGCCCGGACTTCGGGGCCGGTGGCCTGCCGCCAGAGCGCGATGACGAACTCCTTGTCCCGCAGGAGCAGCATGGCATCGGTCGGCACGATCCCGAGGGTGCGGGCGGCACGGAGCTTTTCGGAATCGCTGGCGACGGGCGGGACTTCGGCGGCCGCGGTGGCGACGGCTGGTGCCGCTTTCGCGGGAGTGGACGGCAGGGCGAGCGAGGTCGCCACCACGACGGCGACGGCCAGGGTGGTGAGTGCTCTCACGGTGTCTCCTGTTCCTCGGCCGGATCGCGGACTTCCAACCCGGCCCAGTCCTCGTAGACGTGGTTGTGGGTGGTGAACCCCAGAGTCCGCACGACCTTCGCGAGCGCCCTCTCCATGGCGTCGTTGACCGCTTCGTAGCGCTGGATGTCGGGGTGCCCCGATCGGCCGGCGACGGTGTGCCCGACCACTCGCTCGGTCCACGACGGGTGGACGTACCACTGCACGAACACGCCGGGGGCATGCCGCAGCGTCTTGACTTCGACGACGACGCCGCCTGCTTCCGGGACCTCGGCGTGCACGATGAAACCCGCGGTGCGCAGGCGCTCGGCCACCCGCTCGGCCAGCCGCCGGAGCCGCTGTTCGTGGGCGTGGTCGATGAACGGATCGGGGTTCAGCATCACGGTCTTCTTCCTGGAAGAGTGCTCGGGGCGAGGGCAGGCGGGGCCGGTTCCCGGCCGGGCGGTCCGGCGGGTGCGGTCTCGTGGTGGAGGACCACTTCGATGGCGAATCCGAGACCGCGTCGCGCCTTCGCCTCCGCGACGAGGGTGGCCATCCAGCGGTTGAACGCCCTCCGCTCCGCGAGGTTCTTGCCGTACGGCACCGCCCAGGAGATCTTCGCGCCGGGGTTGTCCTTCAACGCCGTCTTCAGCCTCTTCGCACACCGGGCGCAGGGGGCGCGTTCCGAGAACAAGCCTTTGATCTGGTTCGGCGAATACCCCTTCGCGGCAAGCTGGTCGAGGATGTCGTCTTCGGAGTGGTAGCTGTCGTTGTCGTTGCGGCTGCTGATGCCGATCACGATGTCGGGAAACTTCTCGTGGATCAGCGGCGACTCGCCCGGCCAACCGGGTACGTAGGCCACCGCGATGTTGCGGTTGGAGTCGGAGAGCCCGACCGCGAACCGGACGTCCGCCGCGATGCTGCTGAGCGGATCGCTGTCGTAGACGATCTTGCCACAGGCGAACTCGTCGGAGATGTCGGACTTCTTGCCGGCCGCCGGCCCCGGCGGACCGGCCACGGCTCGCTCGCCGGCGATCCCGCCGAGGACGCTGAACCAGCTGCAGTACCGGTGCAGCCTGGAGAGGATGCTCAGGGCCTTGGCGGCCAGCTTCTCGATCCGTTCGGACCGGAGGATCCACTTGCCGATGTTGGCGACGACGGCCGCGATCGCCTTCACGATCGCCTTGCCCTTGATGAAGGGCAGGACCAAGCCGACCACGTTCACCACGGTCCAGAGGCAGGAAGCGATGTCGCCCTCGCCCAGGCAGCGCTTGAGGTCGTTGACGCCGATGAACTCCAGCAGGACCTCGGCCCCGGCGTCCAGCAGGAAGTCGGTGACGTCCTGTCCGCTGAGGCAGTCCGCGGCCGCCGCGCGGTACTCCGCGAGCGTGGCCCGGCCCTCCGGATCGCTGTTCAGCAGGTCGGCGTCCTCGAGGGTGAGGTCAGGCAGGCACCCCGAGGCGATGATGCTCTGCATCGCCTGCCGGTCCGCGTCGCGTTGCCGTTGGTCGGCCTCGGCCTGGTCCGCCGCGCGTTGCGCGTCCGCGGCGACGTCGCGGGCCCGCTGGGCCGCGTTCGACGTCTCCTGCGCGTGGGCCCTCGCCCGTTCCGCCGCCGCGGCGGCTTCGGCTGCGTAGGTCTCGGCTTGCGCCGCCGCCGCGCGGGCGGCCGCCGCGTCCGTTTCCGCCTGGGTGGCCGCGCCGCGTGCCGCTGCTGCTTGGCCTTCGGCGGCGTCCGCCGCCAGGCCCGCGATCGCCGCGTCCGCGCTCGCTTCGTTCGCCTTCTGCCGCGCTTTGGCGGCGTTCTCGTGAGCTTGCGCGTCGTAGCCGTTGGCCATGTCCGCCGCTGCGCGGGCGAGGTCCGCCACCGAGGCCGCGCTGGCCGCGGCTCGCGCCGCCTCCGCCACCGACTGCGCGGCCTGCGACGCCGACTTCGCCGCGTTGGCCGCGGCCTGGAACGCCGCTTTGGTGTCGGCGGCGGCGTTGTCGGCGGCCTGCTGGGCCTGCTCGGCCGCAAGCCGGGCTTCGTTCGCCCGGTCCTGGGCCGCCTGTGCCTGTTCTGCGCCGGCGGCCTGGGCCTGGGCCGCGACCTCGGCGACGAAGTCGGCGTCGAGATCGGTCCCGGTGAAGGGCGCGACCACGACGATCGCCGTGTTCGCCGGCGCGGTGATGGCGGCCGAGGACGCCCGGGCGGCCAGCGCGGCGCGGCCGGCGAGACCCGCCTGGGTCGCGGCGGAAACGGCCTCGCGGAACGACTCGCCGGCGTTCTGCCCGGCTCTGACCGCGTCGGCCGTCGCCAGCCGGGCCTGCTCGGTCGCCTGCTCGGCGAGCACGGCGGCGGTGCGGGCGTTGGCCGCGGCCTTGACCTCCTCGGCCGTGGCGGTGGCGGCCGCGGCGTTCGCGCGGGTGGCGGACACGTGGGTGTCGGCCGCGGCCGATTCGGCGTTGTCCGCGGCCAGGTCCGCGTTCGCGGCGGCGGTCTGCGCCTGTTCCGCCGCGGCACGGGACGCGGCGGCGGCCGCGGTGGCCTTGGTGGCCGCCTCCCGGGCCCGGGCCGCGGCGCCGGTCGCCCGGTTGGCGGCGTCACGGGCGTCGCGGGCCGCCTGCGCCGCGTTGCCCGCGTCCGCGCGGGCCTCCTGGGCGGCGGCCCAGGCGGGTGCTTCCTGCGCGGTTCCCCTCGCCGCCGCCGCGGACGCCTCGAGCGCTTGCGCCCGGGCTTCGGCAGCGTCTCCGGCGCGTTGTGCCGCCCACGCCAGGTCCCGTGCGGTCGTGGCGTTCTTCTCCTCCCGCCGGGCGGTGTCCTCGCACCCGGCGGCGATGTCCTCCTGGGCGCGGGCGCGGGCCAGGTAAGCCGCGGCTTCGCGCTTCTTCGCTTCCGCCTCGCCCCGCGCCCGGCTCGCTTCGGCCGCGGCCTGGTCGGCCTGCTGGCGGTAGCGGGCGGCTTCGTCGCGCTGGCGTTCGGCTTCCTGGCGGGCCGTGCGGGCGTTCCCCGCTTCCCGGTCTGCCGTGTGGAGGGCGTCGTAGGTGCGTTGCAGGTCCTGCCAGGCCTGGTCACGGGCCGCCGCGGCGGCTATCCGGGCCTGGTTGGCGCGTTCGGCCGCGTCCTTCGCCGCCTTGGCCTGGTCGGCGGCCGCCGCAGCCAGTGACGCCGCCTGCGCTGCGTGCTCGTCCGCGTGCAACCGCCACTGCCGCGCCTCTTCCGCGCGGGCCACGGCCTCGTTCTGGTGCCCGATGGCGGCGTCGGTGGCCACTGTCGCGTCGAGGGCGTGCTGGGCGGTCCCGATCGCCGATACGGCGGCCTGCGCGGCCGAGGACATGCCCTGGGCCAGCCGGGCCCAGTCGGCGCCGTACGGCAGGCCCGCCTCGATCAGGATGTTCGCTTCCGCCGTCGCGGCGACGGAAGCGCTCTGAGCCGCGGACGCCGCTTGCCCCGCGAGGTCCACCTGCCGCTGCACCTCCTGGCGGACCAGGCTGAACGACTCGGGGGAGTGGTGGCCGCCCGCGGTGTTCGCGGCCAGGATCTGCGCGGCCTGCCGGGCCGCCGTACCCGCCGAGACCATTGCGTTCGCCGCGCGCTGCAGCGCCCGGACGCCCCGGCCGTTCGCGACCACGAGGTTCTGCCGGGCCCGCGACGCGCGGGCCGCCCGCTGGGCGAGGTCGCTCGCCGCCTCGGCGGCCTTGTTCCGCTCTTCCAGCTCCTTCAGGTACTGCTCGCGGGCGGCGGCGTCCCGCTGCGCGGCCGCGACGTAGCCGCCGTTGAAGAACGCGACGATCGCCGCGTCCCCGGCGGCCAGCGCCTGCTGTGCGGCGAGCTTCACCTCGGGGCCCGCCGAGCCGGACAGCGCCGTCACCCGCGCCCGCAACTCCTCGGCGCGGGCCTGGGTGTTGCGCCGGGTGCGCTCGTCCCGCTCGGCGGCGATGCCGCGGCCGTAGTCGAGGAACGCGGCCCGGTCGGCGTCCGAACCGGCCAGCACGCGCTCGACCTCGGCGTTGAAGATCGAGCCGCCGGTGCCGCGCAGGTCCAGGACGGCTTCGCGGTTGACCCGGGCCGTCTCGTCGCGGCGGGCCTGGGCGCGTTGCTGCGCTTCGACCTCGCCGGTGTCGAGGAACTCCCAGATCGCGTCCTCGGTGCCGGCGTCCAGCGCGGCCTGCGCCGCCGCCCGGACCTCGGGTTCTTCGGAGAGCTGGGCGATGTCGGAGACCAGCTTCCACAGCCGCGGGTCGAGCGGCTCGCCCATCCCGGCCTCGCCGTCCCAGCCGGGGTATTCGGTGTGCGGAATCGGGCGCTCGCCGGTCGGTGGCGGGTCGTCGGCGGTGACCGAAACGGGGGCCGGGGTGACCGCCTCGACGTCGGTCGTGGCGAACACGGTGCACGCCAGCAAGAGCGCGAACACCTTCGTGACGAATCCGTGCGGCATTTCGGCGTCCTCCGGGAGCGGTTCGGACGAATGAAGGGAAAGCGCTTACTTGTTCGCCGGATTCCGCATCCGGGTTTCCCCGTCGACGGCTTGGGCGAGCAGGTCGGTCCAGAAACCGGCCTGCTCGGCCGCCCAGCTCTGTTCGGCCGCCCAGGCGGCTCCGGTGGGGTCGGCCGCGTCGCGCACGGCCTGCCAGTTCGGCCCGGTCGCGGCCTGTGCGGCCGCGGCCACCGCGGCCCAGTTCGCGGCCTGCTCGCGGGCGACCCGTGCGGCGTCCGCCCAGGCGACGCGCGGCGCGCCGGTCTGCTCGCCGACCCGCTGCCACGCCCGTGCGGCGGCGTCCCGCAGCTGGACCTCGAGCTCGCCGGAGGCTTCGAGGGCGGCCCGTTCCGCCTCCCGCGCGTCGGCGAGGAGCTGCCGGAGCGCGGCCAGCCAGCGGGCCTCCTGCTCCGCGTCCCGCAGGCGGTGGGCTTCGAGGTCGAGTTCGGCGCCGGTCGCCCAGCCGTAGGCGAAGAACTCGACGATGTCCGCATCGGTGGCGCCCGGCCGGGTCGCCCAGGCGGCAGCCGCGCGCACCTGCACGCCGGGGTCGTGCGTGGCGAGCGTGCGGACGTACTGGCGATCCGCTTCGGCGAGAGCTTCCTGCTGGCTGCCGTCCGCCTCCCGGGCGAGCCGGTCGCGTTGCTCCGCGGCCGCGAATCCCTGGCGCACGAACAGGTCCCGATCCGAGTCGGTGCCCAGCAGCGCGCGTTGCGCGGCGGCGTTGACCTCGGGCGCGTACGCCGCGGTGTAGGTCGCCAGGATCCGGCGGCAGAAGTCCGCGTTGACCGAAGCGGTCTCCGCCGCCCGCTGCTCCGCGGCGGCGAGCCCGTGGTCGAGGAACTCGAAGACGACGTCGTCGTTTTCGTCGGCCCACGCCACCCAGGCGTCGGCGCGGACCGCGGCCCGTGGATCCTTCCCGGCGAGCCGGCGCACGAGTTTCCGCGCGGTGGCGGCCGGATCGGCCGCGGCGAGGAACACCGGTGAGTCCGAAGCGGACTTTGCCGCGGCGGGAACTCCGCAGAGCCCGGCGATCGCGGCGGCCACCAGTGTGCCGCTCAGCAGGACGCGAAGCCGCGCCATCGTTGCCTCCCCCTCTGCCGATCGGGCGGGCAAAACGCCCGATCATCAGCAACGTAACACCGCGGTGAAGTAGTGATCAATCGGCCGTTCGGCCCCACGTTCGGTTTTTGTCGTGATCCGATGAAACCGCGAAATTCCCTTGTCGGTCCTTCGATTCTGTGGTTAGCCTCCGAAAAGGACGATTCCGAGGGGGAGTCACGATGGAACGCGCGTTCAAAAGACGGACCGCCCTGCGTGGGGCGGCGGTGCTCGCCGCGGGGACCGCCGTGCCGGTCGGCGCCGCGGACGCGGCCTCGGACGAGTTCACGGAGCTCACGTGGCGGGCGTCCGGGCCGGGCATCAGCCCGCAGCCGTTCCGGACGAGGGTCGTTTCCGGAATCCCCGCGGTCGCCGGCTACGGCACGTCCGTGACGTTCGGCCCGGTCATCGTGCAGGCGATCAGCGACAAGAGCTTCCCGCTGCTCCTCCGGACGACCGGGTACAGCTCGTTGAGCGCGACGGTCACCGGCACGGTCGTGGTGACCGACTCCCGCGGCCTCTCCGGACGCCTGCCGGTGATGATCGTCTTCCCCCGCGTCACGATGCCGGCCACCGCGGTCGAGACCGTCTTCACCGGAACCGCCACCCTGACCGGATCGCCTCAGCTCCCCGCGGTCCGCAATCCCGGAACGATCAAGATCGAGGCGGAGACCGGTTTCCAGGGAGCGGTCAAGGTGTTCAAGGACAACGGCACCAGCGCCTCGTTCACCAGCACGATCACGCTCGTCCCGGTCAACCAGAACCCCGCCGTCGCGACGATCGAGGTGCGGTGACCATGCGCATGGACCCGAGTACGGCGGCCGCGCTCGACGGGGCGAAAGCCCGGCTGGCCGACGAGTACCTCACCGACCCGAACGTCGTCGGCGTCGCGAAGGGCTTCCGCACCCGCGGCGGTGAGCTGACCGAAGAACCGGTCGTGGTCGCCCTGGTCCGCAAGAAGCGCCGCGCCGCCCTGGTTTCCCGGACCCGGTTGCTGCCGGCCACGGTCGGCGGGCACGGTGTGGACGTCGTCGAAACGGGGGAGTTCCGGTTCTCCGGTGCCACCAAGGCGGCCGCGCCGTCGCCGATCGCGGAGCGGTTCCGCCCTCCGTTGCAGGGCGGCAGCCTCGGCTCGCTCGCCGACGGCACCCTGGGCACCCTCGGCTGCCTGGTCCGCGACCGCACCGACGGCTCGATCTGCGTGCTCTCGGCCAACCACGTCCTGGCGAACTTCGGCGCCACCGCGCCGGGCGCCGCGATCGTGCAGCCCGCGCCGCTCGACGGCGGTGCCGCCGAAGCGAACACCGTCGCCCGGTTCAAGCGGGCCATCCCGCTGGTCAAGGGCGTGCCGAACACCGCGGACGCCGCCATCGCCCAGCTGGAGCCGGGCATCGGCGTCAGCTCGACGGTGGCTCGCAACCTGATGGCGCCGATTTCGCCGACCCACCGGGCGATCGGGCTGGCGTTCCTCGCCAGCGTCCACGGCGGCACCTTCATGGCCAAGATCGACACCGTGCTGGCGCAACTGGACGTCGAGCTGCTCACGGCGGACTCGACCACCCCGGTGGTGGAAGGCAGCCGGATCGAGAAGGTCGCCCGCAGTTCGGGGTACACCTCCAGCGTCGTGCTGGACACGACGGCAACGGTGTTCGTCGACGGCTACCAGTTCACCGACCTGATCTACGCGCAGCGGTTCTCGCTCGTCGGGGACTCCGGCGCGGTCGTGTGCGAAGGCGGCAACGGCAAGACCTACACTCCGATGCCGGCGATCGCCTGCCGGATGCTCGGCGCGGCCCAGGCGCTGTACGACCTGCCGTTGGAGAACGACAACGCTTACGTCGACCAGGCCCGCGACGAGTTCTTCGGCCAGAGCACCGTCGGCAACCTGGTCGTCCAGCTCGTCTACCAGAACCTCGACGTCGCGGTGAACCGGCTCGAGGTGGCGACCGTGAGCCCTGAGGAGAAGGCCGAGGCGCGGCGGTACTACGACAAGTACCGCGCGTTGGTCATCGGCTTGCTCGGCGATCCGGCGTCGACCGTGCAGCTGAGCCAGGAGAACGTGGTCGACGTGCGCGCGGTCTTCGCGGGGTTGTCGCCCGAACTGGTCACCTTGCCGGAGAAGCAGGCGCTGTGGGTGATCTTCGACGACGTCATCGCGCCCTCGGTGGGCCGCACGCGCGCCCAGCTGCTCGACTACATGAACGACCTGGCGGTGTACCAGCGGGTGGTGGCGGCGCTGCGGCAGATCCCCGGTCTCGAAGTCGACGACACCTACGGGTTCTCCTCCCGGTGACCACGGCCGCGGACCCCGTCCGGTACCACCTCGTGCGGCTCGTCGGCGGGCTTTCCGCGCCGCTGCGCGACACCGTCGGCGGGCTCGTCGACCGGCCCGGGAAGCTGCTGCGGTCGCGGCTGCTCACCGCCTGCGCCGGATTCGGCCGGCCCGACGCCGGGCGGGTGGCGCGGCTCGGCGCGGTGGTCGAGCTGGTGCACCTGGCTTCGCTGGTGCACGACGACGTGATCGACCGGGCGGCGATCCGGCGGGGCGGACCCGCCGCGCACCGGGCCGCCGGGCCGGAACTGGCGGTGCTCGCCGGCCTGGCCTGCCTCGCGGCGGCCGGAACCGAGGCGGCGGACCTGGGCGAAGGCGTCGCCACCGCGGTGAGCCGGACGGTGGCCGAACTGGCCCACGGAGAGCTGCTCGACGTCGAACGCGGCTTCGACACCGGGCTGTCCCTGCCGGACTACGTCGACCTCGTGCGGCGCAAGACCGGCGTGCTGTTCCGGCTGTGCTGCCTGCTCGGCGCCATCGAGTCCGAGGTGGACAGCGCGGTCGCCGCGGCGCTCGCCGAGTTCGGCGTGGAGTGGGGGATCGCCTTCCAGGTCCTCGACGACTGCCTCGACCTGGAAGCCGCGGGCGACGACAAGCCGGCCGGCACCGACCACCTGCTCGGCCTGTTCGGCGCGCCGACCCTGGCCGCCCTGCGCGCGGACACCACGGGAGAACTGCACCGGCTCCTGCTCACGCCGTCGTTTTCCGGTGGCGACCTGCCGCGGGTGCGGGAGCTGGTCACCGCCCACGGGGGACTGCGGGCCGCCCGCACGCTCGCCGGTGTCCACTTCGGACACGCGCGGGCCGCGCTGGCTCGCACCCCGGACGGCGAAGCGCGCCGCACCCTCTCCCGGATGCTCGAAGCGAGCCGGTCTTGAGCCAGGCCGTCGTCGTCGGCGCCGGACCGGCCGGTGCGGTGGCCGCCGCCGTGCTGGCGCGCGGCGGCCTGCCCGTGGCGCTGGTCGGGCGTGAAGAGCGTGGGCCGGGGTACGACGTCCTGCTCGGCGGCCCGGCGCGGGAGATCCTGCGTTCGATCGGTGTGGCCGTCGATGACTGGCCGGTGCACCCGGTGACGATCGCCTTCGACGCCACCACTTCCCACGCCGTTCCCGAAGCCGGGTATGCCGTCGTGGACAGTTCCGTGCTCCGGGACACCTTGCGAGACCACGCCATCCGGTGCGGAGCCGACTACCGGACGACGGTGCCGGACGCCCCGCACGTGGTGCTGGCCGGCGGCGCGGGACACCTCGGCGAACCGCCGTCGGGCGGCACCGGGGTGAGCTGTGCGCGACGGTTCACCGGACCCGTCGCGGGAGACGGGGTCGTGCTGAGGTTGCTCGCGCCGCCCGCGGACGACCCGCGGGGGCGGCCTCGCTGTGCCTGGCTCGCCCCGGTGCCCGGTGGGTGCACGATCGGCGCGTCGGCGCTGGACGCCGTTGCTGCCGGTGACCTGATGGACGAAGCGGTCGAGGCCTTGGCCGAACTCGATCCCCGCGTCCGGGACTGCGTCCCGGCCGGGCCGTTGGTTTCCGGCCCGCTGTCCTGCGGGTTCAGTCCCGGTTCGGCGGCCGGCCTCGGCGGGCTGCGGGCCGGGGACGCGGCGGGCCTGGTCAACCCGTTCACCGGCGAGGGGCTCAGCGGTGCCGTCCAATCAGGACGGCTGGCCGCGCGCGCCATCCTGTCCGCGCGGGACGATCCGGCCGCCGCGCGCCGGGAATACGAACGGTTGCTGGCGGCCGCGTTCGTGGGCTGTTTCGAGACCGCACGGCACGCGGCCCGCCGGTACCACCTCGCGTGGCGCGTCCTCGCGGCCGGCGCGGGCAGTGAGCACCCCTTCTACGTGAAGGGGCGACGGGCCGTGGTGCTGCCCGAAGGCGCATCCGCACTCGCCGGAGCCGACCCCCTGCACCTGCCGCCCGCCACCCGCGTCCGGCTGCTGCCGTTCCTCGCCACCTGCGACGAGGTGTGCCTCTCGATCGTCCGCGGCGATTGGCCGTTCCTGGCCCGGATGTTCACCGCCGACCGGGATGAAAAACTGCTGCTGCGGCCCGCGATCGGGTTCTTCGCGGCGCTCGTGGCCGGTGGGGACGGCCCGGCGCGAGGGGACGCGTCCGTCGCCGCGGCCATCGAACTCGCCACGCTCGGTGCGCTGGCCTTCCTCGGTCCCGCGGTCGCGCCGCGGGAGGTACGCGGCGTGGACTGGGAGTCCGCGACGACCGTGCTCGCCGGTGACTACCTGCTCGGCCAGGCGTCCCGGCTGATCGCCGAGGCGGCGCCGGAACTGGCCTGGTCCTTTTCGGACTGGCTGGGCGAGCTGACCGCGCTGCGGGCCGCCGTCGTGACGACCGGCGCCGGCGCGGAGGCGGTCTTCGCGTCGCTGTTCGAGTTCCCGCTGCGCATCGGGGCGGCTCTCGGTGGTGTCGACGCCGAGGCGTTCCGGGTCTGTGGCGCGACCCTGGGCCGGTTGTTCCTCCGTGTCGAAGACGTCCTGGCCCTGCGGGGCGACCGGACACGGCTCGACACCACCCTCCCCGACCTGCTCGACGGCCGGATCTCGGCCCTGCCCGAGCTACTTGCCGTGCCGGGCTTGACAGCCGCGGCGCTTCCACGGCACGCCCGGCCGGCCGCCGTGGCGGCGGCTCGGGAAGCCTTCGCGGAGTTCGAGCGGGAGTGCGACCGGCTCCCGGACCCGTTCGCCCGGAGCCTGCTGAGCGCCGTGGGGGCCTGGGTGGCCGCCCCGGCGAAGTGACCGTGTCCGGCGGCTCAGCGGCTCTTGCGGAAGGTCTCCGCCGGGATCGGCGTGACCGGCGGGCACTTGCGGTGGTCCGCTTCCGCGCACAGCGGGATGATCGTGAGCCGTGCCGAGGCCTGGTTGCCGGGGCCGGAGTTCTGACCGGTGAACAGGGAGCTCAGCTTCTCCGCCGCTCCGCAGTTCTTGAACTCCGGCAGGGTGAAGCCCCGGAACTTCGGGTCGGGGTTGTTCGGGTCGGTGCCGATGAAGCCACCGCCGAACGGGTCGTACTCGCCGATCATGTCGATCGGCATCGCCGTCTCCGACACGCAGTCCGGGCCGGCGTCCAGGGGGACGCCGTTCACCTTGACGTCGCTCAGCCGGGAGATCACTTCGAGGTGGTTGCGCAGCAACCCGTCCAGCAGCGTGCCGAAGGAGTGAATCATCGTGCTGCGCTGGTAGTCCACCGGCAGGAACTCGACGGTCGCGCTGATCGGCAGGAAGCCGTAGCCCAGGTAGGACACCGTCACCGGGGCGAAGGCCAGCTCACCGGTGACCTCGCTCCTGATGGGGAATCCGTCCGCGTTCGTGATGTTCAGCCAGACCCCGTTCGCCAGCGCGGCCGGCTTGCTGCGGATCACGGCGCCGGTCTTGGCGATCGTGCTCGTGTTGTCGACCTGGTTCGGCTGCAGCGGCAGCACCATCGTGGTGGTGTCGTCCGGCGGCGGTTCTTCGTCGAGCAGGGAGTGCTTCTGCGGGCCCGCCGGCCGCGGACCGGGTGCGCCCTTCTTCTCCGGTGCCGGCTCGTCCGCCGCGGGCGGGGCGGCCGCCAGGACCGCCACCGAGCCGAACGAGAGGTCCTGGCCGCCGTCGGCCGAGCAGGTCACCTGCTCGGCGGGCTGCTCCGGGGGCGCGCCGGTGAGGCCGAGCGCGAGTTTCGGCGCCGTCACCCGGATCCGCAGCACGCCGGCGGCGGACGGGGAAAACGCCGGGAGCTTTCCGGTGGCCACCAGGGAGAGATCGCCTTCGGCGGGCAACCCGGTGGCGGCGATGGTCATCGGGACGGTGAGGGCGTCCTTGTCCTTCCCCTGCTCCAGCAGGAGCTGGAAGGTCAGTCCGCCTTCGAGGGTGCTGCCGGTGCCGAGCAGCTGCTGGGCGGCGGCGCGCGGGAGGGAGAACGACGCGACCAGGCCGTCGATGGTCACCGGCTGCCCCACGGTCATCGAGGCGGGCAGCGATGCGGTCGTCTTCACGGCGAGCTCGAGCGGTCCGACCGGGTCGGCGAACGGGCACGTCGTGGCCAGTGTCTTGGTCAGCTCGTGCCGTCCGGACGCCGCGTCGCCGTCCGGTTCGCCCGGTGCGGCGGAACCGATGCCGGTGAACGCGCCGGTGGTGACCGACACGACACACATCAGCGCGAGCGCGCCGCGGGTCGCCGTCCGCCGGGTCAGCCGCAAGGCCATGCCGTACTCCAGTTCGGGCCGCTGGGGAAACGAACCGTAGGGATGGCCGGGGCCCCGGCCATCCCTACGGCTGCTTCACCCGGTGATCAGGGGGTGATGACGAAGTCCGGCGAGAACGCGGGGTTCTGCGCGGGCGTGGTGGTCTTCAGGGTGCAGGTCATGTTCCAGTTCGCCCAGGTGTCGTTGGACTTCTTGTGGAACTGCAACGCCGCGGTGATCGGCGAGGCGAGCGACAGCGTGTCCGTGCCGTCGGTCGCCGGGGCGGTGTAGGTGGGGACCGTCGAGTTCGCGTCCTGGGCGATGTTGACCGTGATCGGCCCGCCTGCCGGGTAGATCGTCTCCGGGATGTTGAGGTCGGCCGCCGGCCCGGAGACCGTTCCACGAGCCGCGGTGACCGGGACGGTCGCCAGGCCCCGGATGCCGTCGTAGCCGACGGCGGTCAGCAGCGAGTGGACCGCGGCGGAGATCGTCGCGGTGCCGCCGACGTTGGTCGGCACAGCGGTGCCGTTGACCGGGATCGAGTCCGGCCCGGTCAGGAACGCGGTGATTCCCACGTCCTGCTGCGGGATGCCGGGGAACGTGCATCGGTGCGTGGCCGACGCGGTGTAGGCCGTGTCGGCCGCCGCGACGCCCGCGGTGAGCAGGCCCACCGTGCTGACGATGGCTGCGGTGGTGACTGCCTTGAGGGACAAGGTCCTGAGTCGGGTCATGACTGTCAATCTCCTTCGATCATCCAGTTGACGTCTTGGCCGGCGCTGCCCATGCGCCTCGCGGACCGATCGGTACCCGCGAATTCCCCCGGTATTTCCGTGGCCCAGCCCTGACCCTCGCGAGGTGGCTGTGAGAAATAAGGTTACTCGCCAGTCGGTTGCGCAACAAGCATGTGACGTACCGGGCTGGGCAGTGGTCCTCCCGGCCCCGATTTTTGTCAACAGCGGAGTATGCGCGGGGGGCTCTTGGTTGGCGCTTGACAAAGAACTCGACGGGTGTCGTCCGGCGATTCTCCGGGTTAGTATCTGGGTGCGCGCGTGCACCGTAACCGCGCGAATCGATTCAGCGAAAGAAGATACCGTGGCCGAAGTCTTCCGTTTCCGGAGCGCATCCCGGCGGTCCGCCGTGCTGGCGGCCGCGGCACTGGTCGCCGCCCCGCTCGTGCCGTCCGCGGCCGCTTCGGCCCAGGACACCGGCGGGGTCCTGGAGTGGGGTTACTCGAACTACATCTCGGGGCCGTCGCCGGACGCTCTCGACGGCGTGACCGCGGTGTCCATGGGCAGCATGGACGCGATGGCCCTCAAGGACGGCGGGGTCCTGGTGTGGGGCGACAACAACTTCGGCCAGACGGAGGTGCCGCCGGCGGCGGCGTCCGGCGTCAGCGCGATCGCCGCCGGCTGGGCCCACGAGCTCGCGCTCAAGAACGGTGGCGTGCTGGCCTGGGGAAACGACTGGTACGGCCAGACGGACGTGCCCGACGAGGCGAAGTCCGGCGTCGTCGCCATCTCCACCAGCGCCATGCACAGCCTCGCGCTCAAGGCGGGTGGCCGCGTCGTCAGCTGGGGCCTGCGGTCGGACGTCCCGGCCGCGGCGACGTCCGGCGTCACCGCCGTTTCCGCCGGCGGTGACCACAGTCTCGCCCTGAAGAACGGCGGGGTCCTCGCGTGGGGCAGCGACAACTTCGGCCAGTCGGAGGTCCCGGCCGACGCGCAATCGGGTGTCACGGCCATTTCCGCCGGTCACCAGCACAGCCTCGCGCTCAAGGACGGCCGGGTGATCGCCTGGGGCCGCAACGACAACCACCAGGCCGAGGTCCCGGACGCGGCCCTGTCCGACGTCGTCGCGATCGACGCGGGCTGGACGTTCAACCTCGCGCTCAAGAGCAACGGCGACATCGTCGGCTGGGGGTCCAACGACCAGATGGAGAGCGACCCGCTGAGCAACGGCATCTGCGGTCCGCTGCAGGCCGTCTCCGCCGGCGACCGGTTCAGCGTCGTGCTGAAGGCGGATCCCTCCGCACCCTGCTGATCCGGACACGGAAAGAGGGGCTCCCCGGCCGGGAAGCCCCTCTTTCCGTGTCCGGATCAGCCTTCGGTCTTGGCCGCCAGGTCCAGCGAGATCGTGTTGCCCGGCCCGGAGACCAGCGCGCCCAGCGCCAGGTCGGCGATGAAGCAGTTCTTGAAGTCCGGGATGGTGTAGGTGCCGGTGACGGTGAACTTCGGGGCGAAGATGTCGACGTCCTTGGCGCTCAGGTCGAGCTCGAGCGGCTTGCTCGCCTTGCAGCTGCCCGGCACCGTCGGCAGCGGGATCACCGGGACCAGCAGGCCGGCCCAGATGTCGTAGATCTCCATGTTCGCCTGGGCGTGCGTGGTCAGCGTGCCGTCGGCGAGGGTGCCGGTGGCCGGGCCGGTCGGGGTGATCTTGACCTTCGCCTTGATCTTGAACAGGCCCGACACCAGGGAAATGTTCGCCTGCGACGGCGGCAGCGTCAGGTTCGCGTTGAGGCCGACCGAGCCGGTCTGGTCGTCGATGATCAGGTTGCCGTCGAGGTTGCCCGGGCCGAGGGTCATCGCGCTGCCGGTCTTCTTGACCACGGTGTTGCCGGTGACCGTGTAGCCGACCGGGATCTCGACTACGTCGGCCGAGGCGGGTACGGCGGTGACGACGCTCATCGCGGCGCCCGCGGCCGCCACGACCGCGGCCGCGCGGGCCCATTTCCGGCCATTCGTTCGAGTGCGCAACAAAGTGGGCATGCCAACTCTCCTTCGAATTGTGCAGCGTGCTGAAAACTGGGGTCAGCGGGGGGTGAGGCCGGTAATCTTCCAGGTATTGCCCTCGCGTTCCGCCGTCACCGAAAGCTGCGCGGCCGCGGAACTGCTGGAATTGTTGTCCGCGCGGGTGGCGAACTGATCGAGGAACACGAGAAGCCGGGCGTGGCCGTCGCGGAGTTCCTGAACCGCGGAAGACGTCACCCGCGTCGTCAGCACCAGTTTCTGGGCCGGTGCTTTTTCTTTCACCTGGGCGAACAGCCGGTCGTAGGTCGTGCGCGCGTCACCGCGCAGGACGTCCCGCGCGGCCTGTCCGGTGACGTCGGTCTTGTCGTAGGAGTAGGAGAAGATCCGGTTGAGCGCCAGCGTCACCGCCGACGTGACGTCGGCGGTGGCCCCGACGTCGGTGAGCGCGTGGTTGGCCGCGGCCGGTTCGCCGGCCGCCGAGCGCGCCGCCACGGTGCACACCACGCCCGCCGCGGCCAGCAGCACCGAGACGGCGATCAGCAGGGGGAGCAGGATCGGGCGCCGCCGCGGCCGGTCGACGTCCTCCGGAGCGGCTTCGGCATCGGGAGTGGGCTCGTCATCGGGATCGGGAGGGGTCACGGCGGCCTCTTCTTCGGTGGCGGCCGGTGCGTCGGCGGTGCTCATCGGGCCCCCACCGGCAGCTCGTCGAGCGCGCTGAGCTTCCAGCCGCCGCCGGTCCGCGTCAGTCCCGCCGCGAAGCGGTTGCGCTTGGTCGCCGGGGCGACGCCGTCCTTCTGGGCGGTGATCTCCACCGAGGCCAGCAGCTTCGCGGTGCCGGCGTGCTCGTCGAGCTCGCTCAGGGCCGCGTCCAGCACCTTGCCGGTGGACACCGTCGCGTCCTGGGCGAGGGTCTTCTTCGTGGTGTCGTCGGTGTGGGCCAGCCGGTCGTGCAGCGGGCCGGTCGACGCGTCGAGCCACTGCGCGAGCCCCTGGTCCAGCCGGTGGTAGTCCAGCGTGCAGAGCTGCGCGACCAGCTCCCGGCCACGGGCCAGTGCCTCGTCGCGGGCGGTGCCGTAGGTCAGTTCGGCGCTGTGCGCGGTGCGGTACCAGGAGAACCCCGACCAGCCCGCGAAGGCGGCGGTGACGACCACCGCGAGCACGGCGGCCCGCAGCGGCCACTTCACTTTCCCAGCCACAGCATCTCCTCGATCGTCGGGGACACCGCCAGGCCGGGCGACGCGGGAAGCGGAGCACCGGAGGCGGCCGCCGCGGGGGACGGCACCGGTGCGCGCGACACGTGCTGCGAGCCCCGCACCGAGGTCGCGTCGCCCTTTTCGAGCGTGCAGGACGCACTGGTGTTGAACGGCAGCGGCGAGGTGTCCGTGCTGGGCCGGTACTGCGTGCTCTCGTACCCGGCCCGGCAGGGGACCGGGTCGTAGAACGTCAGCGCCATGGCGAGGTTGCCGTCACCCCCGGGGAAGGCCGTCGACGTCGCCGCGACCATCTTCGGTGTCGCCACCAGCAGCTGCTCCAGCTGGCCGGTGCGGGTCTGGATCACCTGCGCCGTGGTGAGCAGGTTGGCCAGCAGGATCGGCAGCCCGGGGTCGGTCTCCCGCAGCAGGGTGCCGAGCTCGGTCGCGGCCGGCGGCGCGGTGGCGATCAGCCGCCGCAGGTCACCGTCCGAATCGGACAGCTGGGCGGCGAACAGCTTGGCGTTGCCGGCGAACGAGCGCCACTCGGCGGAGGAGTCGAGCTGGGTGCGCAGCACGGTCGAGCCGTCGTCGATCAGCTTCGCCGTCTGCGGCAGGTTGGCCGACGCGTCGTTCGTGAACGACGTCGCGGTGTCCAGCAGCACCTGCAGATCCGGGCCGGTGCCGCGCAGCGCGTCGTCGAGCTCGTCGACGACCGTGCGCAGGTCCCCGGTGGGCACGGACCCGGTCAGCGAGTCGAGGTCGCCGAGCAGGTGCTGCACCGGCATCGGCAGCGTCGTCTTCTCCCGCGGGATGACCGAGCCGCCGTCCAGGAACGGGCCGTCCGACGTGCGGGGCTGGAGGTCGACGTACTGCTCGCCGACCGCGGACCGGTTGGCCACCACGGCCTGCGCGTTCGCCGGGATCGGCGGGGCCGAGCGGTCGATGATCAGGTCCGCCTCCGTCCCGGACGGCGTCAGCCGCAGTTCCCCGATCCGGCCGACGGCGACGCCGCGGTAGGTCACTTCGCCGTTGGTGAAGATGCCGCCGCCCTCGGCGAGCTCCAGCTTCACGGTGTACCCGCCGTTGCCGACGAGCCGGCCGATCCCGGCGTAGTTCGCGCCGACGAACGCGACGGTGACGAGCGAGATCACGACGAACGCGATGACCTGGACCCGGACTCTGGTGGTCAGCATCAGCGCCCTCCCGGGGTGGTGACCTGGCCGGCGGCCGGGAGCGGAAGCGGTGGCAGGGCCGGCAGGCAGGGCGGGTTGCCGGCCGGGGCGTCCGGCTCGCAGGCGGGTGGGACGCCTTCGCCCGGGTTCGGCAGCGGCACGCCCGGTGCCGGGATGACCGACAGGTAGACGTTGAGGTAGTCGCCCTTGATCGCCGGGATCACCGCGTCGGTGTACGGGAAGGACGGCAGGATCTCCAGGGCCTTCGGCAGCGACGCCCCGGCGTCGGCGAGCCGCTGCAGGACCGGCGCGAGCGCGCGCAGGTCGGCGACCAGGTCGTCCTTGCTCTTGTGGATGACGTCGGTGGCGACGCCGGAAAGGTCGTCGAGCGACTGGAGCATCGCCACGAGCTGGGTGCGCTGGTCGGTCAGCGTGCGCAGCCCCGGTGTCAGGTCGGTGAGCGCCCCGGACACCTGCTTGTCGCGGTCGGCCAGCGTCGTGGCCAGCCGGTTGACGCCTTCGAGCGCCGCGGTGATGTCCTGGCGGTGCGCGTCGAGGTCGGTGGTCAGGGTGTTGACGCCGGAGAGGAACGAGCGGATCTGCGTCTCGTTGCCGGTCATCACCTTGCCGAGCTCGCGGTTGATCGTCTGCAGCTGCCCGATGCCGCCGCCGTTGAGCAGCAGCGAAAGCGCGCCGAAGATCTCCTCGACCTCCGGGTTGCGGTTTGTGCGCGACACCGGGATCACGGCGTTGTCGGCCAGCCGGGCCCGGTCCTTCGCCTGGCCGTCGGGGGCGGCGAGTTCGACGAACTTCTCACCGAGCAGGCTGGACTGCCGCAGCCGGGCGACGGCGTCGGCGGGCAGCACGACGTCGCCGTTGACCTCGACGACGGCTTCGGCGGTCCAGCCGTCCGCGCCGAGGCGGATGGTCTGGACCCGCCCGACCGGGACGTCGCCGACCTTCACCGCGGCCTGCGGTACCAGGTCGAGGACGTCGGCGAACTGGACGGTGACGTGGTAGGGGTGGTCGCCGACGTCGGCGCCGCCGGGCAGGGGCAGGTCGTAGACGCCCTTGAACTCGCCCGAGCAGCCGGTCAGCACCAGGCAGCAGCCTGCGGCCAGGGCCGTGACGCGTCGTGCTCTTCTCATTTGCCGCCCGCCTCGTTCGTGTAGACGGACCCGGTCACCGGCAGCGGCAGCAGGTAGTCGATCAGGTCGGTGCGGGTCTGCAGGGTGCCGGTGGCGGGATCGACCGTCTGGATGAGGTTGGTCGCGGCCAGCGGCGCGGTCTCGAGGTACTCGGCCAGCGACGCGCGCTGGTCGACGAGCGTCTGCGTGGTCACCGCCAGCTTGTCCACATTGGACTTGATCAGGGCCCGGTTGTCCTTGATGAAGCCCTGGATGTCGCCGAGCGCGGCCCCGAGCGAGCGCAGCGCCGAGGCCAGCTCGTCGCGGTTGGCCGACAGCGTGCCGGACACCGACGAGAGCTGCTGGTTCACCTGCGTCACCTGCTCGTCGTTGGCGGCCAGCATGGTGGTGAACTGCTGCAGCTCCCGGACGGTGGTGAACAGGTCCCCGGAGTTGCCGGAGAGGGTCCTGGCCAGTTCCGCGAGCTGCCGGACGGAATCGTTGAACGCGGTTCCGTTGCCCCGCAGGTTGTTCGCGCCGGTGGTGAGCAGGTCCGACAGGGCGCCGTTCTTGTTCGCCCCGTCGGGGCCCAGCGCCTTGGTGAGCGAGTCGAGGCTGGCGTACAGCTGGTCCAGCTCGACCGGGGTCGCGCTGCGGTCCAGGCCGATGGTCGCGTGGTTGACCAGCCGCGGTCCGCCGCGGGCCGGCTTGGAGAACTGGACGTACCGGTCGGCGACGACGCTGGGGGCGATGACGACCACGTCGGTGTCGGCCGCGATCGGGGCGGAGCCGTCGTAGGTCAGCGTCACCTCGACCTGCTCGCCGCGCGGGGTCACCGACTCGACCTGGCCGATCCGGACGCCGAGCAGCCGGACGTCGGAGCCGCTGTAGACGCCGACAGCGCGGGAGAAGAGCACGGTGGCGCGGTTGAGGCCGGCGCCGGAGAAGAGCCACCACAGCGCGGCCACGACGACGAGCGCCGTGACGACCGCCGCGGCGAGGAACCGGTAGGTGCGGGTGGCGTTCACTTCGGGGCTCCCGTCCGCTTCGGCGGCACACACGGGTCACGGTTTTCGGGCAGCAGGCCGCAGAGGTAGGAGTCGAGCCAGCGGCCGTTGCCCAGCGCGTTGTTGGCGAGCCGGAAGTACGGTCCGGCGGCGGCCAGGCTCTTGGCCAGGTTGTCGTTCTGCCGGGTCAGCAGGTCGGTCACGGTGTTCAGCTGGCTCAAGGCCGGCTTGAGCGCGCCGGCGTTGTCCGCCACCAGGCCGGAGAGCTGGGTGGCCAGCGTCTGCGCGCCGGTCAGCAGGTCGTGGATGGCCTGGCGGCGCCGGTCGAGCTCGCCCAGCAGCAGGTTGCCGTCGGAGAGCAGCTGCTCGAAGTCCTGGTTCGAGTTCGCCAGTGTCGTCGTGATCTTCTTGGCGTTGGCCAGCAGGCCGGCGAGCTGGTCGTCGCGGGAGGACACGGTCTTCGAGAGCGCGGACAGCCCGTCGAGCGTGGTGCGCACGTGGGCCGGGGCGTTGCGGAAGGTGTCGCTGATCGCGGTGAAGCTGTCGGCGAGCTGCGCGGTGTCGATCGAACCGGCGGTGTTCGCGAGGCCGTTGAACGCTTCGGTGACGTCGTACGGCGTGACCGTCCGGGTGCGCGGGATCGCCTGGCCGGGGTCCTGCACGGCGTCGCCGGTCGGCTTGAGCGCGAGGAACTTGCGGCCCAGCAGCGTCTTGATCCGGATCTCCGCCGACGTCCGGTCGCCGACCCAGGCGTTCTTCACGCGGAAGGTGACGAGCACGTGGTCCTCGGCCAGTGCGACGTCGCGGACCTCGCCGACCTTGATGCCGGCGACGCGGACCTCGTCGTCGGGCTGCAGCCCGGCCGCCTCCGAGAACTCGGCGCGGTAGGTGGTGCCGCCGCCGACGATCGGCAGGTTGTCGTAGTTGAACGTCACGGTCAGCAGCGCGGCGAGGACGACGCTCCCGGCGACGCCGAGGGCGAGTGGATTGCGTTCCTTGAAGGACTTCACGAGCCGCACCTCTTCGCGGTCACGGGTGTTCCGCGGGGCGGCTGGGTCTGGAGGACGGCGCTGCAGACGTAGAAGTTCATCCACGAGCCGTAGGAGCTGATCCGGCCGAGGCTGTTCAGCTTCTCCGGCAACGTGCTCAGCGTCCGCTCCAGACCGGGCAGGGTCTGCTCGTCCGCGAGGTTCTTCGTGACGCCGTCGAGGCCGGTGATGCTGTCCTTCAGCGGGGTCCGCACGTCGCCGAGCAGGCCCGCGGTGGCCGTGGAGAGGTCACCGAGGCCGCCGATCGCGTCGCCGATGACGGTGCGGTCCGCGGCCAGGCCGGAAACGAGCTCCCGCAGCGTCGAAATCAACGTCGTCAGTGCGGTTCCCTTGCTGTTCACCGTGCCGAGCACGTGGTTGAGGTTGGTGATCACTTCGCCGATCAGGTGGTCGCGGCTCGCGAGCGTCGAGGTCAGCGAGCCGGTGTGCGCGAGCAGCTCCTCGACCGTGCCGCCCTCGCCCTGCAGCACTTGCACGATCTCGCCGGAGAGCTGGTTGACGTCGGTGGGCGAAAGCGCCTGGAACAGCGGCTTGAAGCCGTTGAACAGGTCGGTCAGGTCCAGGGCGGGGGTGGTGCGGTTCAGCGGGATTTCCCCGCCCACGGGCAGTGTTCCCTGGCCGCCGGCGCCGCGTTCGAGCGCGATGTAGCGCTGCCCGACCATGTTGCGGTACTTGATGACCGCGCCGACGTCGGCGGGCAGCTGCCGTCCGGCGTCGAGGGAGAACCGGACGTGGGCCAGGCTGTGCCCGGCGATCTCGAGTTCCTCGACCTGCCCGACGCGAACCCCGGAGATCCGGACGTCGTCACCGACGTTCAACGACGTCGCGTCGGTGAAGGTGGCGCCGTAGAGGTCGGTGCGGCCGACGCCGGTGTTGGCGATGGAGATCGCCAGCAGCACGGTCGCGGCCGTGGTGACCAGGACGAAGATCAGGCTCTTGAGCAGCGGGGCGGCGAACTTCCTCACTTCAGCGTCACCTCCGTGCCGCGGTAGAGCGCACCGACCAGCACGCTGCTCCAGTCCGCGACCTCCCCGGTCGGCACGCCCAGCTGCGGGGCGAGCACCGTGGCCAGCAGCTCCCGTTCCTGCGGGGAGTTCGCGACGCCGAGGTCGTCCTGGGTGCCGGTCAGCAGCGGGTGCTGGGGCGTGCCGGGCGCGACCGCGGCGGTGCCGGTCGTCGGGGCGACGCCGCTGGGGTAGCAGCGCGGGCCGCCGGCCGCCGGGTACGCCGGGTCGTCCTTGCCGGGCACGTACTTGCCGCGCGACTGGGTGACGGTGACGGCGGCGTGCATGCCGGGCTGGTTCGTGCCCTTGCCGAGCGCTTCGTCGACCGGCTTGCGCAACGCGTCCATCGCCTTCAGGGTGCAGGGGAAGCTGGGGGAGTACTCCGCCGCGACCTCCAGCGCCGAGCGGCTGTCGGCCGACAGGGCGATGAGGTTGTTCTTGTTGCGGTTCAGGAACTGCTGGACCTCGCCCGCCGAGCTCCGCACCTCCTGGTAGACCGTGGCGAGCTCGGGTGCCTTGTCGTGCACCGTGTTCAGCGTGACGGCCGAGTCGGTGAGCGCGTCCAGCAGGTCGGGGGCGATGTCCCCGTACAGCCGGGAGACCGCCGCGAGGTCTTGGACGTCCTTGGTGAACTTCGGCAGCTGCGGGTTGAAGCCGGTGAGGTAGTCGGCGGCGGTGGACAGCGTCCGGCCGAGCTGCTCGCCACGTCCTTCCAGGGCCGTCGAAACCGCGGTGAGCGTCGTCGCCAGCTTCTGCGGCTGGACCGCTTTCAGCAGCGGCAGCAGGTTGTCGAAGACCCGTTCCAGCTCGATCGCGTTCGCCGAGCGGTCCTGCTCGATGACGTCGCCGGCGGCCAGGTGCGGCGCGCGCTCGCCGTCCGGGATGGACAGCTGGACGTACCGCTCGCCGAACAGCGTCTTCGGCACCAGCAGCGCGGAGACGTTGCGGGGCAGCATGTCCACCTTGCCCGGTTCGAGAGCAAGCGCTATCTCGGCACCCTGCGGGGTGGCCCGGACGCCGCGGATCTCCCCGACGAGCACGCCGCGGGCCTTGACCTGGCCGCCCGCCTGGAGCTGGTTGCCGATGCGGCTCGCCTTGAGCGTCACCGGGACCGTGCTGACGAAGTCCTTGTCGTACACCTTGATGGAGAGCGTCACCAGCACACCCATCACCACGAGGAACAGCACCCCGGCGGTGCGGACCCCGGCCTTGCGGCGGGTTTCCCTTCTCATCCGGCCACCTGCACGGTCGTCGTCGCGCCCCAGATCGCCAGGGACAGGAAGAAGTCGAGGACGCTGATCGCGACGATCGCGGTGCGCACCGCGCGGCCCACCGCGACCCCGACACCCGCCGGGCCGCCGCTCGCGCGGAAGCCGTAGTAGCAGTGCGCCATGACCACCACGATGCTGAACACCAGGACCTTCCCGAACGACCACAGCACGTCGCCGGGGGGCAGGAACAGCAGGAAGTAGTGGTCGTAGGTGCCGGCGGACTGGCCGAAGAACCACACGGTGATCTGCCGCGAGGCGAGGTAGCTCGACAGCAGCCCGATCGCGTACAGCGGGATGACGGCGAGGAAGCCGGCGATCACCCGGGTCGTCACCAGGTACGGGACGCTGGGGATGCCCATGACCTCGAGGGCGTCGATCTCCTCGGAGATGCGCATCGCGCCGAGCTGCGCGGTGAAGCCGCAGCCGACGGTGGCGCTCAGCGCGAGCCCGCTGACCAGCGGCGCGATCTCGCGGGTGTTGAAGTAGGCGGACACGAACCCGGCGAACGCCGACGTCCCGACCTGGTTCAGCGCGGAGTAGCCCTGGAGGCCGACGACCGTGCCGGTGGCGACGGTCATCCCGATCATCACGCCGATCGTGCCGCCGATGACGGCCAGCGCGCCGCTGCCGAAGCTGACTTCGGCCAGCAGGCGGACGACTTCGCGCAGGTAGCGGCGCAGGGCCCGCGGGGTCCACGCGATCGCGCGGAGGAAGAAGAGGATCTGGTCGCCGAGGGTGTCGAGGAAGCCGAACCGGCGGTCGACGGCCTCGCGTACCCGCGCGGTTCTCGGGAGGTCCGTGGTCGTCACTTCAGCTCCCCTTGGGCGGAACGAGTTGCAGGTAGACGGTGGTGAGGATCAGGTTCAGCACGAACAGCAGCAGGAACGTGATGACGACCGACTGGTTGACCGCGTCGCCGACGCCCTTCGGGCCGCCCTTGGGGTTGAGGCCGCGGTAGGAGGCGACCACCCCGGCGACGAAGCCGAAGAGGAGGGCCTTGATCTCGCTGATCCACAGGTCGGGCAGTTGGGCCAGGGCGGAGAAGCTGGCCAGGTAGGCGCCCGGGGTGCCGTGCTGCATGATCACGTTGAAGAAGTAGCCGCCGAGCACGCCGACGACGCTGACCATGCCGTTGAGGAAGACGGCGACGCCCATCGCGGCGAGCACCCGCGGCACGATGAGCCGCTGGACCGGCGAGACGCCGAGCACCTCCATCGCGTCGATCTCTTCGCGGATGGTGCGGGAGCCGAGGTCCGCGCACATCGCGCTGCCGCCGGCGCCGGCGATGAGCAGGGCCGTGACGATCGGGCTGGCCTGCTGGATGATCGCGAGGACGCTCGCCGCGCCGGTGAACGACTGCGCGCCGATCTGCGTGGTCAGCGAGCCGATGTGCAGCGCGATCACCGCGCCGAACGGGATGGAGACCAGCGCCGTCGGCAGGATCGACACGCTCGCGATGAACCAGAACTGCTGGATCAGTTCCCGCGCTTGGAACGGGCGGCGGAAGGTCAGCCGGACGACGTCGAGGCCGAGTCCGTAGAGCCGTCCGGTCTGCCGCAATGCGGCCGTCCCCGGGAACGACGCCGTCGTCGTCCGTTCGGCCATTCGTGTGCCTCCAGCGGTTTCGGCGGCACGCCGAATACACCCGAGCTGACCAAAGGGAAATGGACCGAATGGACTAATAATTACCGGCCATTCACGGTCTCGGGAGTGCCGTGCCGTTTCCTACTGGTCGGTACGCTAACGACGGCCTTGCTGGGAGACAAGAACTTGAGCAGGATCACGGGGTCACGGGCTGGTAACCGCGCATTTCTTGTCCAGAGCTGACAAACGGACCCGATCTTGTTGTCAGCGAAGGAAAAGAAACTCCGCCGGCAACCCCGCCCGCGCTTGACGCCCCACCCCGCTTTGTCAATTCCCGCGCATCCCGGCGGACGACACGCGTGACGGAGGAGCCGGCACGCGTGATCCGGGAGCCGACACGCGTGATCAGGAGGACGACACGCCGCGGGACCCCGGGCTGCGCCGTGTCGACCCTTCAATCACGCGTGTCGACCTTTGAATCACGCGTGTCGACCCTTTGCGCACGTCAGGACTTGAGAGCGGCGAGGAGTTCGTAGGAGCGGACGCGGTCGGCGTGGCCGTGGACCATCGTGGTGACCATCAGCTCGTCCGCGCCGGTGTCGGCCAGAAGCTGCTCGAGTCCCTTTTGGACGGTTTCCGGCGAGCCGACGATGCTGGAGCCGAAGCGCTCGGCCAGGAACGCGCGGTCCATCTCGGTGTACGGGTATTCCGCGGCTTCTTCCGGTGTCGGCAGGGCGATCGGGCGGCCGCGGCGGAGGCTGAGGAACGTCAGCCCGCTGGGGGCGGCCAGGAAGCGGGCGCGCTCGTCGGTTTCGGCGGCGACCACGGACACGCCGAGCATCACGTACGGCTCGTCGAGCACCCCCGGCCGGAAGTTCTCGCGGTAGAGCTGGACGGCCGGGACGGTGTTCTCGGCGGCGAAGTGGTGGGCGAAGGAGAACGGCAGCCCGAGCCGCCCGGCGAGCTGGGCGCTGAAGCCGCTCGAGCCGAGCAGCCACACCGGCGGCTGGTTGCCCTCGGCCACCACCGCGTTGACGCCGCGGGCCTCCGAATGGGTGAAGTAGCCGATCAGTTCCTGCAGGTGCTCCGGGAAGTTCTCCGCGGACAGCCCGCCCGGACCGCGCAGGGCCAGCGCCGTGCGCTGGTCGGTGCCGGGCGCGCGGCCGATGCCGAGGTCGATCCGGCCGGGGTGGAACGCCTCCAGGGTGCCGAACTGCTCGGCGACGACCAGCGGCGCGTGGTTGGGCAGCATGATCCCGCCCGACCCGACGCGGATCCGCTCGGTGGCGTCGGCGACGTGCCCGATCAGCACGACGGTGGCGGAGCTGGCGATGCCGGGCATGTTGTGGTGCTCGGCCAGCCAGTAGCGGTGGTAGCCCAGCCGTTCCGCGGCGCGGGCGAGGTCCAGGGTGTTGCGCAGCGTCTCGCCGACGGTGTTCCCCTCCGAAACGGGGGACAGGTCGAGCACGGACAGCGGCACGTCAGGCAATGAGCTCACAACCGGGGTCAACGCCCCGGTGCCGTCATTGCTTCCCGAAGCGCCGCCGGGTCACCGCCGCGGAAGGTCACGACGCCGTCCGGGCGCACGAGCAGCGCGTCGGCCGGGGCGTCCGGGCAGGCGGCTGTGACGATCTTCACGCCCGGACCGGCGGCTTCCCGCAGGTCGGCGCGGTCGGCGAAGTCGAACAGCACGGTCCGCGCGGCGCGCATGACTTCCGCCACCCGGGCCGGCTCGCCGCCGACGGTCAGTGGCAGGTCGGGGACGTACGGGAGCTCGTCGGCGTCCCGCAGGAGCCCGGCCAGGTGCCGGGTCGCGTCGGGAAACGCGGCCAGTTCGCCGAAGAGTGTCCGCAGGGAGTCGCCGTCCTCGCCGGTCAGGCGGTCGAGCAGGGCCTGGACGCGGGTCTGCGTCAACGTCCGCGCGGCCACCGGGCGCCTTTCGGCGTGGTAGCTGTCGAGGAGGCTTTCCGGAGCTGAACCGCGCACGACGGCGGCGAGCTTCCACCCGAGGTTGACCGCGTCCAGCAGCCCGACGTTGAGCGAAGACCCGCCGGCGGGGAAGACATGCGCGGCGTCGCCGGCCAGGAGCACGCGCCCGGCCCGGTACCGCTCGGCGAGCCGGGCCGAACTCACCGTCCGCGACAGCCACAGCGGTTCGCCCAGCGGCAGGTCGGTACCGAGGACCCGCCGGACGGCGGCGCGGAACTCGTCGAGCGTCGGCTCGCCGGGCGGCTCCGGCGTCACCTCCCGGACGCCGGCGATCACGACGCCCGGTGTCAGCGAGGTCACCAGCACCCGGCCGCCGGGACGGCGGTTCCAGCCGCGCTCCAGTCCTGTCACCGTGGCGAAAAGGTCCACGTCCGCCCGGAAGTGCCCGAGGCGCATCAGCTCGTCGCCGGTGGTGCCGGGGAACCCGATGCCGGCCAGTTCGCGGACGCGGCTGTGCGCGCCGTCGCAGCCGGCGATGTACCGCGGCTCGATGCGGTACTCGCCGTCCGGGCCGCGGACGGTGCCGAAGTCCACCAGTTCGTGACCGCGCCGGACTTCGGCGCCGAGCTCGGTCGCGCGCTCTTCCAGGAGGGCCTCCATCCGTGGCTGCTGCAGCATGAGCCCGCGCAGCGGCGCGTCCAGCCTGGAGAAGTCGAGGGGGACCGGCCCGAACGGGAAACCGGGGAGGGGGCCGGCGAACGTCGCCTCGGCCCGGAACCGGCCGAGGAGTCCCCGGTGGTCCAGCTGCTCGACGATCCGGCCGCCGAGCCCGTTCGCCCGCGGCCGCGGGTCCGGTTCGGTCCGCCGGTCCAGGACCACCACCTTCGCGCCGCCGAGCCGCAGCTCCGCCGCCAGCATCAGGCCCACCGGGCCCGCTCCGATCACCGCTACGTCCATCACGCCCTCCAGGTTGTCAGTTCAAACTGACGCGATTGTCAGGCTAGACTGACACCCGTGGAAGCGGAAGAGCTTTCGGGACGCGTCTCGGAAACGGACCCGGCGGTGGCCTTGCGGGCGGTGGGCGCCCTGCACCGGCTCGCCGAGCAGGTCGAAGCGGCGGCCGTCGCGCACGCGCGGGAGCGGGGCTGGTCGTGGGAGCAGATCGGGGACGCGCTCGGCGTCGCCCGGCAGTCCGTGCACGCCAAGTACGGGAAGTGAGGTGCTCGTGCTCGACCGGCTGATCGCCAGGAGCCCGTTCGCCGTGGTGGTGACGGCGGCCCTGGAGGAATCCCGCCGCCGCGGCGACCGGCGGCTCGGCACCGAACACCTGCTGCTGGGCCTGTTGCACGACCCGGACAGCGCGCTCGCGCTCGGCGTCGGCCTGGCCGAGGCCCGCGCGGCCCTGGACCGCCTGGACCGGGCGGCCCTGGCGGCGCTCGGCATCGAGGTGGAAGGCCTCCGCCCGGCCGAAGTCCCGGCGCGGCGCGGAAAGCTGACGCTGGGAGCGTTCACCTCCGGTGCGCGCGCGGTCGTCAACGAGGCGATCGGCGGGACGCCGCGGCCGCGCGATCCGGCGCGGCTGCTGCGGGTGCTGGTGAAGCTGGCCCCGCCCGACCCGGCGGCCGAGTTGCTGGCGGAACTGGGCGTCGACTCCGAAGCGGTTCACCGGTCGCTGGATTCCCGCACCTGATCGCGCGCTTTTGGCTACGGTGGGCGAACCGGTAAATGAACCACAGGGAGGACCGGGTGCCGCGTCCCGAGCGACCCTTGGATCCCGGGGACGATCTGCTCATCGAATTCGCCGCTGATCTCCGGCGGTTGCGCGAGAGCGCCGGAAATCCGACCTACCGCGAGCTCGGGCGGCGGGCGCACTACTCGGCGGGAACGCTCTCGGAAGCCGCCGGCGGGCGGAAACTCCCCAGCTTGGCGGTCACGCTGGCCTACGTCCGGGCCTGCGGCGGAGCGCCGGCGGAATGGGAGGAACGCTGGCACGCCGTCGCCGAAGAGTCGCGTGCGGACGGTACCGATTCACCGCGCGAGCCGGAACCCGGGGAAACTCCCCCGTATGTCGGGCTGGCCGCTTTCACGTCCGCCGACTCGGATCGATTCTTCGGCCGGGAACGGCTCGTCGAAAAAGTTGTCGAACGGCTCACGAGACAGCGTTTTCTCGCCGTCCTCGGCGCGTCCGGCTCGGGAAAGTCGTCCCTGCTGCGGGCCGGGCTGCTGCCTTCGGTGAAGGGGCCGGCCGTGCTGCTCACCCCGGGGCACCGCCCGCTGGAGGAGTGCGCGGTCAAGTTCGCCGCCGCGCTCGGCGTCGCGCCCGGGGCCCTGTTCGACGACTTCGCCGCGCACCCGCGCCACCTCGGCCTCGCCGCGCGTCAGCTGGCCGACGGCGAGGACGAAGACCTCGTGCTGGTCGTCGACCAGTTCGAAGAGGTCTTCACCCTCTGCCAGGACGACCAGGAACGGGCCCGCTTCCTCGACGCGCTCGTCACCGCGACCACCGAACCCGGCAGCCGCACCCGGGTCGTCCTCGGCATCCGCACCGACTTCTACACCCACTGCGCGCGGCACGCCGAACTCGCCGAGGCCATGCAGGACGCCCAGATCCTGGTCGGTCCGATGACGACCGAGGAGCTCCGGCAGGCGATCTCGCGGCCCGCCGTCGACACCGGCTACCGCGTCGAAAACGCGCTGGTCTCCCGGCTCGTCGCCGACGCCACCGGCCAGCCCGGCGTGCTGCCGCTGCTTTCGCACGCGCTGCTGGAGACGTGGCGGCGCCGCCGCGGCACCACGCTGACCCTCGCCGCGTACGAGTCGACCGGCGGCATCGAGCGGGCCATCGCGCAGACGTCCGAAGGCACCTTCGCCAAGCTTTCCCCGCGCCAGCAGCGGCTGGCGCGGCAGATCTTCCTCCGCATGACCGCGCTCGGCGAAGGCACCGAAGACACCAAGCGGCGCATCGGCCGCGCCGAGCTCGACGCCGACGACGTCGACGACACCGACACCGCCGTGGTTCTCGCCGAGCTGGCCGCCGCCCGGCTGGTCACCCTCGACGACACCGGCATCGAGATCGCCCACGAAGCCCTCATCCGCGGCTGGCCGCGGCTGCGCGAGTGGCTCACCGAGGACCGCGAAGGCCTGCGCGTCCACCGGCAGCTCACCGAGGCGACCGGCGCCTGGGAGTCCGTCGACGAGGACCCCGGCTGGCTCTACCGCGGCACCCGGCTGGCGATCGCCCGGGAGTGGGCCGCGCGCCAGGACTCGGCGCTGTCGCGGCGCGAACGGCGGTTCCTCGACGCGAGCCTCGCCGTCGAACACGCCGAGCGGGACCGCGACCGCCGCCGCACCCGGCGGCTCCGCCAGCTGGTCGCGCTGCTCGCGGTGCTGCTGGTCGTCGCCGTGGCCGCCACCGCCTACGCCGTGCGCGCCGAGACCACGGCCACCGAGCAGCGCAACGACGCGCTCGCCTACAAGGTCGCCGGCCAGGCGCTGGCCATGCGCGCCACCAACCCCGCGCTCGCCGCGCAGCTCGCGCTCGCCGCGTACCGCCTCGATCCCGGGGCCGACGAGCGCAGCGGCCTGCTCGGCATGTTCGGCACGCCGTACGCGACGCGGCTCACCGGGCACACCGGCCGGGTCAACACCGTCGCCCTCCGCCCGGACGGGCGGGTCGTCGTCACGGCCAGCTGGGACGGCACGGCCCGGCTCTGGGACGTCCACGACCCGCACCACCCGGCGCCGCTGGGCGTGCTGGCCGGGCACGAAGGCAACGTGAACAACGTCGCCTTCGCGGCCGACGGCCGGACCGTCGCCACCGCGGGCTTCGACGGCACCGTCCGCGTCTGGGACGTCTCCGACCCGGCGCGGCCGGGGCCCGGCACGACGATCGAGCGGCACGAAGGCAAGGCGTACGCGGTGGCCTTCAGCCCGGCCGGGCCGCTGCTGGCGACCGCCGACGTCAAGGGCACGATCCGGCTCTACGACACCACCGACGCCGCCCACCCGCGGCCGGTGGGGGAGCTGACCGGGCACACGTCCTACGTCAACAACCTCGCCTTCAGCGGCGACGGCCGGCTGCTCGCCTCGGCGTCGGCCGACAAGACCGCCCGCCTCTGGGACGTCGCTTCGCGGACGCAGCTCGGCGTCGTGGCCGGGCACACCGACGTCGTGCACTCGGTGGCGTTCGGCCCCGGCCGGCCCGTCCTCGCCACGGCGAGCCAGGACCAGACCGCGCGGCTGTGGGACATCGCCGACCCGGCCCACCCGGCGCCGCTGGCGTCGCTCACCACGCACAAGGCGATCGTGCGGTCGGTGGCCTTCGCCGCCGACGGGCGCACGCTCGCCACCACCGGCTTCGACCGCACGGCCCGGCTGTGGGACGTCGCCGACCCGCGGCAGCCGCGCGAGCTGCAGTCGCTGCCCGGGCACACCAGCGCGGTCGTCGCCGCGGTGTTCACCCGCGACGGCCGCACCCTCGCCACGGCCAGCGACGACCAGTCCGCCCGGCTCTGGGACCTGCCCGGGCCCGCCGTCGCCGCGCACACGGCCCAGGCGTGCCACGTCACCTTCGGCCCCGGCGGCAAGCTGCTGGCTTCCGGCGGCTACGACGGGACCGTGCGGCTGTACGACCGCACCGACCCGCGCGCGCCGCGGGAGCTGGCCACGATCGGCGGGTTCGGCGACGCGGTCTGCGGCGTCGCGATCAGCCCCGACGGCCGGACCCTGGCCACCGGCAGCTGGGACCACACGATGACGCTGCGGGACATCACCGACCCGGCCGAACCCGGGCCGCCGGTGGTGTTCAACCGGCTCCACGACGACGTCGACGCGGTCGCCTTCAGCCCGGACGGCCGGCTGCTCGCCACCGCGGGCGACGGCCACACGGCCCGGCTCTGGGACCTCGCCGACCGGGCCCGGCCGGTCGAGATCGCGAAGCTCGAGGGCCACGGGGACGACGTCCACACCCTCGCCTTCCGCCCGGACGGCCGGACGCTCGTCACCGCGGGCTGGGACCACACCGCGCGGCTCTGGGACATTTCGGCGCCCCGGGCCCCGCGGCCGCTCGCGAAGCTGACGGGACACACCGACACGATCTTCTCGGTCGCCTACAGCCCCGACGGCAGGCACGTCGCCACGGCGAGCGCCGACCGCATGGTCCGCCTGTGGGACGTCACCGACCCGGCGCACGTGCCGCCCCCGGTGGTGCTGGACGGCCACGCGGACGTCGTCATGTCGGTGTCCTTCAGCGGCGACAGCCGGACGCTGGCGTCCGGCAGCTACGACCGGACGATCCGGCTGTGGGACGTCGCCGCGGCGACGCCGTACGCGGTCCTGCCCGAGCAGCGCGACCGCGTCTACGCCGCGCAGTACGCGCCGGACGGCCACACCCTGGCGGGCGGGGGTGCGGACGGCACCGTGCGGTTCTGGGAGGCCGATCCGGACCGGGCGGCCCAGCGGATCTGCGCGGCGGTGTCACCCCGGATCACCGAAGCCGAATGGAGCGAAAGCTTCCCGGACCTCGGTTACGCCCCGCCTTGCCCCTGATCAGCGCGCCGGGGTTTGTTCGGCGTTGTTGTTCGGTGGGTGAGCGCGGACACCGAACAACCCGGATCGGCTAGACATGCCCTTGGACGCGCTCGTCCCACGACGTTCATTTCACCGGGGGTCTGAAGGGCTCCTTCGAGGGCACGGGAACCCGCCTCCCGCCCCCCGAAGGGGCCCTTCAGCGTCTCTCGCGCCCGGATCAGGCGGCGGGGATCCAGTCCGGGTTCGAGGCCAGCACGATCAGCTGCTGCGTCGCGCGGGTCAGCGCCACGTACAGCACCCGGCGGCCGGTCGTCGATTCCGTGATCAGGTCGACCGGCTCCACCAGCACCACCGCGTCGTACTCCAGGCCCTTCGAATCCAGGCTGCCCACGACCTTCAGCCGCTCGTCCGCCTGCCCCGACAGCCAGCCCGCGACCTCCGGCACCCGGTCCATCGCGGTGATGACGCCGACCGTGCCTTCGACCGCGCCCAGCAGTTCCTTCACCGCGGCCTGCGTCGCCGCGGCCAGGCCGGCCGCCTCCACCGGGCGGACCTCCGGCTCCACCCCGGTGCGGCGGACCGCCACCGGCAGCTCGCCGGACTCCGCGTGCCCGGCCACCACCTTCGCCGCCAGGTCGAAGATCTCCGCCGAGTTCCGGTAGTTCGTGCGCAGCGTGAACCGCCGCCGGGCGGTCTTGACGCCGAACGCCTGATCGCGCGCCGAAGCCGCCTCCGCCGGGTCCGGCCACGAGCTCTGCACCGGGTCCCCGACCACCGTCCAGCTCGCGTACTTCCCGCGCCGGCCCACCATCCGCCACTGCATCGGCGAAAGGTCCTGGGACTCGTCGACGACCACGTGCGAGTACTCGTCGTAGTGCTCCGGCCGCGTCGGCGCGCCGCCCGAGCGCTGCGGCTCGACCTCGATCACCTGGCGCCGCTTGCGCTTCGGCTCCGGCCCGGTCAGGACGCGCAGCTCGTCCAGCAGCGCCACGTCCGCGATCGACCAGCCCCGCGACCGGTCCGCGAAGTCCGCGGCCAGCATCGAGATCTCCGGCCGGTTCAGGACGCCCTTCGCCGCCGAGGCCAGCCGCTTCTCGTCGCCCAGCCACTTGAGGATCTGCGCCGGGTACAGCACCGGCCACCACACGACGAGGAAGCGGTGGAAGTCGATCCGCTCGCCCAGGTCGGTGATCAGCTCCGCGCGGTCGAACGGCCTGCCGTCGTCCTTGGCGTGCTCCTCGGCCTTCGCGGCGAGGGCGTCCAGCAGCATCTCGGCCGCCCGGATCCGCGACCGGTTCGGCGGCGCGCCCTGCGTGTGGGCCTTGCGGCGGATCTTCTCCAGCTCGCGGGCGTTCAGCTTCAGCACCTCGCCGCGGTAGACGATCCGCATCTCCTCCGGCGCCTCCGGCGGCGTGTCCCGCAGCGCCCGCAGCAGCACCTTCCGCATCCGCAGCGACCCCTTGACGGCGGCGAGCGGCGCCGCGTCCTGCCGCGTCGCCTCCAGGCCGTCGAGGACTTCGCCGAGCGCGCGCAGTTCGACGTTCGTCTCGCCCATGGAGGGGAGGACCCGCGAGATGTAGCTGGTGAACACGCCCGACGGCCCGATCACCAGCACGCCGGCCCCGCCGAGCTGGCGGCGGTAGCGGTAGAGCAGATAGGCGGCGCGGTGCAGCGCGACCGCGGTCTTGCCGGTGCCCGGGCCGCCGGTGATCTCGGTGACGCCCCGCCAGGGCGCCCGGATGACCTCGTCCTGTTCCTTCTGGATCGTCGCGACGATGTCGCGCATCTTCTCGCCGCGCGAGCGCCCCAGCGCCGCCATCAGCGCGCCCTCGCCGACGACCTGCATGTCCTCGGGGACGGCGTCGGCGATCAGGACGTCGTCGTCGACGTCGAGGACGTTCTGGCCCGAGCAGCGGATCACCCGCCGCCGCACGACGTCCATCGGTTCCTCGGCGGTGGCCTGGTAGAACGCGGCCGCGGCCGGCGCGCGCCAGTCCGTGACGAGGTTGTCGAACTCCGCGTCGCGGATGCCGAGCCGGCCGACGTAGGTGCGTTCGCCCTCGCGGTCGTCGAGCCGGCCGAAGACGAGGCCCTCGTACTCGGCGTCGAGCGTCTGCAGCGTCTGGTTGGCGTGGTGGACCATCATGTCGCGCTCGAACAGCATCGACGCCTGCTCGAAGATCGCCTCGCGCTGCGCTCCCTGGCCGATCTCGTAGCCCTTCGTGCGCATCGCCTCGGCCTGGGCCTTCAGTTCGTCCAGACGGGTGTACACGCGATCGACGTGGGCTTGTTCGATGGCGATCTCGGCCCGTCTGACCCGAGGTTCGGACACGCATGGCTCCTTGACAGCTTTGGGATCGCCTCCGAGGGCGAAGAACGACTCTACGCGGTGGCCCGGGCGGGGACACCCGTGTCCCGGTCATCCGCGCCCCGTGCCGTCCCCGCACAATCGGGGGGTGACCAGGATCGTGGCCGGGACGGCGGGCGGACGGCGGCTGAAGGTGCCGCCGAAGGGCACCCGGCCGACGTCGGAACGCGTGCGGGAAGCCCTGTTCAACGCCCTCGAGACGGCCGGCGAGCTGGACGGCGCCCACGTCCTCGACCTCTACGCCGGGTCCGGCGCGCTCGGCCTGGAAGCCCTCTCGCGCGGCGCGGCGGACGCGCTGTTCGTGGAGTCCGACCGGCGCGCGGTGGACGTCCTGCGCGGCAACGTCGCGGCGCTCGGCCTGGGCGGCACGGTCCGGGCCGGACCGGTCGAGGCGGTGGTCGCGGCGCCCGCGCCCGCCTCGTTCGACCTCGTGCTCGCCGACCCGCCGTACGCCGTGGACGCGGCCGCGCTCGGAGCCGTGCTGGCCTCGCTGGCCGCGGGCGGCTGGCTGGGGTCGTCGGCCCTGGTGGTGATCGAGCGCGCCGCCCGTGACGGCGAGCCGGACTGGCCGCCGGGCTTCGAGCCGACGCGCGCGAAGAAGTACGGCGACACGGCCGTCTTCTGGGCGGAGTACACAGCTGTGGCGTGAACCACGCGGCGGAGACCCGGTCCGGCACGGTAGCGTCCGCGCCATGCGGCGTGCGGTCTGTCCCGGTTCCTACGATCCGGCCACCAACGGGCACCTCGACATCATCGAACGAGCGAGCGTGCTGTTCGACGAGGTCGTCGTCGCGGTGGGGGTGAACCGGTCGAAGAAGGGCCTGTTCGAGGTCCCCGAACGGCTCGACATGCTCCGTGAAATCACGGCGAAGCTGCCGAACGTGCGGGTCGACTCCTGGGAGGGCCTGCTGGTCGACTACTGCCGCGACCACGACATCGCGGCGGTCGCCAAGGGCCTGCGCTCGGTCAGCGACTTCGACTACGAGCTGCAGATGGCGCAGATGAACCGCGAGCTCACCGGCGTCGAGACGCTGCTGATGGCGAACAACCCGGCGTACGGCTTCGTGTCCAGCTCGCTGGTCAAGGAGGTCGCGGCGCTCGGCGGTGACATCGAGCACCTCGTCCCGGCGGTCGTCTACGAGCGGCTTTCGGAGAAGTTCCCCAAGCTCGGGCGCTGACCCGCCACCGAGTCCACATCGGACCCCGGGTGTCCGGTTCCCGTCGTTCGGCCCCCTCCGTTCGTCGGGACTTGGGCCCGGTGGTGCGGGAGTTCACGTCGACGTCTCCCGACGATCATCCGATCGGGTTACGGTCCGAAAATGGCCAACTACCGATCACGCCTGGTCGCGGTCCTCTTCGCGCTCCTGGCCACGCTGTTCGCCGGGGTCACCGCCGCCGCGGCGTCCTCCCCGGCCTCCCCCGCCGTCGTCGCGCAGAACGCTTGCGGGAACCTCTCCGGCTTCTCGCACACGACGCTCTCGGCGCTGCCGCCCGAAGCGACGAAGACGTACAACCTGATCCAGACCGACGGGCCGTTCCCGTACCCGAAGAACGACGGCGTCGTCTTCGACAACCGCGAAGGCGTGCTCCCGGCCTGCGCGTCGGGCTACTACCACGAGTACACGGTGCCCACGCCGGGCTCGAGCACCCGCGGTACGCGCCGCATCGTGACCGGCAGCGCCGGCGAGTACTTCTACACCGGCGACCACTACGCCACCTTCAAGGTCATCGACATCAGCGGCGGCGGCACGACGCACGCTTGCGGCGACCTGTCGGGCCTGGCGAAGATCGGCTACTCGCAGCTGTCGTCGGCGGCGAAGGCCGTCGTGAACGACGTCCGCGGCGGCGCGGCCACCGGCACGACCTACGAGAACCGCGAAGGCGTGCTCCCGGCCTGCGCGTCCGGCTACTACAAGCTCTTCACCGTCGGCACGAACGACCGCGTGATCTCCGGCAAGGCGGGCGAGCTGGCCTACACCCCCGACCGCTACGCGACCTTCAAGCGGATCGACCTGAATTCCTGATCCGTGCAACGCGCCGCGCCCCCTCGTCCGTGAGGTACACCGAAACGAGGACGAGGAGGCGCGATGCGGGCTGCGGACGACGCAGACTTCCGGGAGTTCGCCAGGGCACGCGCCCTGGCACTGAGACGGACGGCGTACCTGCTGTGCGGTGACTGGCACCTGGCGGAGGACCTCGTCCAGAACGCCCTGGTCAAGCTGTACCGGGTCTGGCCGAAGATCGCGCGGCGGGGGCCCGTCGACAACTACGCCCGGCAGGTCCTGCTGCGCTGCTGGCTCGACGAGCAGCGGCGGCCGTGGCGGCGTCGCGAACGCCGTGACGGCGTCGTGCCGGACCAGCCCGCTGCCGCACCCGAGACCGGGATTTCCGGCCCGCTCCTGCGCGCCCTCGCCGAGGTTCCGCCGAAGCAGCGCGCCGCGGTGGTGCTCCGCTACTGCGCCGGCCTGCCGGCGGCGGAGGTCGCGGACGTGCTGCGCTGCTCGGAGGGGACCGTCCGGAGTCAGGCCGCCCGCGGGCTCGAGACGCTGCGGGGCGTGCTCGAGCACAGCACGGAGAGGACCGCGTGATGACCGACCTGGAAACCCGCCTGCGTGACGTGGAGGTCGCGGAACCACCGCTCGGCTTCGACCCCGACGAGGTCGCCGACCGCGCGGCCCGGCACACCCGGCGGCGCCGGGCGGGGATCACCGGCGCCCTCGCCGTGGCCTCGGCCGTCGCGGCCGTGGCGGTGTTCACCCCCGGCACGCACCCGGTCTCGCCCGCCGCCCCGCCGACCCCGCCGTCGCTCGCCGACCAGGCCCGGATCCGGCAGGCGCTCACCGACGCCGTGACCGGGGTGTTCCCCGGGGTGCGGGGCCTGACGGTCGGCGTGTCCCCGGCCGACGCCATCGGCCCCGGCCTGATGGCCGTGACCGCCGTCTTCGCCGACGAGGCGGGGCGGCCCGGGTCCTTCCAGCTGACGGTGTACGGCCGGCAGGTGCCGGGTGACCACGTGCCGGTGGCCCGGTCCTGCCCGGAGCCGCCCACCGACGGGCTGCGCTGCGACCGGATCCCGCAGCCCGGCGGGGCCGTGCTGCTGGTGTCCGAGGTCGGCTACGTGAGCACCGGGGGGTTCAAGAAGCTGCGCGGCTTCAACGGTGTCCTCAACCGGGCCGACGGTTCCGCGGTGACGCTGGCCGACGCGGCGGACGACGCCGCCGACTCGGCGCAGCTGAGCGAGGAGCAGCTCACGAAGGTGATCACCGATCCGGCTTTCGTGCTGCCGTGGTGACTCCGGCGCCGGGCGTGGTCCAGGGGGACACGCCCGGCGCCGGTCGCGTTCACCGCTTCGGCGCCCGATGCGGGCAGACTGGACACAGCGACAGGGGATTGGAGTTGCCGTGTACCGGGTTTTCGAGGCGCTCGACGAGCTCGTCACGATCGTCGAGGAGGCGCGCGGCGTCCCGATGACGGCCAGCTGCGTGGTACCCCGGGGGGACGTGCTCGAGCTCCTCGACGACGTCCGCGACGCACTGCCGGCGGAGATCGACGACGCCCAGGACGTCCTCGACAAGCGCGACGACCTCATCCACGCGGCCCGCAAGGAAGCGGGCGAGACGGTGGCGGGCGCGAACGCCGAGGCCGAGCGCGCGATCGCCGACGCGACGGACGAAGCGGAGCGCATCCTCGCCGACGCGCGGGCCCGGGCGGAGCAGATGCTCGCCGACGCGCACGACCAGGCCGACCGCACGGTGGCGGCGGGCCAGGCGGAGTACCAGAACCTCACGGACCGGTCCCGCGCCGAGTCCGAGCGCATGGTCCAGGCGGGCCGCGACGCGTACGACCGCGCCATCGAAGACGGCCGGGCCGAGCAGGCTCGCCTGGTCGCCCAGACCGAGGTGGTCCAGGCGGCGCACGCGGAGTCGGCCCGCATCGTGGACGAGGCCCACGCGGAAGCCGACCGCCAGCGAGCGGACTGCGACGCGTACGTGGACGGCAAGCTGGCGGAGTTCTCGGAGCTGCTGGCGACAACGCTGCGGACGGTCGATTCGGGCCGGAACCACCTGCGGTCACCGGCGAACCTGCCGAGTTCCGGCGGGCGGCCGACGCTCTACGACTACCAGGTGTGACGAGCTTCTCCCCGCCTGCCGCCGCTCGCTCCGGACGTGGGGCAGAACACACAAAGGCAGTGCGGGACTACCGCGGAGAAGAAAGGACGACCAGCGAGGGGGGCCACCCGCCCGCACCCCGC
>NZ_JBEZYY010000004.1:318909-500608 GCF_040638975.1 Amycolatopsis sp. NPDC024027
GCGAATGACTCATTCGGGACGTCCGAGGTCCCGAATGAGTCATTCGCGACCCTCCAGGGGCGACCCCCGGACCCGTCACCCGGCCTCGGGTACGCCGTCCCAGCTCAAAGGAGGTGGCGGCCCGTGCGTACCCTGGACTGGATGTCCGAGAACAAGACCCCCCAGCTCGACGACCGCAGCCCGTGGGTGATCGACACCCGTGAGCTCGGCCGTCACGCCGGCCTCAGCCGCGCTCTCACGCGCAGCGTGCCGGTGGAGACGCCGCTCGGCGTCCCCGATGTCATCACCATCGAAGCCGGCTCCGCGCTGGAACTCGACCTGCTCCTCGAGTCCGTCGTCGAAGGTGTCCTCGTCAGCGGCACCGCGAAAGCACTGGCGAAGGGCACCTGCGCCCGCTGCCTCGACCCGCTGACCGAAGAGGTCGAGGTCGAGGTCCAGGAGCTGTTCGCGTACCCGGGGTCGGCCACCGAGGAGACCACGGACGAGGACGAGATCCCCCGGCTGATCGACGACCGGATCGACCTCGAACCCATCGTCCGCGACGCCGTCGTGCTGGCCCTGCCGCTGGCACCGCTGTGCACGGAAGACTGCGCCGGGCTCTGCATCGAGTGCGGCGTCAAGTGGGCCGATCTCGAGCCCGGACACGGGCATGAGAAGATAGACCCTCGGTGGGCCGCACTGGTCGAGCGCTTCGACGAGAACGCGGGCGAAAAGCCTGCGCAAGGGCCCAGCTGAGCAAGCCTGACGAGCGTCCAGCTCGTTCCGGAGGAAAGTTCGCTCGCACCGCGAGCAGACCGTCATAAGGAGATCTACTCGTGGCCGTCCCGAAGCGGAAGATGTCGCGATCCAACACGCGCTCCCGCCGCAGCCAGTGGAAGGCGGCTCCGGTGCAGCTGGTGCCCTGCTCCAACCGCGCCTGCAAGCAGCCGAAGCTCCAGCACATCGCGTGCCCGTCGTGCGGCCAGCACAACGGCCGCCAGGTCGTCGAGCCCGCCTGATCGGGTAGCCGATATGGGGGGCAAGACGCCCGGGGGACCACCAGCCGATCCGGCGCCGTTGCTCGAAGCGCTCGGGGTCGTTCTCGACCCCGAGCTGCTCCGGCTGTCGCTGACCCACCGTTCGTACGCGTACGAAAACGGGGGGCTGCCGCCGAACGAGCGGCTGGAATTCCTCGGTGACGCCGTGCTCGGCCTCGTCGTCACCGATCACCTTTACAACACGCATCCCGATCTGCCCGAAGGTCAGCTCGCGAAGCTCCGCGCCAGCGTCGTCAACATGCACGCACTGGCGCGGGTGGCGCGCGGGCTCGGCGAGGGCGGGCTAGGGGCGCACCTGCTGCTCGGCAAGGGCGAAGAGCTCACCGGCGGACGGGACAAAGCGAGCATCCTCGCCGACGGGCTGGAAGCCGTGATCGGGGCCGTGTACCTCGAACACGGCATCGAGATCGCACGCAAGCTCGTCCACCACCTCTTCGACGGCCTGCTCGCCGAAGCGCCCTTGCGCGGGGCCGGGCTCGACTGGAAGACGAGCCTGCAGGAGCTGACCGCGTCGGCCGGCCTCGGCGTGCCCGAGTACAAGGTCGAGGACACCGGGCCGGACCACCGCAAGGAGTTCACGGCCACGGTGCTCGTCGCGGGCCGTCCCCTCGGCAACGGCGCCGGCTCGACGAAGAAGGAAGCCGAGCAGAAGGCCGCCGAGACGGCCTGGCGCTCGCTGTCCGCCGAACTCGAGGCGCAGAAGAAGGCCGAACCGGAGTCCTGATCAGCGGGAACTCCTGTTGACGCTTTCCCGGAACGCTCAGTAGCGTGTGGACATCCGCCGCCCGCAGCTCACTGAGAGGTTTGGCGGATGCGTCTGCTCTTCGTACCCTTGATCGCCGCGGCCCTCGTCGTCGTGCCCGGACCGGCGGCCTCGGCCGCGCAGGTCCGGGTCACCTCGCTGGCGGCGCTGCAGTCCGCAATGGACAAGGCGAACCCCGGCGACACGATCGCGCTCGCCGACGGGAGTTACCCGGCGGGCTCGACGCTGTCGATCAAGCGGTCCGGCACCGCCTCGGCACCCGTGACGATCGCCGCGGAGCACACCGGACAGGCCACCATCACCGGCTCGAAGACCTTCTCCTTCGCGAGCGGCGTCTCCAACGTGGTGCTCCGGGGGTTCAAGTTCCGGGGCAGCGCGAAGCTGGGCGTCCCGGCCGGCGCGTCGGGCAACCGCCTGACCCGCAACGACTTCCAGCTCACCACCGACGGCAACTGGGTGACGGTCAGCGGCGACGACACCGTCGTCGACCGCAACGTCTTCCAGAACCGCACCAGCCAAGGCGTGTTCCTGCAGATCCTCGGGCCGTCCGGCGCGATGGCGAAGCGCGTTCACGTGCACCACAACTACTTCTACAACCACCAGTTCAGCGGTTCGAACGGTGGTGAGTCGATCAGGCTGGGCCTCAGCGACCACCAGTCGTACACGGCCAACGCGCTGATCGAGAACAACCTGTTCGAGAAGGCCGACGGCGACAGCGAGGCGATCTCGGTCAAGTCGTCGGACAACGTGGTGCGGTACAACACGATCCGCGACAGCAAGGGCTACGTCGTCCTGCGCCACGGCAACCGCAGCACCGTCGAGGGCAATGTGCTCTTCGGTTCGGGTATCCGGTTCCACGGCAACGACCACAAGATCGTCGGCAACTACGTGGCGAATTCCGGCGGCCGGGCGATCGTGTTCGGCTCCGGCAACGAGGCCGACAGCGGGCCGACGAGCAAGCTCCACGACCGCCCGGACCGCGTGACGGTGGCGTACAACACGGTGCTGGGTTCGAACAGCGTCATCGACGGGGACGGCGGCGACTTCAAGCCGAAGGACTGCGTGGTCGCGAACAACATCGTCAAGGGCACGTCGGGGACGCTCGTGACGCTGCCGAGCGGATCGACGGTCAAGTACGAGGGCAACATCACCTTCGGTGGCACGGCAGGCGTTCCGTCGCGCAACGTCGACCCGAAGCTGGTCAAGGACGCGGCCGGGCTGTACCGGCTGGCTTCGGGCAGCCCGGCGATCGACGCGGGCACCGGCTCGTACCCGTACGCCGCGAAGGACTTCGACCTGCAGGCCCGCACGGGCGCGTTCGACGTCGGCGCAGACGAGTACTTCGCCTCCGGGACGACCCGGGTCCCGCTGACCAAGGCGGACGTCGGGCCCACCGCTCCGTAGCGCCGGGCAAAAACTGTCGTACCCGCCGGGCACAATGGCCGTATGCCCGAACTTCCCGAGGTCGAAGTCGTCCGCCTGGGCCTGCAGGCGCACGTCGCGGGGCGGACCATCCGCGAGGCGGAGGTCCTGCACCCGCGCGCCATCCGCCGGCACGCCCTGGGTGCGGAGGACTTCGCGCAGCGGCTCGCCGGCACCCGCGTCGAGGCGGCGCGGCGCCGGGGCAAGTACCTGTGGCTGGAGCTGTCCGACAAGGAGGCGCTGCTGGCCCACCTCGGCATGAGCGGGCAGATGCTCGTCCAGCCGGAGGGCACGCCGGACGAGAAGCACCTGCGGGTCCGCCTGCGCTTCGACGACGACGGGCCGGAGCTGCGGTTCGTCGACCAGCGGACGTTCGGTGGCCTGGCGCTCGACGACCTCAGTGACATCGGCAGCGACGTCCTGCTCCCGGACACGATCGCGCACATCGCCCGCGACCCGATGGACCCGGAGTTCGACCTCGACGCGGCGGTGCGCGCGCTGCGGTCGCGGCGCACCGAGGTCAAGCGGGCGCTGCTCGACCAGACGCTCGTGTCGGGCATCGGCAACATCTACGCGGACGAAGCCCTGTGGCGCGCTCGCCTGCACTGGGCTCGTCCGACCGAAAAGCTGACCCTCGCGAAGGGCCGGGAGCTGCTGTCCGCGGCGTCGGACGTGATGAACGCGGCGCTGGGTGCGGGCGGCACGTCGTTCGACGCGCTGTACGTGAACGTCAACGGGCAATCGGGGTACTTCGACCGGTCGCTGGACGCGTACGGCCAGGAGGGGATGCCGTGCCACCGGTGCGGCACGGCGATCCGGCGGGAGCCGTTCATGAACCGTTCGTCGTTCTCGTGCCCGCGGTGCCAGCCGCGGCCGAGGGCGAACTCGGGTAGATAAAGGGGGTTCGCCTTTCAGCTAGGATGAATGTGCCTGGTAGCTGAGGGAGTGCATCGTGGTCAAGGAGCCCGGAAAGTCGACGCTGGCCGACAAGATCGACCGGCTGTTCCACGTGGTCCGCAGGCCCGATCGGGAGCCGTACAGCAACGAAGAGGTCGCCAAGGCCTGCCGCGAAGCGACGGGCGAGAGCTTTTCGACCACGTACTTGTGGCAGCTGCGCACGGGCCGCCGCGACAACCCGACCAAGCGGCACCTCGAGGCCCTGGCGCAGTTCTTCGGAGTCCCCCCGGCGTACTTCTTCGACGACGAGCAGAGCAGGAAGATCGCGGAGGAGCTGGCCCTGCTGGGCGCCCTGCGTGACGCGGGGGTCCGGGATTTGGCGTTGCGGGCGGTGACGTTGTCTTCCGACGGCCTGGACACGATCAGCGACATGATCGACGCGATCGCCCGGCGGGAGGCCGGTCGCGGCGGCCCGAAGAAGGAGAGCTGAGGGGGAGGAACTCGCCATCGGGGGAGCTGCCGGGCGTTGTCGCGAAGCGCTGGTGCGGGTGGGGATTCGCCTGCGGAGAACCGCGCCGGCGTCTGCCCGTGGGTGCTTGCGGACCATCGCCGTGGGTTCGGGACTTGCCTCACCTCCGTGGGCCGTCGCCCGGTATCGTCGCGAATCGTCGTTCCGGCCGCCGAGCCGCCCGCGGGGCACCGTCTTCCGCGTCCGCGCGTCGGATTTTCGACGGCCGCGCAACCACGGGGGCTCTGCCGCGTTGATCCGGCTGGAACCGTCCGCGGCGTGGTGAAGGAGGGCTGAGGTGGCGCGACCATGGTGGCGGCGGCGACCGGCCCGTTCGCTGTGGCGGCGGGCCCGCCAGGTCGCCGACGGCGTCAGCCTGCCCGAACCGTTCGATGACGAGGACTTCGTCGCGGGCCTCGCCGCCGAGCGCGGGCGCCCCATCGAACTCATGCCGGTCAGCGCTCCCGAAGGCGCGCCGTGCGGGTTGCTGATGAGCACCGAACGCGCCGACTACATCCTCTACCCGACCAACACGACCGCGCTGCACCGGCGGCACATCCTGCTCCACGAGGTCGGGCACCTGCTGTGCGGTCACGTCGGCTCCGACGCAGGCGCCGACGGCGTCGCCATCGATGCCGCCGCCGGACGGCAGCTCATGCCGAACCTTTCGCCGGAGCTCGTCCGGCGCGTGCTCGGGCGCACCACCTACTCGGAGGTCGAGGAGCGCGAAGCGGAACTAGTCGCGAGCCTGCTCGCCCAGCGCGTCGTCCGGCCCGCGGAACCGCGCGAACCCGCGCCCGGCGTCCCGGAAGGCGTGCGGCGCTTCGATTCCTTGTTCGGCCGCCGCACGCCGTGATCGAAACCCTCGCCTACTACCTCTGCACGGCGGGCTTCGCCGGGTTCGGGTACAAGCTGATCGAGGCACGCCGCAGCCAGCCGGTGCGCACGATGTGGTTCCTCGCCGGCTTCGGCACCTGCATCGCCGCCGGCATCCTCGTGCTGACGCCGGCGATGTCGGCCCTCGCCGGCCCGGGCCCGGTGGCCGAGTGGGTGCTGAGCCTGGCCGGCGACGAGCTGAAGCTGGGCGCGATCGGGTTCGCGGTCGCCTTCACACAGTCGGTGTGGCGCGGCGACGGCGCCCGGCTCACCCCGCACGCGCTGTTCACCGCGGCGACGATGGTGCTGCTCGCGGCGTGCTTCGCGCTTTCCGAACCGCGGCGCGTGGGCGACGACACGATCTTTTCGGACGCCGCCCGGCCGTTCGCCATCGGCGACAAGGTGCTGTTCCTGGTGTACAGCCTGATCAGCCTCGGCCTGCTGTTCGCGGTGTTCGTCCGCAGCGCGTGGCACGCGGAGCCGGGACCGCTGCGCGCCGGCCTGTGGCTGCTGGTCGTCGGCGTGGGCGCGGCGGCGGCGTGGACGTTCTGGGATGTGGACGATGTCGTGCAGCTGGCGCGGACGGGGCGGATCGGCGCCCGCGAGGACGTCCCGTCTTCGGTGCTCGCGGCCGTGACGATCGGTTTCGTGACGGCGGGAGCAACGCTCAGCGCGTGGTCACCGGCGGTGTCGTCGCTGGTCGGCCGGGTCCGCGCGTACCGGGCGTACCGCCGCATCGAGCCGCTGTGGACGGCGTTGCGCACGGCGGTCCCGGGCATCGCCCTGGACCCGGGCCGCAAACTGGCGGGTGGCGCGGAGTTCGCGCTGTACCGCAGGGTCATCGAAATCCGCGACGGCCACCTGGCGCTCCGGGCCCACTTCGACCCGGACCTCCCGGCCCGCGCGGAGGCGGCGGCGCGCCGGGCGGGAGTCCGCGAGGCGGAGGTGGCGGCAACGGTGGAAGCGGTAACCCTGGCGGCGGCGATCGAGGCGGGCCGCGCGGGTCGCCGCTTCGCCCGCGAACCCGACCACCCGCCCGAACCGGACACGGAAGCGGACGTGGCCACCGAGGCGGCTTGGCTGGTCCAGGTGAGCCGGGCTTGGCGCCGCCTCGACGCGGTGGTGGAGCGGGTGGAGGAGGCCACGCCCGCCTAGCCACCCCGAACGGCTCGCCGCGGCGCCGGACCACTGCGGCGCCCGGCTCGCTGCGGCGCCCGGACCCACTGCCTGCGGGCGCCCGGACCGCCGCGGCGCCCGGACTGCCGCCGACGGCGCGCCCCGCTGGATGCGTTCCCGACCGCCTCCAGCGCTCAGCGCGGGTAGCGCGCGCCGTTCACCGTCACCCTCAGGGTGTATACCGAGCTCGAAGCCGTGATGAACAGCTCGTTTCCCCGTGCGCCGCCGAACGTGAAGTTCGAACACACCTCCGGGATCCGCAGCTTGCCGATTCTCGTGCCGTCCGAAGCGAAACAGTGCAGGCCGTCGTGCGCCGCCGCCCAGACCTGGCCTTCGCTGTCCACCCTCACTCCGTCGAAGCCGCCGCTGTCGCTCGTCGCGAAGATCTCGCCGCCGGTCAGCCTTCCGTTTTCCGCCACGGAAAACACCCTGATGTGGCTCGGGTCCTGGCGCGTGTCCGCGATGAACAACCGCGACTCGTCCGCCGAAAACGCCAGGCCGTTCGGCCGGCTGAAGTCGTCCGCGGCGATCGTCACCGAGCCGTCCGGGGCCGCGCGGTACACGTGGCAGGCGCCGATCTCGCTCTCGGCTCGGTACCCCTCGTAATCGCTGTCGATTCCGTAACTCGGGTCGGTGAACCAGATTGACCCGTCCGAGTGCTCGACCACGTCGTTCGGGCTGTTCAGGCGCTTCCCCTGGTACTCCGACGCCAGCACCGTGATCGAGCCGTCGTGCTCGGTGCGCGTCACGCGACGGGGACCCTGCTCGCAGCTGATCAGCCGGCCCTGGCGGTCCACCGTGTGGCCGTTCGCGTACCCGGACGGCTGACGGAACACGCCGACCTGGCCCGTTGTCTCGTCCCAGCGCAGCGTTCGGTCGTTCGGGATGTCGCTGAACACCAGGTAGCGGCCGGCCGGGAAGTACGCCGGCCCCTCCGTCCAGCGGCAGCCCGTGTGCAGGCGCTGCGTCCACTCGTCGCCGTTGACGCGCGCGAACCGCTCGTCCAGCAGCTGGAAGTCCGTCTTGATCAGGTCCACCGCTCACTCCTCCTGAAGTTCTGTCAGAAGCATGATGGCCGAACCACCCTCCGCCGTGCACACTACTGTGCAATGCGTGGTACCTTCCCAAGCGTAAGACTGGAGGGTGCAGTGGAGATCAGTCAGCTGCTCAAGGGCGTACTCGATCTCGCCGTTCTCGCGGTGCTCCGCGACGAAGACGGCTACGGGTACGACGTACTGAGAAGACTCCGGGCCGCCGGCCTGGACGAGGTGGGGGACGCGTCGGTGTACGGAACGTTGCGCAGGCTCTACAAGGCCGGCTTGCTGACTTCGTACGTAGTACCCAGCGAAGAAGGACCGCACCGCAAGTACTACAGCCTGAACGAACCGGGCCGGGTCCGGCTGGCGGAGTCCGGCAAGACGTGGCAGAGCTTCGCATCGACGATGAACGTGCTTTTGGGAGAGGCAGCATGAGCGACAAGCCGACGGCCGTGCGGGTGTATCTGGCGCGGGTCCGGACCGCGCTCGCCGACCTGCCCGCGAGCGAGATCGAAGAGATCCTCGAGGACGTCCGCCCGCACCTGGCCGAATTGGAGGCCGAGCTGGGGGAGGGTGCCCGCGTCGAGGCCCTGATCGAACGGCTCGGCTCGCCGGAGAGCTACGCCGCCGAACTGCGCGCGTCCGGTGGGTACCCGGCGCCGGGGGAGGGCGGCACGCAGGTGCTCGTGACGGCCGCGCCCAGTCTGGTGAAGCCGCGGATCGCGTTGTGGGGCCTGGTGTTCTGCTCGCTGGGACTCGCCCTGCTCGCGTTCGGCGCCACCGTCTCGCGCAGCCTGGACGCCTTCAGCGGCCTGCTCCTGTTCGCGCCGGTCTTCTTCGTCAGCCTGGCGCTGCTGCTGCGCGGCGGGATCGAGCCGGTGCTGGCGCTGCCCGAGGTGAGGTGGCTGCGTGCCGCGGTGGCGAAGGGACGCGAGCAGGAGGACGCCGGCAAGTTCCTGCGTTATGCCGGTTCGCTCAAGCCGGCGTGGTGGGTGGTGTGCGCTGTCGTGCTGGTCGCGTTCGGGCTGCTGCTCATGCTGCGGCACCGGAGTGCGGTGCTGCTCCTGCCGCTGCTGATCCTCGCGGCCGTCGGGGCGCTGTGGGCGGGCCCGCGGGTCCGCACCGACCGGCGGCTGCTGTGGATGGCGGTGCCGATCTCGGCGTTCGTCATCGGGGGTGCCCTCGGCGGGTTCGGCATCGCGATCGACCTGTTCGCCCACGGGAGCAGCTACTCGGGTCCGACGTCGTACTCCCCGTCTTCGGTCGACCACTACGGCAACGACCAGCTGACCTACGGCGGCCGCGACGTCGAGAACGTCTACGCCTTCGACGCGGAAGGCAAGCCGCTGACCGAGGTCTACCTCTACGACGAAGAGGGCAGGCCGCTCACCGTGACCCGCTACGCCTGCGAACCCGCGACCGGCGGCACGCGCAAGCTCGGCGAGGACAACCGGTTCCCCCGGCCGAAGATCGAGCAGGGCCTCACCGACGACCAGGGCAACTACAACGGCTACAACGGCCACCGCGGCGCCTGCCGCGAGCTCGCCGGCGTGCCGTTCAGCGCGGCGATCCCGAAGGTGACGGTGCCGGCCGCGACCACCACACCGCCGCCGACGTCACCGACGCCCATGCCGACCAGGTAAGGGGAGGGCCGCTCGGGCGCGTTCACCCGTTCCGAACGCGCCCGAAACGCCGGGCGAACGTGCGCGTGCTGAGCTGGGCCGGTGACGCCATCCACGGACAGTTTCGCCCCGCGCACCCGGGTCGTCCACGGGTACGAGCGCGCCTACCGGATGGCCGGGCGCGGGCCGGCCCTGCTCTTCCTGCACGGCATCGGCGACGACTCGTCGACCTGGCTGGAGCTGCTGGCGTCGCTGTCGGCCGACTTCACGGTGATCGCGCCCGACCTGCTCGGCCACGGCTCTTCGGCCAAGCCGCGCGCGGACTACTCGGTCGCGGCCTACGCGTGCGGCATGCGCGACCTGCTGACCACCCTCGACATCGACCGGGTGACGGTGGTCGGGCACTCGCTCGGCGGCGGTGTGGCGATGCAGTTCGCCTACCAGTTCCCGGAACGGTGCGAACGGCTCGTGCTGGTCGGCTCGGGCGGGGTCGGGGCGGGTGTCCACCCGCTGCTGCGCCTGGCCGCGGCGCCGGGGGCGGGGCTGGTGCTGCCGCTGCTGGGGACACCGCCCGCGGTGGCGGCGCTGCGCGGGTTCGCGGGGCTGCTGCGGCTCTTCGACGACGCGGACCTCGACTACGTGCTGACCCGGTACGCGCGGCTGGTCGAGCCGGGCACGCGCTCGGCGTTCCTGCGGACGCTACGCTCGGTCGTCGACTGGCGCGGGCAGGTGGTCAACATGCTGGACCGGTGCTACCTGACCGAGGGCATCCCGACGCTGCTGGTGTGGGGCACGGAGGACAGGGTGGTGCCGAGCGGCCACGCGCTGCGGGCGCACCGGGCGATGCCGGGCAGCAGGCTGGTGCTCTTCGAAGGCGCGGGCCACTTCCCGCACCGGTCGGATCCGGAGCGGTTTCTCGAGATCTTGCGGGAGTTCTTGGCGGAGACGCCGGCGGCGCGGTACGACCGCGGGCGGTGGGGGAAGCTGCTGCGGGCGGGCCGTCCGGTGGGAGCTTCCGAGACGGCGGGGGCCCTGGACGTGCCGACGGTTTCGTCCGGGACTTGAGCGGGGGCCCGCGCGGGGATTGCCGGGGTGGTTGAGCGAGCCCGGAGGCGGCCTCCTCGGTGATTCCCGGAGGCTGCGTCTTCGGTGAAGAGTCCGTCAGTGGCCGGGAGGTGTCGCCGGCGCGGTACGAACGCGCGCGTTGGGGGAAGCCGCTGCGCGCGGGCCGTCCGAAGCGGTTGTTGGACCCAGCGGGGATCCCGGACGTGCCCGATGGTGTCGCCGGGCACCTGAGCAGCCCCCGTTTTCCACGCTACCGGCGGTCACCGACAGTTTCCCGGGGTTGCCGGGGTAGTTGTCCACAGGCACGACGAAGGCCGCCTCCCGGGGGAGGCGGCCTTCTCGGTCGGGAACCGTCAGTGGCCGAACGCGCTGCGGGCCGCGAGGTCCGCCAGCAGGGCGCGGCCCTTCTCGGCGTTGCGTGGCTGGGACAGGACGTCGTAGCGGCGGGCCACCAGCTGGCTCTGGGAGATGAACCCGCGCTTGTTCCGGTTCGCCGCGTAGCCCAGCGCGCCGAAGAGCAGGTTGAACCCGAGACCGGCGACGAGGCCGATCACGATCGGGACCAGGCCGGCGCCCGGGTTGAGCAGGCTGAGCATCAGGCCGAGGAACAGGCCGAACAGCGCGCCGGACGTCGCCGCGCTGCCGAGCACCTTGCCCCACGTCATCTTGCCCGCGACCCGCTCGACGAGCAGCGGCTCCACGCCCACGATCGTGACGTCGGTGACGGGGAAGTCGGTGCCCGCGAGGTGGTCGACCGCCCGCTGTGCCTGCTCGTAGGACTCGTACGAACCGATCGGCCAGCCGGTGGGCAGGGTCGGCAGCTGGGGCCGCGCCTGCTGCTGTCCGATCGTGGTCTGCTGCGTGAATGCTGTGGTCATCGATCTCACCTCTCTTGTCCCGTTCAACGTGCGGGGACCCCGGTTTCCTCCCGGACGAGCGAATTCACAGGCTCTTCTCAGCCGGGCAACCCGGACAATCCGGCCACGATCGCAATGGCTCAGAAAAATACCTTTTCTCGGGTTGACCCAGCCTACCTCACCGGGTAGGAAGGACCGGCAAAGGATTCGTATCAAACCTTTGGGGCGACGGATGGCACGCAGGCGAGGCATGCTCACGCTCGACGAACTCCGGGCGCGCGTGGACGCGGGCACGATCGACACGGTGCTCGTCGCGCTCACCGACATGCAGGGCAGGCTGCAGGGCAAGCGCTGCTCGGCCGAGTACTTCCTGGACGAGGTCGTCGGCCACGCCACCGAAGCCTGCAACTACCTGCTCGCCGTCGACGTCGACATGAACACCGTCGGCGGGTACGCGCTCTCCTCCTGGGACAGCGGGTACGGCGACTTCGTGCTGCGCCCCGACCTCGAGACGCTGCGAGAGGTCCCGTGGCAGGAGGGCACCGCGCTCGTCCTCGCCGACGTCGAGCGCGTGCAGGGCGGCCCGGTCTCGGTGTCGCCGCGCCAGATCCTGCGCGGCCAGCTCGACCGCCTCGCCGAACGCGGGCTCGCCGCCTTCGTCGGCACCGAGCTCGAGTTCATCGTCTTCGAAGACACCTACGAGGCCGCCTGGGACAAGCGCTACCACGGCCTCAAGCCCGCCAACCAGTACAACGTCGACTACTCGATGCTCGGCACCGCGCGGCTGGAGCCGCTGCTGCGCCGCATCCGCAACGACATGGCCGGCGCCGGGCTCTACCCGGAGTCGGCCAAGGGCGAGTGCAACCCGGGCCAGCAGGAGATCGCCTTCCGCTACACCGATGCCCTGAGCACGTGCGACAACCACAGCGTCTACAAGAACGGCGCCAAGGAGATCGCCGCGCAGGAGGGCAAGAGCCTCACCTTCATGGCGAAGTACAACGAGCGCGAGGGCAACTCCTGCCACATCCACATCAGCCTGCGCTCCACCGAGGGGTGCGCGGTGCTGGCCGGGGACGGCGAGCACGGCTTCTCGAAGCTGATGGAGCACTTCCTCGCCGGCCAGCTCGCCGGGCTGCACGAGCTGACCTACTTCTTCGCGCCGAACGTCAACTCCTACAAGCGGTTCGTGCCCGGCAGCTTCGCCCCGACCGCGATCGCCTGGGGCACCGACAACCGCACCTGCGCGCTGCGCGTCGTCGGGCACGGCGAGTCGCTGCGCGTCGAGAACCGGGTGCCGGGCGGGGACGTCAACCCGTACCTCGCCGTGGCCGCGCTCATCGCCGCCGGGCTCCACGGCATCGAGAACGAGCTGGAGCTCGAAGAGCCCTTCACCGGCAACGCCTACCACTCCGGCCTCGGTACCGTCCCGACCACGCTCCCCGAAGCCGCCGCCGCCCTCGCGGAGAGCGAGCTGGCGCGCGAGGCGTTCGGCGAAGACGTCGTCGACCACTACCTGAACGCGGCGAAGATCGAAATCGACGCCTACAACGCCGCCGTCACCGACTGGGAGCTCGTCCGTGGCTTCGAGCGACTGTAGGCCCGTCATCGGCCTCACCGGCTACCTCGAACCGGCCAAGTTCGGCGTCTGGGAAACCGAAGCCGTGCTGCTGCACCGGGTCTACGTCGACTGCGTCGTCGCGGCGGGCGGCATTCCGGTGCTGCTCCCGCCGGTGTCCGGCGCGTACGACCGGTTGATGTCCACTGTGGACGGCCTGGTGCTCACCGGCGGCGCCGACGTCGAGCCCGGGCGCTACGGCCACGAGCCGCACCCGGCCACCTACGTCCGGCCGGAGCGGGACGCCTTCGAGTTCGGCCTGTTCGAAGCCGCGCGCAAGGGGAGCAAGCCGGTGCTCGGCGTGTGCCGCGGCCTGCAGGTGATGAGCGTCGCCCTCGGCGGCACCCTGGCCCAGCACCTGCCCGAAAGCGCGGGCACCACCGAGCACCAGCCCGCGCCCGCGACCTTCGGCCGGGGCACGGTCACGCTCGCCGAAGGCAGCCGGGCGGCGGCGATCCTCGGCCCCGAAACCAAGACGCTGTGCCACCACCACCAGGCGATCGACCGGCTCGGCGCCGGGATGGAGGCCGTCGGCTGGGCGGCCGACGGCACCATCGAGGCCGCCGAGGTGCCCGGCGAGTTCGTCCTGGGCGTGCAGTGGCACCCCGAGCAGGACACCGACGACGTCCGGCTGTTCCAGGCTCTCGTCGAAGCGAGCAAGGAGAGGAAATGACCACCAGTTTCGACGTGCTCAACCCCGCCACCGAAGAGGTGGTGCGGACGATTCCGCTGATCAGCGCCGAAGAGACCGACGCGGCGATTGCCCGCGCGCAAGCGGCGTTCCCGGCCTGGCGCGACGTCACCCCCGGCGACCGCGCGCGGCTGCTGCGCCGCTTCGCCGACGCCGTCGAGGCCGACATCGAGCACCTCGCGCGGCTGGAGGTCGAGAACTCCGGGCACACCATCGGCAACGCCCGCTGGGAGGCCGGCAACGTCCGGGACGTCCTCGACTACTACTCGGCCGCGCCGGAACGCCTGCTCGGCAAGCAGATCCCGGTCCCGGGCGGCATCAACGTCACCTTCCAGGAGCCCCTGGGCGTGGTCGGCGTGATCGTGCCGTGGAACTTCCCGATGCCGATCGCCGGCTGGGGGTTCGCGCCCGCGCTCGCCGCCGGGAACACCGTCGTCCTCAAGCCCGCCGAGCTGACGCCGCTGACCGCGATCCGGCTGGCCGAGCTGGCGCGCGAGGCGGGCATCCCGGAGGACGTCTTCCAGGTGCTGCCCGGCAAGGGGTCCGTGGTCGGGCAGCGGTTCGTCGAGCACCCGGCCGTGCGCAAGGTCGTGTTCACCGGCTCGACCGAGGTCGGCAAGCAGATCATGGCGGGCTGCGCGGCGCAGGTGAAGCGCGTGACGCTGGAGCTGGGCGGCAAGAACGCCAACATCGTCTTCGCCGACTCCGACCTGGAGAAAGCCGCGGCGACCGCGCCCTACGGCGTCTTCGACAACGCCGGCCAGGACTGCTGCGCCCGCTCGCTGATCCTCGTTCAGGCGAGTGCCTACGACCGGTTCATGGAACTGCTCGAACCCGCGGTGCACGGCGTCGTCGTCGGCGACCCCGGCGACGAGAAGACCGAAATGGGGCCGCTGATCTCGGCCGCGCACCGGGAGAAGGTCGCCGCCTACGTGCCGGACGACGCGCCCGTCGCGATCCGCGGCACCGCCCCCGCGGGCCGCGGTTTCTGGTTCCCGCCGACCGTCCTCACCCCGCCGGACCTGCGTCACCCGGTCGCCGCGGAGGAGGTCTTCGGCCCGGTCGTCGCCGTCGTGCCGTTCGCCGAGGAGGCCGACGCGATCCGGATGGCCAACGCGACCGAGTACGGCCTGTCCGGGTCGATCTGGACCCGCGACGCCGGCCGCGCGTTCCGGGTCGCGCGCGGCGTCGAAGCCGGCAACCTCTCGGTCAACTCGCACTCGTCGGTGCGCTACTGGACGCCATTCGGCGGCTTCAAGCAGTCCGGCCTCGGCCGCGAGCTCGGCCCGGACGCCGCCGCGGCGTTCACCGAAACCAAGAACGTCTTTCTGAGCACGGAGGAGTAATGGTCCAGCGTTTCGAAGGGCGCGTCGCGGTGATCACCGGCGGCGCCAGCGGCATCGGGCTCGCCTCGGCCCGGCGCCTGGCGAGCGAAGGCGCGAAGGTCGTCATCGGGGACCTGACGCCGGATTCGGGCAAGGCCGCGGCCGACGAGATCGGCGGCGCGTTCATCCAGACCGACGTCACCGACGCCGAGCAGGTCGAGAACCTGTTCCACAGCACGGTCGAGCAGTTCGGCTCGGTCGACGTCGCCTTCAACAACGCCGGCATCTCGCCGCCGGAGGACGACTCGATCCTCACCACCGGCATCGAGGCGTGGGACCGCGTGCAGCGCGTCAACCTGACGTCGGTGTACCACTGCTGCAAGGCCGTCCTGCCGCACATGCAGCGCCAGGGTCGCGGTTCGATCATCAACACGGCGTCGTTCGTGGCGGTGATGGGCGCGGCGACGTCGCAGATCTCCTACACCGCGTCCAAGGGCGGGGTGCTCGCGATGAGCCGCGAGCTCGGGGTGCAGTTCGCGCGCGAGAACATCCGCGTCAACGCGCTGTGCCCGGGGCCGGTCAACACGCCGCTGCTCAAGGAGCTGTTCGCGAAGGACCCGGAACGCGCGGCGCGGCGCCTGGTGCACGTGCCGGTCGGCCGGTTCGCCGAGCCGGAGGAGATCGCGGCCGCGGTCGCCTTCCTGGCCAGCGACGACGCCAGCTTCATCACGGCGTCGCAGTTCCTGGTCGACGGCGGCATCTCCGGCGCGTACGTCACCCCGATCTAACGCTTGGTCGGTTTCTTGACGCCGTAGACCTCCCGCAGGTGGCGCCAGGCGGCGTTGAGCTTCTTGCGCTCTTCGGACAGCAGCCTTTCGCGGCGGCGCAGCACGCGGACGGCGATCTCGGAGGCGAGGAAGGCGCCGGCGGCGAAGGTCAGCCCGCCGACGATCAGGGTCAGGGCGATGATGGTGGTGGTCATGGTGACCAGCGTCGGAGCGCCCCGGGCGGGTTGTCCCTGCGCAAAGCTAGCGGGTTTCGTTAGTTTTGTGAGGTGACGCACTGGCGCGCCGACGAGTGGGCGGAAGCGGTCCGGGCCGGCATCCGCTCCCGCGGTCTCTCCCTGGACGAGGCCGCGCGGCGCATCGGCGTCCCGACGTCGACGCTGCGCAGCTGGATCGAGCACCGGCACGCGCCGAAGGTGACGGTGTTCGACCACTGGGCTCAGCTCGCCGAGGTCACCGGCCTGACCGAAGCAGAGCTCCTGCGCGTCGCCGGCGTCCTGCCCGAGTCGCTCGCTTCGCCGGTGCACGTCGCGCAGGCGGCGAAGGCCCTGCGGGAGGGCATCGACCGGGCCGGGCAGTTCCTCCGGCAGGCCACCGCGCTCGTCTACTCCTCGCCCGGCACGCAGGTGGCGAACGCGATCGCGGCGTCGCCGATCGACTGGGAGATGCGGATCCGCTCGGCCACCCGCGGCGACGAGGTCCGCGTCACCTACCACCACTACGTCGGGATCGTGCCGCCGCGGGACTTCCCGTACTCCGACGCCGAGGTGCGGCGGATCCTCGAGCACGACGTCCTCGGCGAGCTGTGGCGGCCGCTCGGGCTGTACTGGCGGGTCGCCGAGGTGCACGACTGGCACGAGCCGCCGCGGCTGGTCATCCAGGTGCCCGAGCAGGAGGCGACCCGGCCGCCCGTGCCGTCGCCGGTCGTCACCGCGCCGCCGGTGGTCGTGCTGTCGCCGATCTGGGGGTACGGCGAGCTGCTGGCGTCCCTGGTCGCCGACGGCCTCGGGTTCGGCAACGTCGACTTCCGCTACTTCGGCCTCCCGGACGCGATGGCCGACCGCGTCCGGATCACCGCCCGCGAGCTGGCCGAGCCCGCGCCGCGGCTGGTGCACTCGGTGCCGCCGATCATGCTGCTGCACGGACTGGCCGTGCCGGACCTGACCGGACGGCTCCCGGTGGTGGTCCGCTACGGCCCCCGCATGCGCGCCCGCGCGGCGCGTATCTACCGCGAGCCGCTGCTCGAAGCGGGGTTCGACGACCCTGAAGAAGGCGCCCGCGCGATCGAAGAGGCGATTGCGGTCCCGCCGGGCTGCGCGTACTTCGAGGTCACCCTGGCCGATGAGGACGTCTTCGACGGCGACCGCCCCTCGCTGGACCGGCTCAACGACTCGGTGGCGTGGCACGCCGAGCAGCTCGTCGAGCAGGTCCTGCTGGGCGCGGGCCTGCCCCCGGTGCCGCTCGGCGGCCCGCTGAAACGCCTGGTCCTGCCCTCGGGCCGGGTCCGCCGCCCGCCCGCGCTGGCCGGCCGGGTGGTCCGCCGGATCGCCGGGACGCAGTGAATGACTCATTCCTGACCTCCGGCGCGAGGAATGAGTCATTCACTGCACCGAGGCGGCGGTCGAAGCGGGGTCGAGGATCACTGTGGTGTTGGCCGGATGAAGTAGACGCCCGCGGGAAGCGCCGGGTACCGTAGCCGCCACAACTGCAGATCGGGCCGTCGAGCCGAGGCGGGAGAGCCCTCACGAAGTCGGTGGGGCACCGAAGGAGCAAACTCCCCGGAATCTCTCAGGTACCTGCTACCGCTTCGTGCGAGGCCACTCTGGAAAGCAGGCGCACCCGCGCCTCACCCAAGGTGAAAGCCGTGCTGTGTCCTCGAAAGCAGCACGGTGAAACTCTCAGGTGCCATGACAGAGGGGGAGTTCCCAGCGCACCGTTCTGCCCGGTGCCCGGCCCGAGGAGCTCCCCATCACGTCTACGCAGTTCGACGCCCGCCACATCGGCCCGTCCGAGGCCGAACGCGCGAAGATGCTGGCCGAGTGCGGCTACGGCAGCCTGGACGCCCTCGTCGGTGCCGCCGTCCCGAGCGCCATCCGCGCCACCCGTGACCTGCGGCTCCCGCCCGCCGCGTCCGAAGAGGAGGCCACCGCGGAGCTGCGCGCCCTCGCCGCGCGCAACCGGCCGATGACGCAGATGATCGGCCTGGGCTACTCCGACACCGTCACCCCCGGCGTGATCCGCCGCAACGTCCTGGAGAACCCGGCCTGGTACACCGCGTACACGCCCTACCAGCCGGAAATCTCCCAGGGCCGCCTCGAAGCCCTCCTCAACTTCCAGACCATGGTCGCCGACCTGACCGGCCTGGCCACCGCGAACGCCTCGCTGCTGGACGAGTCGACCGCCGTCGCCGAAGCCGTCACGCTGATGCGCCGCGCGTCGAAGGCCAAGTCGAACAAGGTCGTCCTCGACGCCGAGTGCCTGCCGCAGACCATCGCCGTCGTGCGCACCCGCGTCGAAGCGCTGGGCATCGAGGTCGAGGTCCGCGACCTGCTCACCGGCCTGCCGGAGGAGTTCTTCGGCGTCGTCGTCCAGTACCCGGGCGCGTCCGGCGTGCTGCGCGGCCGCGGCTTCTACCACGCGATTTCCGAGTCGGCGAAGGCCGCGGGCGCGCTGTTCACCGTCGCCGCCGACCTCCTCGCGCTCACCCTGGTCACCGCGCCCGGCGAGTTCGGCGCCGACGTCGCCGCCGGCTCGACCCAGCGCTTCGGCGTCCCGCTCGGCTACGGCGGCCCGCACGCCGGGTACATGTCGGTCCGCGCCGGCCTCGAGCGTTCGCTGCCCGGGCGCCTGGTCGGCGTCTCGGTCGACGCCGACGGCAACTCCGCCTACCGGCTCGCGCTGCAGACGCGGGAGCAGCACATCCGCCGCGAGAAGGCGACGTCCAACATCTGCACCGCGCAGGTCCTCCCGGCCGTGCTGGCCGCGATGTACGCGGTCTACCACGGTCCGGACGGCCTGAAGAAGATCGCCCAGCGCGTCCACGGCCTCGCCGCGGGCTTCGCCGACGCCCTCCGCAAGACCGGCGTCGAGATCGTGCACGAGTCCTTCTTCGACACCGTCGTCGCGCGCGTCCCGGGCCGGGCCGCCGAGGTCCACGCGGCCGCTCGCGAGGCCGGGATCAACCTCGGGCACGTCGACGCCGACCACGTCCGGGTCGCCTTCGACGAGGTCAGCACCCCCGCGATCACGGCGAAGGTCCTGCGCGCGTTCGGGGTCGGCGGGGACGTCCAAGACGGCGTCGCCCTGCCCAGCGGCCTGGCCCGCGAGAGCGGCTTCATGGGGCACGAGGTCTTCGGCACCCACCGCTCGGAGACGGCGATGCTGCGTTACCTGCGTCGCCTGGCCGACCAGGACTACGCGCTCGACCGCGGCATGATCCCGCTCGGCTCCTGCACGATGAAGCTCAACGCCACCACCGAGATGGAGCCGATCAGCTGGCGGGAGTTCGCGGGCATCCACCCCTTCGCCCCGGCCGAGGACGCTGCCGGCTACCACACGCTGGTCGCCCAGCTGGCCGAGTGGCTGGCCGAGGTCACCGGCTACGACCAGGTGTCGCTCCAGCCGAACGCGGGCAGCCAGGGCGAGCTCGCCGGCCTCCTCGCGATCCGCGCCTACCACCGCGCGAACGGCGACGAAGCCCGGGACGTCTGCCTGATCCCGTCGTCCGCGCACGGCACGAACGCCGCTTCCGCGGTGCTCGCCGGCATGCGCGTGGTCGTCGTGAAGTGCACCGACGAGGGCAACGTCGACCTGGCCGACCTGCGGGCCAAGGTGGACGCGCACCAGGACACGCTCGCCGCGATCATGGTCACCTACCCGTCGACGCACGGCGTGTACGAGCACGACATCGACGAGCTGGCCAAGATCGTCCACGACGGCGGCGGCCAGGTGTACGTCGACGGCGCGAACCTCAACGCCCTGCTCGGGCTGGCCAAGCCGGGCGAGTTCGGCGGCGACGTCTCGCACCTGAACCTGCACAAGACCTTCTGCATCCCGCACGGCGGTGGCGGCCCGGGCGTCGGCCCGGTCGCGGTGCGCGCGCACCTCGCGCCCTACCTGCCGAACCACCCGCTGCTCGACGCCGCCGGCCCGGAAACCGGCGTCGGCCCGATCAGCGGCGCGCCCTACGGCTCGGCGTCGATCCTGCCGATCTCCTGGGCCTACGTCCGGATGATGGGCGCGCCCGGCCTGACCGCGGCCACCAAGGTCGCCGTGCTGGCCGCGAACTACGTCGCCTCGCGCCTGGCGCCGCACTACCCGGTGCTCTACACGGGCCAGGACGGCCTGGTCGCGCACGAGTGCATCCTCGACCTGCGCCAGATCACCAAGGAGACCGGCGTGACGGTCGACGACGTCGCCAAGCGGCTCATCGACTACGGCTTCCACGCGCCGACGATGTCGTTCCCGGTGGCGGGCACGCTGATGGTCGAGCCGACCGAGTCCGAGGACCTGGGCGAGATCGACCGCTTCATCGCCGCGATGATCGCCATCCGCGGGGAGATCGACGAGGTCGCGAACGGCAAGTGGAGCGCCGAGGAGTCGCCGTTGCGGGGTGCCCCGCACACCGCCGAAACGCTGGTCGGCGAGTGGGACAAGCGCTACGACCGCGAGCTTGCCGTGTACCCGGCGGGTGTTTCGCGGAAGAACAAGTACTGGCCCCCGGTGCGTCGCATCGACGGCGCCCGCGGCGACCGTAACCTCGTGTGCTCCTGCCCGCCCCTCAACGCTTACGAAGGCTGAGCCCAAGTGTCTCGCGAAACTTCCCTGCACGGAGTCCACAAGGGACTCGGTGCGCTGTTCACCGACTTCGCCGGCTGGTCCATGCCGGTCCGCTACGCCAGCGAGCTGGCCGAGCACAAGGCCGTCCGCGAGGCGGCCGGGCTGTTCGACCTGTCGCACATGGCCGAAATCCACGTCACCGGCAAGCAGGCGGCCGACGTCCTGGACTTCGCGCTGGTCGGCAACCTGACCGGGGTCAAGCCGGGCCGGGCGCGGTACACGATGATCTGCAACGCCGAGGGCGGCGTGCTCGACGACCTGGTCGTCTACCGGCTGGCCGACGAGCACTACCTGGTCGTCGCGAACGCGGGCAACGCGCAGGTCGTCGCGGACGCGCTGCAAGAGCGGGTCGCGGGCTTCGACGCGGTCGTGGACGACCGGTCCGAGACGACCGCGCTGATCGCCGTCCAGGGCCCGAAGGCCGTCGAGATTCTGGGCGCCGTGACCGACGCCGACCTGGACGCGCTGAAGTACTACGCCAGCGTCCCGGCGTCGGTGAAGGGCCACGACGTCTTGCTGGCCCGTACCGGCTACACCGGCGAAGACGGCTTCGAGCTGTTCGTCGACGCCGACGAGGCACCGGCGCTGTGGCGGCTGCTGCTGGAGGCCGGCGAGCCCCACGGCCTGGTCCCGGCCGGCCTCGCCTGCCGCGACACGCTGCGGCTCGAAGCCGGGATGCCGTTGTACGGCAACGAACTCACCGTCGGGCAGAGCCCGTTCGAAGCCGGCCTCGGCCGTGTCGTCAAGTTCGAGAAGCCGGGTGACTTCGTCGGTCGCGCGGCCCTGGAGGAGCGGGCCAAGGCGGACGTTCCGCGCGTGCGGGTGGGGCTGAAGGGCGCCGGTCGCCGCGCTCCCCGCCACGGTTACGCGGTGCTGGCCGACGGCACCGAAATCGGCGAGGTCACCAGCGGCGCGCTGTCGCCGACGCTGGGTTACCCGATCGCCATGGCGTACGTCGATCGGGCGTACGCCGAGCCCGGCACCGAGCTCTCCGTCGACATCCGGGGCAGGATCGAGCCCGTCGAGGTCGTCGCCCTGCCCTTCTACTCCCGCGCGTAAAGGACTGCCAGCTGTGAGCATCCCCGAGAACCTGAAGTACACCAAGGAACACGAGTGGCTGTCCGTCGAGGACGGTGTCGCCACCGTCGGCATCACCGCCTTCGCCGCCGAATCGCTCGGTGACATCGTGTTCGTCCAGCTGCCCGAGGCCGGCTCGAACATCACCGCGGGCGAGGTCTTCGGCGAGGTCGAGTCGACCAAGTCGGTCAGCGAGCTGTACGCGCCGGTCTCCGGCGAGGTCGTCGAGGTGAACGGCACCACATCGGACACCCCCGAGGTCATCAACTCCGACCCGTACACCGAAGGATGGCTCCTGAAGGTGCGTCTGACCGGGGACGTGCCGGACCTGCTCGACGCGGCCGCGTACGCCCAGCTCACCCAGGAGAACTGATGACGACTTTCGACGCTCACCTCGCCGACGTCGACCCCGAGGTCGCCGCGGCGGTCGCGGACGAGCTGACCCGTCAGCAGTCCACCCTGGAGATGATCGCCTCCGAGAACTTCGCCCCGGTGGGCGTGCTCGAGGCGCAGGGTTCGGTGCTGACCAACAAGTACGCCGAGGGCTACCCCGGCCGCCGCTACTACGGCGGCTGCGAGCACGTCGACGTCGTCGAGCAGCTCGCCATCGACCGCGCCAAGGCGCTCTTCGGCGCCGAGCACGCCAACGTCCAGCCGCACTCGGGCGCGCAGGCCAACGCGGCCGCGATGTTCGCCGTGCTCAAGCCGGGCGACACGATCCTCGGCCTCGACCTGGCCCACGGCGGGCACCTGACGCACGGGATGAAGATCAATTTCTCGGGCAAGCTTTACAACGTCGTCGCCTACCACGTCGACAAAGAGACCGGGATCGTCGACCTGGCCGAGATCGAGCGCCTCGCCGTCGAGCACCGGCCGAAGCTGATCATCGCCGGCTGGTCCGCGTACCCGCGTCAGCTCGACTTCGCCGAGTTCCGCCGCATCGCCGACCTCGTCGACGCGCGTCTCATGGTGGACATGGCGCACTTCGCCGGGCTGGTCGCGGCCGGGCTGCACCCGTCGCCGGTGCCGCACGCCGACATCGTCACCACGACCACGCACAAGACCCTCGGCGGCCCGCGCGGCGGTTTGATCCTGTGCCGCCAGGAGCTGGCGAAGAAGATCAACTCGGCGGTGTTCCCGGGCCAGCAGGGCGGCCCGCTGGAACACGTCATCGCGGCCAAGGCCGTCGCGCTGAAGATCGCCGCGAGCGAGGAGTTCAAGGAGCGCCAGCAGCGCACCCTGGAGGGCTCGCGGATCCTGGCGTCCCGGCTGTCGCAGGAGGACTGCGCTTCGGCGGGCGTACGGGTGCTGACCGGCGGCACCGACGTCCACCTGGTGCTGGTCGACCTGGTCCGGTCCGCGCTCGACGGCCAGCAGGCCGAGGACCGGCTGCACGAGGTCGGCATCACGGTCAACCGCAACGCCGTCCCGTTCGACCCGCGCCCGCCGATGATCACGTCGGGCCTGCGGATCGGCACGCCGGCGCTGGCCACCCGCGGTTTCCAGGCGGACGACTTCGCCGAGGTCGCCGACGTCATCGCGGAAGCGCTGAAGCCGGACTTCGACGACGCCGTGCGGTCGAAGCTCCGCGACCGCGTCGAGACGCTGGCGAAGAAGCACCCGCTGTACGCGGACCTCGCGCGATGAGCGCGCTGCCCGAGGGCCGGAAGCTGCTGCGTCTCGAGGTTCGCAACAGTGAGACGCCGATCGAGAAGAAGCCGCCGTGGATCAAGACGCGGGTGCGGATGGGGCCGGAGTTCACCGAGCTCAAGGGTCTGGTTCGCCGCGAAGGTCTCCACACCGTCTGTGAAGAGGCCGGTTGTCCCAACATCTACGAGTGCTGGGAAGACCGCGAAGCGACGTTCCTGATCGGCGGGGACCAGTGCACGCGGCGGTGTGATTTCTGTCAGATCGATACCGGGAAGCCTGCGGAGCTGGATCGTACTGAGCCGCGGAAGGTCGCGGAGTCGGTGCAGGCGATGGGTTTGCGGTATTCGACGGTCACCGGCGTTGCCCGGGATGACCTGGAAGACGGTGGTGCCTGGCTGTACGCGGAGACCGTGCGGCAGATTCACGACCTGAACCCGGGTACGGGTGTCGAGTTGCTGATCCCGGATTTCAACGCCGACCCGGCGCAGCTGGCTGAGGTGTTCGGTTCGCGGCCGGAGGTGTTGGCGCACAATGTGGAGACAGTGCCGCGGATCTTCAAGCGGATCCGTCCCGGTTTCCGCTATGCGCGATCCCTCGAGGTCATCACTGCCGCACGTGAAGCGGGTCTGGTGACGAAGTCGAACCTGATCCTGGGCATGGGTGAGACGCCGGACGAGGTCGCTCCGGCGATGCAGGACCTGGTCGACGCCGGGTGCGAGATCCTGACGATCACGCAGTACCTGCGTCCGTCGCCGCGGCATCACCCGGTGGACCGGTGGGTCAAGCCGGAGGAGTTCGTGGAGCACTCTCGCGCCGCGGAAGCGATGGGCTTCGCCGGTGTCATGGCCGGGCCGCTGGTGCGCTCTTCGTACCGCGCGGGACGGCTCTACGCGCAGACCAAGGGTTACCGTGGGGAGGAGCTGCCGGAGAACCTGCGGCACCTCGCCGACCAGGGCCCGGCCGCGCAAGAAGCCAGCTCCCTGCTGGCCCGATAGGAAGGGGCGGATCAATGGCGATCAGCGTCTTCGACCTGTTTTCCATCGGCATCGGCCCGTCGAGCTCCCACACCGTCGGGCCGATGCGGGCGGCACTGACCTTTGTGGACGGACTCGGCGCCGACCTGGACCGCACCGCGCGCGTCCAGGCCGAGCTGTTCGGCTCGCTCGGCGCGACCGGCTTCGGCCACGGCAGTGACAAAGCCGTCCTGCTCGGGCTCTCGGGCGAGCGTCCCGAAGAGATCGACACCGACACCGTGCCGGTGCGCGTCACGGAGATCCGCGAGTCCGGCCGGCTGCTTTTGGCCGGGACGCACGAGATCGCGTTCGACGAGGACACCGACCTCACGATGCACCGGCGCAAGTCGTTGCCCGCGCACCCGAACGGCATGGTCTTCCGCGCGTTCGACGCGGCCGGTGAGCTGCTGCGCGAGCGGACGTACTACTCGGTCGGCGGCGGCTTCGTCCGCGACGAGTCCTACGAGACGGACGCGGTGTTCGTCGAGGACTCGACACCGGTGCCGTACCCGTTCCGCACGGGCGCGGACCTGCTCGGGCACTGCGCGTCGACCGGGCTGCCGATCAGCGAGATCATGCTGGCGAACGAGCTGTCCTGGCGCACGCGCGAGGAAGTCCGGGACGGGCTGCTGGCGATCTGGGCGGTCATGGCGGAGTGCGTCCGCAACGGCTGCACGCACGAAGGTGTCCTGCCGGGCGGCCTGAAGGTGCCACGCCGCGCGAAGGCGCTGCACGAGAAGCTGCTGGCCGAGGACGGCTTGGACGACCCGCTGTACGCGATGGACTGGGTCAGCCTGTACGCCCTCGCGGTCAACGAAGAGAACGCCGCGGGCGGCCGCGTGGTCACCGCGCCGACCAACGGCGCCGCCGGGATCATCCCGGCCGTGCTGCACTACTACCAGCGCTTCATCCGGCACTCGACCGACGACGGCATCGTCAAGTTCATGCTCACGGCGGGCGCGATCGGCTCCATCCTCAAGCAGACGGGCTCGATCTCCGGCGCCGAGGTCGGCTGCCAGGGCGAAGTCGGTTCGGCCTCGGCGATGGCGGCGGCGGGCCTCACGGAGGTGCTGGGCGGCAGCCCGGCCCAGGTGGAGAACGCGGCCGAGATCGGCGTGGAGCACCACCTCGGCCTGACGTGCGACCCGGTGGGCGGCCTGGTCCAGATCCCGTGCATCGAGCGCAACGCGGTGGGCGCCTCGAAGGCGATCCACGCGGCCCGCATGGCCATGCGCGGCGACGGCAGTCACGTGGTGACGCTGGACAAGGCGATCAAGACCATGCGCGAGACGGGCGCGGACATGAGCGTGAAGTACAAGGAGACGGCCCGCGGCGGCCTGGCGGTGAACGTCATCGAGTGCTGACCGCTCGCGGCGGCCGGCGCGCCCTCACTCCGGCCCGTCCTCCGGCTCCACCGCCAGCTTCAGCCCCACCTCCACGAGCGTCCAGCCGAACTGCTGTCTCTTCGTCCCCGCTCGTCGGCGGGGTGTCGCGCGGCCGGGTGGGCGGTTGCGCACGCCGTGGCGCAACTCGTTCTCCCGTTCGTGGACCAGGTCCTCGGCCATCAGAAAGTGCACCGGATCGCCCCCTGCGTCGATGTTCGGTGTCGGTCGCTCCATCGTCGCTCACCGTGGCCGTCCGGATCCACCGGTTTTCCGCGCGGCGAACACCGGCGCGAACGGCCGGCAAGAACACAGTGTGACCGCCGCTTCCGCACGGCGCCTAGACTCGCGGGATGGAGTCGACCTCGGTGGTGAATGCCGGCGAAGCGCTGTTCCGGCCGGTCCGCACCGGCAACGCTTTCGAGGAGACCGTCGAGCGGCTGCTGCAGGCGATCCGGCTGGGCGTGGTCGGCGCGGGGGAGCGGCTCCCGTCCGAACGCGAACTCGCCGAACGGCTCGGCGTCAGCCGCGTCACGTTGCGCGAGGCCATCCGGGCGCTCTCCGACGCCGGTTACGTGGAGTCACGGCGGGGCCGCTACGGCGGCACGTTCGTGCACGACACCCTGCCCGCCCCGCCCGAGCCCGGCGGGACGGTCGACACCGTTTCGCTGGAAGACGCGCTGAGCCTCCGCTACGTCCTCGAGACCGGCGCCGCCGAGATGGCCGCCGCGCGGTCGCTGAGCCCGGCCGACCGGCAGCACCTCACCGGCACCCTCGCCGAGGCCGCCGGCGCGGACCTCGGCGACTACCGCCGCAAGGACTCCCGGCTGCACCTGGCCATCGCCGAGGTGACCGCGTCCGGCTCGCTGACCACGGCGATGGCCGACGCCCGGACCCGCGTCAACCAGCTGCTCGACCGGATTCCACTGCTCCCGCCCAACCTCGAGCACTCGAACGCCCAGCACGAGGCGATCGTGGACGCGATCCTCGCCGGCGACGCGGCCGCCGCGCGCCGGGCGATGGCGGAGCACATCGAAGGCACGGCCTCGCTGCTGCGCGCCTTCCTTTCCTGAGCTTCACAGGATTCGAACAACCTCGGCCGGGTTGTCCCAGAACTTTGTCACCCGTCCGGCCGTCATCCGTTCGTGACCTTGTCGACGGAGGAAGACCCCGAAACCACCGCGAAGCCGGACACCCCTCGCGGGCGGAGATGGCGCCGCGTCCGGCGGATCGCCGGCTGGACGTTCGGCGTCCTCGTCGGCGGCCCGCTGATCGCCTTCTGGGTCGCCTACCTCGTGCTCGACGTCCGCAGCCCCCAGGACGTCCTGGCCGGGCTCGGCAAGACCGTCGTCTTGAAGTACGCGGACGGGTCCGAGCTGCTCAAGGTGATCCCGGCCGACGGCGACCGGAGTTTCGTCCCCTACACGCAGGTGCCCGCGAAGCTGCGCGACGCCATCATCGCCACCGAGGACCCGACCTTCTGGGACAACCAGGGGTTCGACCCGACCGGCATCGGCCGCGCGTTCCTCACCGGCGTCGGCGGCGGGTCCGGGATCACCCAGCAGTACATCAAGAAGTCCACCGGCGAGGACGACGCGACGCTCGGGCGCAAGTTCGCCGAGCTCGTGCTGGCCACGAAGATCACCCAGGAACAGGGCAAGGAACAGATCTTCGAGAGCTACGTCAACATCATCTCCTTCGGCCGCGGCACGTTCGGCCCCGCGGCGGCGATGAACGCCTACTTCGGCAAGAAGCTCGACGGCTCGATCACCTGGAGCGAAGCCGCCTTCCTCGCCGGGATGATCCAGTCGCCGTCGGTCCACGACCCCGCCGCCTCGGGCGACCTCCACGCCGCCCGGCGCTGGCAGTACGTGCGCGACAAGCTCGTGAGCCGGGGGTACGTCAAGGACGGCGAAGCGATGGCCTACCCCGGCGGCGAGATCCAGCCGCCGTCGGAGACCCGCGCCGGCCGCGTCACCTACGACGAGTTCCACGTCAAGCAGCAGGTCCTCGCCGAGCTGGAGCGCGACGGCTTCCCGCTCGGCCGGCTCCAGCAGGGGAACATGACCGTCGAGACGACGCTGGACCGCAGCCGGCAGGACGCGGCGAAGAAAGCCCTGCGCGAGAGGCTGGACGGCGAGCCGAAGGAGTTCCGCGGGGCCGTCGTCGCGATCGACCCGGCGAACGGGGCCGTGCGCGCCTACTACGGCGGTGACCAGGGTGTCCGCGACTACGCGGGCAGCCCGCACGCGCTCGGCACGGCGTTCCACCCGTTCACGCTCGCCGCGGCGCTGGACCACGGCTACGGCCCGGACCGGCCGATCCCGTCGCCGTCGAAGGTGGAGTTCCTCGGCGAGAACTTCCAGTACCCGGACGTCTGCGGCCCGAAGTGCACCCCGCGTTCGGCGATGGCGGCGCACGCCGACGGCCCGTTCATCGCGCTGGCGAAGAAGCTCGGCCCGGACGCGCTGAGCGAAGCCGCGCGGCAGGCCGGCATCCCGGAGGCCGTCGACGGTGTCCCGACCCTGCGCGAAAAGGACGGCTTCCTGATCGGGGCGGGCATCGTCATCGGCCGGTACCCGCTGCGGCCGCTGGACGTCGCGGGCGCCTACGGGACCTTCGCCGCCGATGGCCGGCGCGCTGCTCCGCACCTGGTCGCGAAGGTGCGTGACGGAAGCGGCTCGGTCGTCTGGGAAAGCCCGGACACCGCGCGCCCGGCGTTCGGCGACGGCGACGCGAGCCGCCGCGTCGCCGCGGAGGTCACCGGCACGCTGGGCTCGGTGCTGCCCGGCGGCCGCCCGGCCGCGCTGCGCACCGGCGAGGCCGAGCACGGCAACAGCCCCGACAACCAGGACGCCTGGGCCGTCGGCTACACCCCGCAGCTGGTGACGGCGGTCTGGGTCGGCTCCGACGACGAGCGGCGGCTGAAGGACGCGAGCGGCCGGAAGCTGACCGGTGACGTCGTCCCGGCCGACATCTGGCGCGCGTTCATGACGGGCGCGCACCGGGGACTGCCGGCCCGGCCGCTGCCGGGCAGCGCGCGGCCCGCGCGGTGAGTCAGCGGACCAGGGCGAGCACGAACCCGTCGTACCCCTTGCCGCCGACGGTCTGGACCGCGGTCGCGTCGATCCGGTCCTCGGTGGCCAGCAGGTCGAACATCTCGCGCGCGCCGCGGACGTTCGGGTCGTCGCTGCTCGCGTCGGCCACCCGGCCCTGCCGGACGACGTTGTCGACGACGATCGCCGTGCCCGGCCGCGCCAGCGCCAGCGAGGCGCGCACGTAGTTGGCGAGGTTGACCTTGTCGGCGTCGATGAACACGAAGTCGAACGGCCCGGTCAGCGTCGGCAGCGTGTCGAGCGCGGCGCCGACGCGGATGTCCACGACGTCCTCGCCGAAGCCCGCCCGCGCCAGGTTGGCCCGCGCGACCTCGGCGTGCTTCGGCTCGTACTCGCAGGTCACGAGCTTGCCGCCGGCCGGCAGCGCGCGGGCGAGCCAGACGGTGCTGTACCCGCCGAGCGTGCCGATCTCCAGGATCGTGCGCGCCCCGGCGAGCCGGGCCAGCAGGTGGAGCAGCTTGCCCTGGTTGGGCGCGACGGCGATGTGCGGCAGCCCGGCGGCGTCGGCATCGGCCGATGCGGCGTCGAGCACCGGGTCGGGGGCGAGCAGCGCGCCGGCGAGGTAGTCGTCGACTTCGGTCCAGATCTGGTCGGTCATGGCACCTCCACCCTCAATCTAGCCCGGGTGGGATCATGCTCGCCGGGAGCGTTTCCGGCGGGAAGGGGATCATGGACGACTACCGCGTCGTCGCGGACGCCCTCGCCGCCGACATCGAGGCGGGCCGCCTCCGCCCCGGCGACCGGCTCCCGCCCCAGCGCCGCTTCGCACGGCAGCGCGGCATCGCCGGCTCCACCGCCGCGCGCGTCTACGGCGAGCTCGTCCGGCGTGGCCTGGCCGTCGGCGAGGTCGGGCGCGGCACGTTCGTCCGCGCGGCGAAGCCACCGCCCGAACCCGCGCTCGCCGAACCCGGTGGCGCCCGCGTCGACCTCGAGCTCAACTTCGCCGTCCTGCCGGAGGAGTCGGCGCGGCTGGCCCGCGCGCTCGAACCGCTGCTGCGCGCCGACGTCCTGACCGCGGCCCTGCACCCGATCGGCGCCGCCGGCACCCCGGTGGCCCGGGAGGCGGTGGCCGGCCTGCTCGCCCGCGGCGACTGGCGCCCGGACCCGGCAGCGCTGCTGTTCACCGGCAACGGCAGGCAGGCCCTGGCGGCCTCGATCGCCGCGTTCGTGCCGGTGGGGGAGCGGCTCGCCGTGGAGTCGCTGACGTACCCGGTGGTGAAGGCCCTCGCGTCGCGCCTCGGCGTGGAACTCGTGCCGATCGAAACCGACGAGTCCGGGCTGGTGCCGGCGGCGCTCGCCGCGGCCGGGCCGGTCCGCGCGCTCTACGTCCAGCCGACGCTGCACAACCCGCTCGGCACGACGATGCCGCCGCAGCGCCGCGCCGAGCTCGCCGACGTCGTGGGCCGCCTGGACCTGCCGGTGATCGAGGACGGCATCTACACGTTCCTGCGCAACGAGGTACGTCCGTTCGCCGCGTACGCGCCGGAGCGCACGGTGTTCGTCGACAGCCTGTCCAAGCGGGTCGCACCGGGCCTGACGGCGGGGTTTTTGGTGCCGCCCCCGGCGTGGACGGCCCGGCTGGCGTCGTCGGTGCGCTCGGGGGCCTGGGCCGCGTCGCGCTTCGCCGTCGAGGCGGCGACGCAGTGGATCGTGACGGGCGCCCTGGCGGAGATCGAGGCGGCGAAACGCCGTGACGCGGCCGCGCGGGCATCGGTGGTGGCGGCGAAGCTGCCGGGCCTGCGCGGCGATCCGGCGTCGTACCACCGCTGGTGGGAGCTGCCGGACCAGTGGCGGGCGGAGACGTTCGTCGCGGCGGCGGCCCGCCGGGGGATCGCCCTGTCCCCGGCGGCGGCGTTCGCGGTCCTGCCGGGCCACGCGCCGAACGCGGTCCGGATCGCGGTGTCGGCCCCACCGGTGGAGACGCTCGCCTCGGCACTCGGCGTCCTGGCGGGGCTGGCGAGCGGCAGCCCGGACGACCTGCTGGCCGACTGACAGCGGCTGCCAGCGGCGTGCCAGCTCCGTGTGCGGTCCGCGCCAGTGATCTTCGCCAGCCTTCGGGGTGTCACACCGACCCCGAAGGAGCACCCATGCACGTCACGATCATCGGCGCCGGCCTCGGCGGCCTCACCCTCGCCCGCGTCCTGCACGTCCACGGCATCCCGGCCGAGGTCTACGAAGCCGAGTCCTCCCCGACGGCCCGGATGCAGGGCGGGATGCTCGACATCCACGACTACAACGGGCAGCTCGCCGTCGAGGCGGCCGGGCTCACGGCCGAGTTCCGCGGCCTGGTCCTCGAGGGCCGCCAGGCGATGCGGATCCTCGACCGCAACGGCAGCCTCCTGTTCGAGAAGCCCGACGACGGCTCCGGCGGCCGCCCGGAGGTGCTGCGCGCGGACCTGCGGCGGATGCTGCTCGACGCGCTCCCGGACGGCACTGTCCACTGGGGACGGAAGGTCACCGCGGCCCGCACCCTCGGCGACGGCCGCCACGAGGTCGCCTTCGCCGACGGGAGCACCGTCGGCACGGACCTCCTGGTCGGCGCCGACGGTGCCTGGTCGAAGATCCGGCCCCTGCTCACCGGCGCCACTCCCGAGTACGTCGGCGAGGCGTGCGTCGAGACCTACCTGTTCGACGCCGACACCCGGCACCCGGCCACCGCGGCCGCGGTCGGCGGCGGCTCCATGGCCGCCAACGGCGGAACACCGGACGAGGCGATCAACGCGCACCGGGAGAGCGGTGACACCCTGCACGCCTACGTGGCGCTCACCCGCCCGCTCGATTGGTTCGCCGCCATCGACTTCACCGATCCCGCCGCGGCCGCGGCACGGATCGCGGCGGAGTTCGACGGCTGGGCCCCGGAGCTGACCGCGCTGATCACCGCCGCCGACACCGCCCCGGTCCTGCGGCCGTACCACGCCCTCCCGATCGGGCTCCGCTGGGACCGCGTGCCGGGCGCGACCCTCGTCGGCGACGCCGCCCACCTCACGGCGCCGAACGGTGAAGGCGCGAACCTGGCCATGCTCGACGGCGCCGAACTCGGCCAGGCCTTCGCCGCGCACCCCGGCGATGTCGAGGCGGCGCTCGCCGAGTACGAGGCGGCCATGTTCACCCGCAGCGCGAACCCGGTCGACGAAGCGGTCCTGCTCGAGAGCTTGTTCGGGGACGGCGAGGTCCCCCGGGCGATGTTCGACCTGATGCGGGGCCGCGAGCAGGCTTCCTGAGTCAGGGGGCGTACTTGCCGACGAAGCTGCCGCAGGTCACGGCCCGGCCGGTGAGCCGGGCCTGGATCGCCTTTTCCAGGCCGAGGTAGTCGAACACCGGTGTGTCGGGCGGGATCGACTCCGGTACCGGGCCGCCCGTCGCGAGCATCCGGATCGAGTCCGTCTCGAACAGGACCAGGTAGCCGCCTTCGCGGTTCAGCTCGTCCGCCCTCGCGAGCATGCGCTCGGGCGCGGTGCCGACGATCTCCAGCGGCAGCGGCCATTCGAGGGGGAACGGGTTGCGCAGGCCGAACGCGGGGTAGGCGAACGGGCTGTCCGGCAGGATCGCCGTCCGCGCGGCCGGGAAGCGGTCCAGGCAGTCGCGGATCTGCCGGACGAAGGTGAAGGTCGAGGGGTTGGTGCGGATGCCGGCCATCGCCGGGGTGACCGCCCCGAGGTCTTCGGTCAGCCGGTCGTGCCCGAGGTCGAGGTACGCGGCCTGGTCGTGGCGGGCGACGACGACCCACCCGCAGACCGCCACCGCCACACACCCGGCCGTCGCCGTCACCGCCCGGGTCCAGCCCGGCCGCGGGCGGGGCGGGACCAGGTGGCCCAGCAGCAGCAACGCCGTCAGGGCCAGGGTGCCGGTGAGCAGCGTCGGGGTGTCGTTGCCCCAGGACAGGCTGGTCATGAACCCGGTGGCGAGCACGAGCAGGCCGGCCCAGGGCACCTTCCGCCGCACGGCCGCGTTCACCGGCACGCTGACCGCGACGATCCACCACAGGACGTCCGCCCAGCGCGAGGAGCCGGTGAACCGGCCGTCGACGACGGTCCAGACCACCGCCGCGGCGCCCGCCAGCACCAGCACCCAGGACGCGATCCGCCCGGCCACGCCCAGCCGGTCACCCGGCAGCCGGACGGCCAGGAGCACGACGGCGATCGCGGCGAAGAAGGTCAGCTCCCGCACGGGTGCCCTGGTCAGCACCTCCGGGTCGTCGAGCCACAGCCCGAGCAGCCGCTCGCCGTAGGCGGGCACGCCGCCGGTGAGCTGCTCGACCATCTCCGCGAAGCCGCCGCCGAGGCTCACCCACGCCACGTACGCCAGCCCGGGCGCGCCGAGCGCGAGGAGGTCGAGGACCAGCCGGCGCCACCAGCTCGCCGTGCGCAGCGCCCCCGCCCGCGTGGCCGGGTGCAGCAGCAGCCACAGCACGCCGATCACGGCGGCCAGCGCGAAGCTCTGCTTGACGAACGCCGCGCAGCCGAGCAGCACCAGCCCGCCGCGGCGGGCGAGCGCGCGGCCGCTGCCCAGCCCCGCGTCGAGGGCCCACGCGCCGCACGCGGTGAGCGCGATGCCGTCCACGGTGTGCCACGCCATCAGCGGGAACGCGTTGAGGTTGATCAGCGACGCGGCCGCGACCAGCGCCGTCATCCCGGGGCCCCAGTCGAGCACCCGGCGCCGCGTGACCAGCGTGGCGAACGCGATCGTGGCCACGATGATCTCGATCATGGACAGGAAGCTGGAGCCGAAGAACAGCGGCATCGGCAGCGCGAAGTCGGCGACGTGCAGCACCGCGGACCCCAGCGGGCGGGCGGAGATGATGTCGGCGTGCGGGACTTCGCCGTGCAGCACGCGCCACGCCTGGGCGAGGATGAAGCCCTGGTCGGAGGGGTGGAAGCCGAAGCGGCCGACGCGGAGTTCGGTGGCCAGCGCGAGCAGCAGCACCCAGCCGGCGTGGACGCTCCAGCGCAGCAGCGGCCGGCGCTGCCTGCCGGGCGCCGGCGTCGTGGCGATGTGCGCAGGACTCGCCACGGCCACGCCCCGCCCGCCTTCCGCTCCTGATCACACCCCGGGAAGCGATGGTAGCGGCCGGTCCACCGCACCCGGCGGACCGCACCCGGATGCCCGCCGGAAGGTCGCGAATGACTCATTCGGGACCTCCGGCGCCGCGAATGAGTCATTCGCGGCACCGGGTGCGGCGGAAACCGCCCGCGAAGGCCCCGAACCGGGGCCGGGCACGTGCCCGGCCCCGGCCGGACTCACCCGAGGGTGCGCCGCGCGGTGCCGATCACGGCCGTCTTGTCGGTCGCGGCGCTGCGTTGCCCTGAGCTGTCTACGCTGAATACCGGCATTTCGAACTCCCCAGTTGAAGCCCGCACGGGTGTACGGGACTCGCGCGAGGGTAGAAGTACCGTCGGTCGCGTGCCACCGTTTCGGCGGAATTCGCGGGAATCAGGCACGGTGTCGCCAGATGAGTCGGGGCATCGACGCGGGGGAGGCCGCCTGTCTCGGGCGCGGACTCCGGCATGGCCGGGGAGACCAGGGTTCGTGGGTATCAGGCGCGGCGGCGCCAGATGAGCCGGGTCACCGCCGCGGCGACCGATGCCGGGGCGGACCGGTGGGGAAGGCCGCGTGCCTCGGGTGCGGACTCCGGCATCGCCCGGTAGGCCAGGTGCGCGGCGAACCGGGCGAGCTTCGGCGCGGCGAGCGTCGCCAGTTCGGCGGCGCGGCCTTCGGGGAGGCTGAGGATCTCCGGCCGCTCCTCGCACGCCCGCACCACCAGCGCCGCGGCGCGTTCCGGGCTGCTGGACGGGATCCCGCGGTAGCCGGTCGGCGCGATCATCGGCGTCCGGACCAGCGGCATCCGCACCGACGTGAACGTGACGCCGTCCGAAAGCGTCTCGCGCCCGGCCGTCAGCCCGAACTCCTCCAGGGCCGCCTTCGACGCCAGGTAGGCCGAAAAGCGCGGGGTGTCGGTCTGCAGGCCCTGGGTCGTGACGTTGACGACGTGGCCGAACCGGCGCTCGGCCATCGACGGCAGGAAGCCGAGGATCAGCCGGACCGGGCCGAAGTAGTTGATCGCCATCGTGCGCTCGAAGTCGTGGAACCGCTGCGTGGACAGCGCGACCGAGCGCCGGATCGAGCGGCCGGCGTTGTTCACCAGCACGTCCACCGCGCCGTGGTCGCCGAGCACGTCCTTGACCAGCGCGTCGACGGCGTCGCCGTCGGTGAGGTCGCACGGGTACGCCGCGGCGGTGCCGCCGGCCGCGAGGATTTCCGCCCGCACCTCTTCGAGCTCCGAAGCGCGGCGCGCCACGAGGATCACTTTCGCGCCCTTGCGGGCCACGGCGAGCGCCGACGCGCGGCCGATCCCGGACGACGCGCCGGTGATCAGCACCGTCCGCCCGGCCAGGCCGTGGGTGCGGCGCGCGCGGTCGGGGTCGAGGTGGGCCTGCCAGTACCGGTAGAGCGGCGCCGCGTAGTCCCGCAGCTCGGGGAGCTCGAGGCCGCTGCCGAACAGCGCTGTCGTGGTGCGTGCGGTGTCGAAGACGACGTCCATGGTCAGGTGCGGCAGCACGGCCAAGGGGACGCCGAGCTCGTCCAGGACGGCCGCGCGGGCGCCGCAGCGCCCCCACGGCACGCGGTCGAGCCCGGCCGCGGCCGCGTGCGCCAGGCGGCCACCCGCACGCCGCAGCGCGCCCGAGGGCCCGGCGGGCAGCACGGCCCGGATCACCGGCCCGCCCGCGGCGCGCGCGAAGGCGTTGTAGACGGAGTTGAGCGGCTGCGGGCGCGCGGCGGCGAGGTGGTAGGTCGTCCCCGAGGGGGCGTCCCGGTGCATCAGGAAGTCCATCGCCTCGACGACGTAGTCGACCGGCACCAGGTTCGTCGCGCCCAGGTCGGGTGCGGCCAGCGGGAGCCGCCGGGGCAGGGCGGCCAGCCGCGAAATCGCCGGGAGGAAGTAGTAGGGCCCGTCGACCTTGTCCATCTCGCCGGTGCGCGAGTCGCCGACGACGGCCGAGGGCCGGTAGACGCGGAAGGGCAGCGACTGCTCGCGGACGAGCTTTTCGGCCTGGAACTTCGTCGCGTGGTACGGCGAGCCGAAGCGCTGGCCGAGGTCGAAGTCGGTCTCGGTGAACCGCCCGGCGTGGTCGCCGGCGACGGCGATCGACGACACGTGGTGCACGAGCCCGGCCCGCGCCGCGGCGGCGAAGGCGAGCAGGTGCCGGGTGCCCTCGACGTTGGCGTGCCGGTTGGCGTCCTCGCCGGCGGTGAGGTCGTAGATCGCGCCGAGGTGGACGACGTGGTCGAGGTGGGGCAGATCGGCGGGGTCGGCACCGAGCCGGGGTTCGGCGAGGTCGCCGAGCACCGGGTGCAGCTTGTCCGCGGCCGGCCAGTCGCGCGCCGAGGTGGCCAGGCGCTCGCGGGAGGTCTCCCGCACCAGCGCGTACACCGCGGACGTCTCGGGCCGCTTCAGCAGCCGCGCGACCAGGCGTTTTCCGATGAAGCCCGTCGCGCCCGTCACGAAGTAGGTCGTCATGGCCGGTCCCTTCAGTCGGGACGGACTCTAACCTACTGCAAAGTAGGAACGGTAGTTGTCAGTATTGCCGGGGTCGACCCCCGGCTAGCTTTCTTCTTCGTCGGCCGTCGCGACGACCGCGTCCCGCAGGGCGGCCCGCAGCCGTCCGACGTCGAGCGGCCCGAGTACCGCCGCTTCGCCCGGCGGCGCGACCAGCACCACCTTGTCGTTGCTGACGAACACCGTCACGTCCCTGCGCCTGCCGGCCAGATCTCGGCAGCCGATCGACCACTCGCCCCGACTCATGGTCGCCGCCCTCCGCTTCCCTTGTCGTGGTCGTGCTTCGTGCGAGGGTGGGAGCGGCCCCCGGCGGAGCTATGACGCGGGTTCACCCGATCTGCCTACTCGCGGGTTTTGTCTTGCGCTTCGCGGGTTTTCGGCGTAGCTCCGGTCGTGGCGCGGCCGGTTCGGGAGTAGCGTCCCGGGGCACGAGCCGTCCCGGGAGGTCTGGATGTCGGAACCGCGGAAGATCGTCATCGTCGGTGCGGGCCTGGGTGGGGCATCCGCGGCGGCCGCGGTGCGCGAACGCGGGTACACCGGCGAAATCCTGCTGATGGGCTCGGATCCGCACCGCCCGTACGAGCTGCCGCCGCTGTCGAAGGGCGTGCTGCTGGGCAACGCCGACGAGCCCGACTGGGTGCACGAAGAGAAGTTCTACGCCGAGAAGGACATCCGCTTCAGCGCCGGCGTCACGGCGACCCGGCTCGAGCTCGGCGCCCGGCTGGTGCTCGACGACGCGGGCGGCGAACACCGCTACGACCGGCTGGTGCTGGCGACCGGCTCCCGGCCGCGCCCGCTGCCGGTGCCCGGCGGCGACCTGCCCGGGCTGTACACGCTGCGCACCCTCGACGACGCGCTCAAGCTGCGTTCGGCGTTCGCCGCGGCCGAGCGCGTGGTGATCGTCGGCGCCGGCTGGATCGGCTCCGAAGCGGCCGCGGCGGCCAGGAAGCACGACGCGGAGGTGACGGTCGTCGACCCGGTGCCGGTGCCCCTGGCGAACGTGGTCGGCGAGACGGTCGGCGGGGTGTTCCGGGACCTGCACGTCTCGAACGGCGTGCACTACCGCTTGGGCGAGCAGGTCGCGGAGATCACGGGCGGCCCGGACGGCGTCCGCGGCGTGCGGTTGACCGGCGGCGAAGAGCTGACGGCGGACGTGGTCCTGATCGCGGTCGGCGCGGCCCCGAGGGTGGAGCTGGCCCACGCGGCGGGCCTGGAGCTGGCGGACGACGGCGGGGTGGCCGTGGACGCGGGCCTGCGCACATCGGCGCCGGACGTCTACGCGGTGGGCGACATCGCGGCCCACTTCCACCCGCGCTTCGGGCGCCGCGTCCGCGTGGAGCACTGGGCGAACGCGAAGGACCAGGGCGCGCACGTGGCGCAGAACCTGCTGGGCGGCAACGAGCCGTTCCTGGCCTCGCCGTACTTCTTCACCGACCAGTACGACCTGGGCTGCGAGTACCGCGGCCTGGCGGACCCGGCCTCGGACGAACTGGTGATCCGCGGCGACCTGGCCTCCCGCGAGTTCACGGCGTTTTGGCTGCGCGAGGGCGAAGTGGCGGCGGCGATGAACGTGAACATGTGGGACGACGGCGACGCGCTCTCGGCGTTGGTCGACGGCCACACGAAGGTGACGGCGGAGCAGCTGAAGACGGCGGACCTGGCGTCGCTCACCTGAGGCGTTCCCGCAGGAGGGCGTCGAGCCGTCGCCAGGCCGGGGACGACGCGTTCACCGCACCCTGCACCAGCGCCGGAATCGCCGAACCCCGCTCGTACGCGGGCAGTTCCGCGCCGTAGCGGGCCCGGGTCGCGGCAACGAGCCGGTCGGCCAGTGCGTCGACGCGCGGGTCGTGGGGGTCGAGGTCGTGCACCTGGTCGTACTCGAGGACCAGGGACAGCAGTTCCGGGTTGTCGAGCATCGCCGACTGGTCCCGGAAGTTCGTGCGAGCCGTTTCCGGCTGGGTGGCGAACACCAGCAGCCAGAGGTCGCTCTGCAGCGTCACCCACCGCTCGCTGAACCCGAGGCCCGGCAGCCGGGCGAGGTACGCCACCACCTCGTCCGGCAGGGGTGACAACCGGCCGGAAGCCAGGCGCCGCAGCCGGGAGCGGGTGGCCTGCAGGGCCTCGATCCGGGCGGCCAGGTCGTCGTCGATGCGCCGGAGCGCCGCGGCGAGCCCGTCGCCGGAGCGGAGTTCGCGGATGCGGGCCAGCGGGACGCCGGCCTCGGCGAGCGTGCGGACCTTGATCAGCTCGACCGCGTCGGACGCGCGGTACCGGCGGTACCCGGAACTGTCGCGCTCCGGCTCGGGGAGCAGGCCCTTCGCGTGGTAGACGCGGATCGTCTTGGCCGTGACCCCGACGTACCCGGCGAGCTGTCCGATGGTGAGCACCCGGCCATCCTCGCACTTGACCTTGCCCCAGGGGCAAGGTTGCATGCTGACCGCATGACCGACCACGAAACCCTGCGCGCGCTGGCCGACGAAGGCAACGAGACCGCGCTCGACCGGCTGGCCGACCTCGCCGACGCCCGCGGGGACGTCGAGGAGCTGAGCGAGCTGCTGGACGAAGGCTGCGAGCGGGCCGGGGCCCTGCTCACCCGGCGCGCGGTCGCCGCGGGCGACCTGCTGGAGCTGCAGCGGATCGCCGACGCCGGCCACGAACCGGCGGGCGACGAGCTGGAGCGCCTGCTCAGGAAGTAGGAGGTCCGGCCGGCGAAGCGGTCACGGCGTGATCGCGGGTCAGTGCCAGGTACGCCACCAGGGCCAGCACCGCGAACCCGGCCATGGTCGCGGCCATCGGCACCGCCGTTCCCGGTCCGCCCAGGCCGACCAGCGGCGTCGCCACCGCGCCCACCACGAACTGCAGCACTCCCAGCAGCGCCGAAGCCGCCCCGGCCGAGCGTGCGTGTGAAGCCAGCGCCAGGGAACTCGCGTTCGGCATCACCAGGCCGATGCTCGACACCAGCAGGAACAGCGACACCAGGAGCAGCGCCAGCGGCGCCCGGAACAGCACCGAAGCGAGCACGAAGGCGCCGCCCGTCACGCCGAGCAGCAGGCCGGACCGCAGCAACGCCCGCTCCCGGATCCGGCCGACCAGCCGGCCGTTGAGCTGGCCCGCCAGCACGATCCCGACGCCGTTCGCCCCGAACACCACGCTGTACGCCTGCGGGCTGAGCCCGTACACGCCCTGCAGCGCGAACGACGAGCCCGAGATGTAGGCGAACATCGAGGCGAACAACAGCCCGGACGCCAGCGCGTAGCCGGCGAACGACCGGTCCAGCGCCAGCCGCCCGTACGTCCGCAGCACCGGGCCGAGCCGGAGCGGGGACCGCGCGGCCGACGGCTCCGGCAGGAAGAACACCACCACGGCCAGCAGCAGCGCGCCGAACGCCGTCAGCACGACGAACACCCCGCGCCACGACGTCCAGTTCAGCAGCTGCCCGCCGATCAGTGGCGCCAGGATCGGCGCCAGCCCGCTGACCAGCATCAACGTCGAGAAGAACTTCGTCATCGCGGTGCCTTCGAAGAGGTCCCGCACGGTGGCGCGGGCGATCACGATGCCCGCCGCGGCGCCGAGGGACTGCACGAACCGCGCCGCGACCAGCAGCCAGGCATCCGGGCTCACCGCGCACAGCACCGAGCCCACGACGTACAGCGCCAGCCCCGCGAGCAGCGGGCGGCGGCGGCCCAACGCGTCCGACAGCGGGCCGAGCACCAGCTGGCCCAGGGCCAGTCCGACGATGAACGCGCTGAGCGTCAGCTGCACCGTGCTGTCCGTCGCGTGCAGGTCGGCCGCCATCCGGGGCAGCGCGGGCAGGTACATGTCGATCGACAGGGGCCCGAACGCGGTGAGGCCACCCAGCACGAGGACGAACTTCAGCTGCGCCCGCCGGCTCGGCGCGGTACGTTCCGCCGTGGTGGTCATGCACGTCCCTTCGTTCCCTCTCCGGGACCAGCGGGGAGCGCTCCGGCGCTATTCCGGCTGTGACCGGTGACACCCCGTGCTCACCCGACCATGCCCCGACACTGATCCGATCAATTTTGCGACCGATTCGGCGACGGCTCTGGATTGACGGTCTCGACTGCGATATACATCGGATGTCTGGTCGGTGTGGGTGAAGGGAAACATCCGTGCAGCTGCTGCGTCTCGGGGAGCCGGGGAGTGAACGTCCGTTCGTGCGCGCCGGCGACGGCACGACCTACGAACTGGGCGGCCTCACCGCCGACATCGACGGCGGCTTCCTCGCCGCGGACGGGATCGCGCGCGCCGCCGCCGCGCTCGCCGCGGGAGAGCTGCCGGCCGCTTCGGAGACCGGGCTGCGCGTCGGCTCGCCGATCGCCCAGCCCGGCAAGGTCGTCTGCATCGGCATGAACTACCGCCGCCACGCCGAGGAAACCGGCGCGACGCCGCCCACCGAGCCGGTCGTCTTCATGAAGGCGCCGGACGTCGTGGTCGGCCCCGGCGACGACGTCCTCATCCCGCGCGGGTCGGTCAGCACCGACTGGGAGGTCGAGCTCGGCGTCGTCATCGGCAAGACCGCGCGCTACCTCGAGAGCGTCGAAGAAGCCTTGGAGTACGTCGCCGGTTACGTCGTCTCGAACGACGTCTCCGAGCGCGCGCTGCAGTTCCGCACCGCCCAGTGGGACAAGGGCAAGTCCTGCGAGAACTTCAACCCGCTCGGCCCGGCGCTGATCCCCGCGAGCGAGGTGCCCGACCCGCAGGACCTCGGCCTGCGGCTGTGGGTCAACGGCGAGAAGAAGCAGGACTCGTCCACCAAGGACATGATCTTCGGCGTGGCCGAGATCGTCCACCACCTGAGCCAGGTGATGGTGCTGCGGCCGGGTGACCTGATCAACACCGGCACCCCGGAGGGCGTCGCGCTCGGGCAGCCCGACCCGAAGCCGTACCTGCGCGACGGCGACGTCGTCGAACTCGAGATCGACGGTCTCGGACGGCAGCGCCAGACCGCGAGGCAGGCCTGACCATGGCGAAGATCATCGGCATGGAGGTCCTCGACGTCCGGTTCCCGACGTCAAAGGAGCTCGACGGCTCGGACGCGATGAATCCCGACCCGGACTACTCCGCCGCGTACGTGGTGCTGCACGCCGACGGCGGCCCGGACGGCTACGGCCTCGCGTTCACCATCGGCCGCGGCAACGACGTCCAGGCCGCCGCGATCCGCGCGCTGGCCCCGCACGTCGTCGGCCGTGCGGTCCCGGAGGACGCGGCCGCGCTCGGCGACCTGTCCCGCACGCTCGTCGGCGACTCGCAGTTCCGCTGGCTGGGTCCGGAAAAGGGGGTCGCGCACATGGCCGTCGGGGCGGTGGTCAACGCCGCCTGGGACCTCGCCGCGCGCCGCGCCGGCCTGCCGGTCTGGCAGTTCGCGGCCCAGATGTCCCCCGAAGAGCTCGTGTCGCTCGTCGACTTCCGGTACCTGAGCGACGCACTCACCGAGGCCGAGGCCCTGGAGATCCTGCGTGCGGCCGAACCCGGCCGCGCCGAACGCACGAAGCACCTGGAGACCAGGGGCTACCGCGCCTACAGCACGTCGCCCGGCTGGCTCGGGTACGCGGACGCCAAACTCGTGCGGCTGGCCGAGCAGGCCGTCGCCGACGGCTTCGAGATGATCAAGCTGAAGGTCGGCGGCAACCTCGAGGACGACGTCCGCCGGATGAAGCTGGCGCGCGAGACGGTCGGCGACGGCATCCGGATCGCCGTCGACGCCAACCAGCGCTGGGACGTCCAGGCCGCGGTCGACTGGATGACCGAGCTGGCGCCGTTCGACCCGTACTGGATCGAGGAGCCGACCTCGCCCGACGACGTCCTCGGGCACGCGGCGATCGCGAAGGCCCTCGCGCCGATCAAGGTCGCCACCGGCGAGCACGTCCAGAACCGCGTGGTGTTCAAGCAGCTGCTGCAGGCGGACGCCATTTCGGTGCTGCAGCTGGACGCCGCCCGCGTCGGCGGCTTCAACGAAAACCTCGCGATCCTGCTGCTGGCCGCCAAGTTCGGCGTCCCGGTGTGCCCGCACGCCGGCGGCGTCGGGCTCTGCGAGCTCGTGCGGCACCTGTCGATGTTCGACTTCGTGGCGGTGTCCGGCACCGACGCGGACCGCTCCATCGAGTGGGTCGACCACCTGCACGAGCACTTCACCGATCCGGCCGTCGTCGAGCGCGGCCACTACCTCGCCCCGACCGCTCCCGGGTTTTCCGCGCGCATGCACGACGCCACGCTGCGCCGGTTCCGCTTCCCGGACGGTCCCGAGTGGACGGAGACCGCAAGTGAGTGAATTCGAGGGCCTGGTGGCCGCCGTCACCGGAGGCGCCTCGGGCATCGGCCAGGCGGTCGCGACCTTGCTGGCCGAACGCGGCGCCCAGGTGGCGGCCCTCGACCTCAAACCCGGAGAAGACGGCATCCGCTGTGACGTCTCCTCCGATGACGAAGTCCGCTCGGCGATCGACGCCGTCATCGAACGCTTCGGGCGCCTCGACATCCTCGTCAACAACGCGGGCATCGGCGCGCAGGGCGACGTCACGGCCAACGACGACGACGAGTGGCACCGCGTGTTCGACGTCAACGTCGTCGGCATGGTCCGGCTGGCCCGGGCCGCGCTGCCGCACCTCAAGAACTCGCCGTCCGCGGCGATCGTCAACACCTGCTCCATCGCGGCCTGGGCGGGCCTGCCCAACCGCGCGCTCTACTCGGCCAGCAAGGGCGCGGTGCTCTCGCTGACCCTGGCCATGGCGACCGACCACCTGCCCGACCGGATCCGCGTCAACTGCGTGTGCCCCGGGACGGCGGACACCCCCTGGGTGGGCCGGCTGCTCGACGCCGCCGACGACCCGGCGGCCGAACGCGCGGCCCTCGCGGCCCGCCAGCCGATGGGCCGGCTGGTCACCGCCGACGAGGTCGCGAACGCCATCGCCTACCTCGCCAGTCCCCGCTCCGCCTCGACCACCGGCACCGCGCTCGCGGTCGACGGCGGCATGTACGGCCTGCGTCCTCGCGGTCCCGTTCACCACGACTAACAAGACTTGATTTCCGCTGTCATCAAGGAGGATGCGGTGCGCGCTGTGCTCTTTCACAACAGGGTGATCCAGGTGGCCGCCACGGCCGCCGTCTGCGGCCTGGTACTGGCCGCGTGCGGGTCCACGAAGGACAATGCGGCCGCCCCGGCGGCAGGCGGCGGCGCCGGCGGCAAGGTCGGGGCCACGCTGCCCCTGCTGACCTCGCCGTTCTGGCAGGCCTACAACAACTACGTGCCGAAGATGGCCAAGGAAGAGGGCGTCGACGTCCTCCCGACGGTCAACGCCGACAGCGACCCCGCGAAGCTGATCACCGACATCGGCACCTTCCTCAACCAGGGCGTCAAGGGCCTGGTCGTGACGCCGCTGGACTCGGCGGCCATCGTCGCCGGGCTCAAGCAGGCGGAGAACAAGGGCGTGCCGGTCGTCGCGGTCGACGTCGCCCCCGAGAGCGGCAAGGTCGCCATGGTGGTGCGGGCCGACAACAAGGCCTACGGCACCAAGGCCTGCGAAGCGATCGGCGAGAAGGTCAAGTCCGGCAAGGTCGTGCAGATCATGGGTGACCTCGCGTCAGTCAACGGCCGCGACCGCTCGGAAGCCTTCCGCGACTGCATGAAGTCCAAGTACCCCGGCGTCCAGGTGCTGGAGATCCCGGCCGAGTGGAAGGCCGACAAGGCGTCCTCCGGCCTGGACAGCATGCTGACCGCGAACCCGGACATCAAGGGCGTCTACATGCAGGCCGGCGGCGTCTACCTGGCCCCGACCGAGCAGGCGCTCAAGCGCAAGAACCTGTTCTTCCCGGTCGGCGACCCCAAGCACATCGTGCTCGTCTCCAACGACGGCATCCCGCAGGAGCTGGCCGCGATCCGCGCCGGCGAGCTGGACGCCACCGTGTCCCAGCCGGCCGACGCCTACGCGAAGTACGGCCTGTACTGGCTGAAGAAGGCCATGGCGGGCGAGACGTTCAAGCCCGGGCCGACCGACCATGACAGCACCATCGTCGAGATCAGCCCCGGCATCCTCGAGGACCAGCTGCCCGCGCCCGTCATCACCAAGGCCAACGTGGACGACAAGGCTCTCTGGGGGAACAACCTGTGACCGCGCTGCCCGCCGGCGAATCCGCCGTCCCGGTGGTCAGCGCCGTAGGAGTCGGAAAGCGCTACGGCCCGACCGTGGCGCTGCACGACGTCAGTCTCACCGTGCACCCCGGCGAGTCGCACGCGCTCGTCGGGCGCAACGGGGCCGGCAAGTCGACGCTCGTCACCATCCTCACCGGCCTGTCCGCCACGGACACCGGGCACGTCGAGTTCGGCGGCGAGCCGGCCCCACCACTGTCCAAACAGGACGAGTGGAAGGCGCGCATCGCCTGCGTGTACCAGCACGCGATGGTCGTCCCGCAGCTCACCGTCGCCGAGAACCTGTTCCTCAACCGGCAGGCGGGCGGCGGGTTCTCGATCGGCTGGAAGTCGTTGCGGCGCAAGGCCCGCGAGCTGCTCGACTCGTGGGACGTGCACGTCGACGTCGACACCCCCGCCGGGGACCTCTCGGTGGAGGACCGGCAGTTCGTCGAGATCGCCCGCGCGCTGTCCTACGGCGCCCGGTTCATCGTCCTCGACGAGCCGACCGCGCAGCTGGACAGCCAGGCCATCGAGCGGCTCTTCGAGCGGATGCGCCAGATGCAGGCGGGCGGGGTGACGTTCCTGTTCATCTCGCACCACCTGCACGAGGTCTACGAGGTCTGCCAGGCGGTGACCGTGCTGCGCGACGCGAAGCACGTGCTCACCGCCCCGGTGGCCGAGGTCGGCAAGGCCGAGCTGGTCGACGCGATGACGGGCGAGCCGGGCGGCCTGTCGGTGCGCGACGCGGCTTCCCGGGAGTCGTTGGAAGCGGACGCCGCGGAGATCCTGAGCGTCGACGGGCTCTCCGGCGACGGCTTCCGGGACGTCTCGTTCCGGCTCCGCCGCGGCGAGGTCGTCGGGCTCGCGGGCAGCAACGCCAGCGGCAAGCACCAGGTCGCCGAGACGGTCTACGGCCTGCGGACGCCGTCCGCGGGCACGATCCGCGTCGACGGCTCGCCGCTGCGGCCGGGCGACATCCCGGCGGCGCTGCGGGCCGGGATCGGGTGCGTGCCCCGCGACCGGCACCACGAAGGCCTGGTGCTGACGCACTCGATCGCCGACAACGCCACCATGTCCATCCTGGACAAGCTGGGCCGCGGCGGGATCGCGTCCCCGGCCACGCGGCACGCGAAGGCGTCGCAGGCCCTGAAGGACTACGACATCGTGGCCGCGGGTGCCGAACAGCCGGTTTCCGACCTGTCCGGCGGCAACCAGCAGAAGGTCGTGCTGGCGCGGGCGTTGCTGAGCGACCCGCGGGTGGTCGTGCTGATCAACCCGACCGCCGGGGTGGACGTGAAGTCGAAAGAGGCGCTGCTCGCGGTCGTCGACCGGGTGCGCGCCGAGGGCAAGGCGGTGCTGATCGTCAGCGACGAGCTCGACGACCTGCGCCTGAGCGACCGGGTCCTGGTGCTGCGCGCCGGGGCCGTGGTCGCCGAACACCAGGCCGGGTGGTCCGACGGCGACCTCGTGGCCGACATCGAAGGAGTCGAGCTTTCGTGACCGACGTGATGACCTCTCCGCAGACGGAGCTGCCCGCCCCACCCCGTCGCCGCAAAGCCGTCTGGCTGCGTGAGCTCGCGCTGCTGCCGGCGCTGGTCGTGGTGTTCGTCATCGGCGGCCTGGTCGACGACACCTTCGTCGGCTGGAGCAACATCGTCAGCATCCTGACCGCGTCGGCCGCGCTGTCGCTGGTCGTGCTGGGCGAGTCGCTGGTGCTGATCACCGGGAAGTTCGACCTGTCGCTGGAATCCACGATGGGCCTGGCGCCCGCGCTGGGCGCGATGGTCGTGATCCCGGCGGCGTCGGCGGGCTTCGGCGCCGAACTGCCCGCCGCGATCGGGCTGCTGGTGATCCCGCTGTGCGGGGCGCTGGTCGGGTTCGTCAACGGCTTCCTGATCGTGAAGCTGAAGCTGAACGCCTTCATCGTCACGCTCGCCATGCTCACCGTGCTGCGCGGGGTGCAGGTCGGTTCGACCAAGGGCAAGACGCTGTTCAACCTGCCGGACTCGTTCACCGACCTGGCGACGACGACGTTCCTCGGGCTGCCGATGTCGGTGTGGCTGGCGGCGCTGCTGTTCGCGGTCGCCGGCTGGGTGCTGCGCTACCACCGCGTCGGCCGCGCGCTGTACGCGATCGGCGGCAACCGCGAAGCCGCGCGGGCGGCGGGCGTGCGCGTCGACCGGATCGCGTGGGCGGTGTTCGTCGTCGCCGGGATCCTCGCCGCGATCGGCGGCCTCGCCTACACCGGTTACGTCGGGGCCTTGGGCGCGAACCAGGGATCCGGCATGATCCTGCAGGTGTTCGCGGCGGCGGTGATCGGCGGCGTCTCGCTCGACGGCGGCAAGGGCACCCTGGTCGGTGCCCTCACCGGCGTCCTGCTGCTGTCGTCGGTGTCCAGCCTGCTCAACTACGCGCACGTCACGGCGGAGTGGCAGGGGGCGATCTACGGCGCCATCATCCTGGTCGCGCTGATCATCGCCCGGTACGCGGGCGGAAAGCCCCAGACCTGACGCTCACCCCGTGAAGATCCGACGTTCCAAGTCTGCCGCGGCTGGTCGTGAGTGGTAACGCGGGTTCTCACCCGCGTTACCACTCACGACAAGTCCGGGAGGGGGAGGTGCTGCGAGCGTGTCAGGAAGCCTCGGCGGCGGGTTCGTCCGTGGTGGTCGGGTCGTCCGCGGTGCCCAGGGCGTTGCGCAGCCACTGCTCCACGCCGGCGACGTGCACGGTCGCCCACGAGCGGGCCAGTTCCGGCTCGCGCGCGGCGATGGCCTCGTAGATCGCCGTGTGCTGCTCGCGGGTCTTCGCGACCGCGCCCTCCTGGGTGAGGCCGCGCCAGATCCGGGCCCGGGCGGTCGGCCCGGAGAGGCTGTCGAGCAGCGAGCAGAGCACCGGGTTGCCGGAGCCGTCGGCGATCTTGCGGTGGAACTGCAGGTCGTTGGCGACCAGCGCTTCCACGGTCGGCGAGTCCTCCAGCTCGCTGAGCAGCGTGCCCAGCTCCGCGATGTCGGCGTCGCTCATGTGCAGCGCGGCCAGCGCGGTCGCGGCGGGCTCCAGGATCCGGCGCACGGCCAGGAAGTCGAGCACGGTGTCGTCGCGGTGGAAGTCGACCACGAACGTCATGGCGTCGAGCAGCAGGTTGGGCTCGAGGCTGGTGACGTACGTGCCGTCACCCTGGCGGACGTCGAGCACCCTGATCAGGCACAACGCCTTGACCGCCTCCCGCAGGGAGCTGCGCGACAGCCCGAGCCGCTGGGCCAGCTCGGCCTCCTTCGGCAGCCGGTCGCCCGGCGCCAGCTCGCCGGTGATGATCATGTCCTTGATCTTGTCGATCGCGACATCGGTGACGGGCATCGCGTCCGCCCTCCCTGCAACAGACCTCGGATGTTTCGGTGGTGCTCCCCAGCGTGCCATGTCCCGGCCGGGGAAGGGGCGATGACCCACCAGCGCGCACCACAACGGGTGGCTCCGCGCGCAGCCGGTGCCCGCTCCCGGCGGACCCGGCGTAACGGACCCGCCCTGTTCCACGTCCTCGAAGACGACTGCTCCGGCGACGACACCGGCCGCGGACCGGTCCGGAAACCGCCGGTGAAGGAGTGACCGCGTTGGAACTCTCCCTGTCCCCGCTGGGGCTCGGCTGCGCGCAGCTGGGCAACCTGTACCACGCGATCAGCGACGAGACGGCGGCCGCGACCGTCCGGCGCGCGTGGGACGAAGGTGTCCGCTACTTCGACACCGCGCCGCACTACGGCCTCAGCCTGTCGGAGGCCCGGCTGGGTGCGGCGCTGAGCTCGTACCCGCGGGACGAGTACGTGCTCTCGACGAAGGTCGGCCGCGTGCTGGAGCCGAACCCGGACGGCGCCGGCGCCCAGGACGACCAGGGCTTCGCCGTGCCGGCGGCGTACAAGCGCCGGTGGGACTTCAGCCGCGACGGCGTCCTGCGCTCGATCGACGACAGCCTGACCCGGCTGGGACTGGACCGCGTCGACATCGTCTACGTCCACGACCCCGACGACCACTTCGAGGACGCCCTGCGCGGTGCCTTTCCCGCGCTGCGGGACCTGCGGGAGCAGGGCGTGATCGGGGCGTTCGGGGCCGGGATGAACCAGGCGCCGATGCTGGCCGAGTTCGTCCGCCGCACCGACCTGGACGTCCTGCTGGTGGCCGGCCGCTACACGCTGCTCGACCAGCCCGCGCTGGACGAGCTGTTCCCCCTGTGCGCCGAACGGGACGTCCGCGTGGTGGTCGGGGGCGCGTTCAACGGCGGGATCCTGGCGACCGCGGAACCGGGCCGGGTCTACGACTACGCCGAAGCGCCGGCGGAGCTGGTCGAGCGGGCCGGGCGGATCGCCCGGATCTGCGCGCGGCACGGCGTCGAGCTGCCGGAAGCGGCGCTGGCGCTGCCGATGGCGCATCCCGTGGTGGCGTCGGTGGTCGTCGGCGCGCATGATCCGGAGCAGGTCAGCGTGAACGCGCGGCGGGCGCGGGCGGTCGTGCCGCCGGCCCTGTGGACCGAGCTGGCCGACGCGGGACTGCTGCGCGCCGACGTCGTCATCGCCGAAGGAGTCTCATGATCGACGCGCACCACCACCTGTGGGACCCCTCGCGGCGCGAGTACCCGTGGATGGCGGGGGAGGCCATGGACCCGATCCGCCGCCCGTACACGGTCGACGACCTGCGCACGGTGACGAAGGCCGCGGGCGTGCACGCGACCGTCCTGGTCCAGACGGTGCCGTCGGAAGAGGAGACGGCGGAGTTCCTCGCCACCGCGGCGGCGGAGCCGGTGATCGCGGGCGTGGTCGGCTGGGTGGACCTCACCGCTCCGGACGTCGCCGACCGGCTGGCCGCGCTCGACGGCCCGCTGGCCGGGATCCGGCACCAGGTGGAGGGCGAGCCGGACGACGACTGGCTGCTGCGCCCGGAGGTGGTCGCCGGGCTGAGCACCGTGGCGGCGGCGGGGTTGGCGTTCGACCTGCTGGTCCGCCCCGCGCAACTGCCGGCCGCGACCGAGGTGGCGTTGCGGCTGCCGGAGCTGCGCCTGGTCCTCGACCACGCGGCGAAGCCCCCGATCGCGGCGGGGGACTGGGAGCCGTGGGCGTCCGGGGTGGCCGCGCTGGCGGCGCGCGAGAACGTCGTGTGCAAGCTGTCCGGCCTGGTCACCGAGGCCGACTGGTCGGGCTGGGAGGTCGGGCACCTGCGCCGGTACGTCGACCATGTCCTCGACGTGTTCGGCCCGGAGCGCCTGCTGTTCGGCTCGGACTGGCCGGTCTGCGAACTGGCGGCGTCCTACGAGCTGGTCCTCGACGCGGCGATCGCCCTGACGAGCTCGCTGTCGGACGCCGAGCGCCTGGCCGTGTTCGAACACAACGCCCGCACGGTCTACGGGCTGGATGCGGGCGGGGCCACCTCCTCCAGGGGGTAAACGAGGTTTCCCCGCCCGCCGCTGAAGTGGCCTGTCAGAACTCGTCGTCGTGGATCATGCCGCGCAGCCGGGTCAGGGCCCGGTGCTGCGTCACGCGGACGTTGCCCGCGGAGATCCCGAGGGCTTCGGCGGTTTCGGTCGCCGAGAAACCGACGGCGATGCGCAGGGTCAGGATCTCCTGCTGCACGCGGGGCAGGGAGGCGAGCAGCCGGCCGAGGCGGGCGCCCAGGTCGAGGTGCAGCGCGTGGCTCTCGGGCTCGTTGCCGGCGACCAGCGGGCGCTCCGGGAGTTCGGGGACGGGCTCGGAGCGGTCCCGGGCGACGGCGCGGTAGGCGTCGGCGACCTTGTTGGCCGCGATCGCGTGGACCAGGTAGAGGAAGGAGCCGCCGCGGTCCTGGTAGTCGGGCAGGGCTTTGAGCACGGCGAGGCAGACCTCCTGGGCGACGTCGTCGGCCGAGAGGTAGGAGAGGTCGCGGCCGCCCATGCGCGCTCGGCAGTAGCGGACCACCACCGGCTCGATCATCTGCAGCAGCGAGTGGATCGCGGCCGGGTTGCCCTCGCCGGCGTCCTTGACGAGGGGGTCGAGGTCCTCCTTGGTGAGCCGTCCGCCCGGGCGGGGCATCGACTCCGGGGTGCGATAATCGCGAAGGCTCGAAGCGGATTGTTCAGTGGTCCTCGGCGGTGCTGTCATGGTCGTCTCCCCGGCCGACCCTCGACCGTCGCTGCCGGGGGTTCAACACTCCGTAACTGATCCATCGCAGATGCTCGGGTAGATCAAGGTGCATTCTGCGGTCCGTGCGACGCAGGGTAATCGTAAGCACCTCCGGGTGGGTCAGTCCAGATTTCAACGACCAATACCCCGTTAGCAGTATCGACCGTGATGTTCCCGCGACCCTGCCGCGCACATTGCGATTAATCGGTTTCAGGATGTGCCGAGTTCACTCGTCAGTGGAAGACGACCACGGAAGTGGCGGTGGCGGTCACGGCCAGCGACGCGATCGCGGGCAGTACGCGGCTCGGCGGCCCCGGTTCGGCGGTGCGCAGGGCTCGTTCGCGGTGCATCCCGATGGCTGCTAGCAGGACCGATGTCCCGGCAGCCAGCAACGCGGGGACCAGCGAGCCACCCCAATGGCGCTGGGCGGCGGCGTGCAGGAGCAGTACCGTGCAGGCGGCGGACGAGAGTGCGGTCCGCCGCCAGGCGAGCCCGGTGCGCTCGGCCTGGGCGCCGGCAGGGGTGGTCACGGCCGGCTCTCGAGCCGCTTGTCGGCAATTTTGACGTCACGATAATCGCGAACCGGCGGTATTCGCTTCCGGCGAGGCCCGGCGTCCGGGCCGGGGCGTCCGGCTCGGCGGGAAGAGCGGGCGGCCGGACCGGTTTTCGTGGCCGTCACCGTCCGCAGCCTTCCGTGTCACTCACGAGACCACCAGCAGCACGGCCGCGGTGACGATGAGGGCCAGCAGGCCGCCCGTCAGGCCCAGGATCATCCGGCTGGGCGGCAGGGGTTCCCCGGCCCGCATCGCGATCTGCACCCGCCGCCACCGCGGGTACGCGGATGCGGCGAGGGCGGCGGCCAGCACGACGCACAGCCCGGCGAGCACCGCGCTCGCCGCGGCCGGCGACGGCACCAGCTGGTGCACGGCCACCCCGCCCGCGAGCAGGCCGAGGGCCGTGCGGAGCCAGGCGAGGAAGGTGCGTTCGTTGGCCAGCGTGAAGCGGTAGTCCGGTTCGGTGCCGCCCGAGTGGGGCTTGATGTCGTCCGACGCCACGCCCGCAGACGCTAGCCGGTGTGGGCGGCCGCGGCCGGTCCGGTGCGGTGCGCGAAGACCCACCAGCGCAGCACGGCGAACCGCACGAACCCGCCGACCAGGCTGGCCAGCAGCAGCGTGCCGGTTTCCTCCCACGACGTCGGCCGGTCGACGAAGGCGTCGAGGACGGCCAGCACGGCCGAGCCGTACAGGGCGTAGAAGGCGAAGGTGAGCACGTCCTGCAAGTGCCGCTTTCCGGCGTTGCTGGGGCGTCCGGCGAAGGTGACGCGGCGGTGGAACTCGGTGTTCCCGACCGTGGTGAGCGCGATCGCGACCAGGTTCGCCACCTGGGAGCCGAGCTCGTCGCGCAGCAGGAGGAACAGGCCGGCCTGCAGGCCGGTGGTCACCACGCCGGCCACGACGTACCACGCCGCGTGCGTGCCGAGCTCGTGGTGGCGGTCCGGATCGGTGGCGAGCAGCCGGTGCTCCGGTGCGCACCTGGTGGTGGCCATGATCCCAACCTACCTCGCGTTCACAAACTTGTGAATGTGTTAAACCGGTTGAAGAAATGTGATCCCGGTGACACCGCGGGGTTTCGCCGCCCCACCGGCCGGGGTAGGTCACCGGCGACGGGAAATTTCCGACGCGCCAGGAGGGCCAGTGAGTGACCGTGACTCGGCCGAACCGCAGAGCTTGAGCCCCAGCGAGGCGCTGGACGAGGACGAACTGCGCGTCGACTCGCTCGAAGAGGGGATCGAGCCGCCCGAGCACTGGAGCGCCGCGAACCGCTACGGCACCACGCCCCGGGAGATGCGCGAAGGCGAGCCGATGGACCAGCGCCTGGCCGAAGAGGTCCCGGACGCCGAGCCAGAGCCGGTCCCGGAGCGCCCGCTGGCGGCGACACCGGCGGCGGAACTCGACGAGACGATCGAGGACGCGCCGCCGGACTTCGAGCCGGTGGCCCCGGAGGAGACCGTGGCGCGCCGCCATTCCAGCCCGGGGGTGGACGCCCGGCCGGATTACGCCGGCGAGTCGGTGGCGGACGCCATTCGCGCCGCCCGCCAGGGCTGATCCGCTCAGACTGCACGTCCGTTCGGGCGCCCCTAGCGTGGGGCACCAGTGCATCGGACCGCGACGAAGGGAAGGCCGAAGATGCTGACCGTGACCGAAGCCGCCGCCGAGGCGATCGCCGCCCTGACGAGCCAGGGGGAGGGTGACGCCGGGCTCCGCCTGGCGGTCCAGAACGCCGACGGCGAAAGCGCCCAGCTGGCGCTGTCGGTGGCCCCCGAGCCGGCAGAAGGCGACAGCGTGCTGGGAGAGGAGCAGGGACCGAAGGTGTTCCTGGAGCCCCAGGCAGCCGCGCTGCTGGACGACAAGGTGCTCGACGTCCAAGAGGACGACGCGGGCGGCGTGGCGTTCGCCGTGCTGCCCCAGCACACGAGCTGACCGCGGCGGGCGGGCCTTTCGCCCCTCGGGTGCGGAAGGTCCGTTCGCTCGCGCGGCGGCGCCCGCGGGTGGAGCACCTTCGCCGTTCTCCTGTCCCGGGGCGAATCGTGGGCGGTGCTCAGCTCGCCCGCCACGCCCGGACCAGCTCCGCCGCCCGGACCCGCAGCAGTTCCGCCGCATGACGGCGAGCGTGGTCCAGCGAAGGCGCGTGATCGATCAACGCGCTGCTCCCCACCACGCCCAGCCGCGCCAGCCCCGCCGCGTCGAGCTGGATCCGGCCCGCCAGCGCCAGCAGCGGCACCCCGCGCGGCCGCGCCCGGTCGGCGATGCCCGCCGGGGCCTTGCCGTTCAAGCTCTGCTCGTCCAGCGATCCCTCGCCGGTGATCACGAGGTCCGCGCCGTCCAGCGCCTGGTCGACCCCGGTCAGCCCGGCGATGAGATCGAACCCGGACTCGACTTTCGCCCCGAGCGCGATCGCCGCCGCCGCCACTCCGCCGCCGGCGCCCGAGCCCGGCACCCGCGAGACGTCCGGCGCGCCGCCCACCTGCAGGGCGTGGGCCCACCGGCCCAGTCCCTCGTCGAGCAGCGCCACCTCCGAAGGTCCGGCTCCCTTCTGCGGCCCGAACACCGCCGCCGCGCCCTCCGGGCCCAGCAGCGGGTTCGTCACGTCGGTCGCGACCGCCACGCGCACGCCCGCCAGCCGCTCCCGCACCGGCGTCAGCTCCGTCGACGCCACTCTCGTCAGCGTGCCGCCGCCCAGGCCGACCGGCGCACCGAACGCGTCGAGCACGCCGGCGCCCAGCGCTCCCAGCATCCCGGCACCGCCGTCGGTGCTGGCCGTGCCGCCGACCGTGAGCACGAGCCGCCGTGCGCCGTGGATCAGCGCGTCCGCCAGCAGCTCGCCGACGCCCCAGGTGTGCGCGGCCAGCGCTATCGCCGGCGAGGGTTCGACGAATTCGATGCCGCACGCGCGCGCGGATTCGATGTACGCCGTGCCGTCCAGCACCGCGTACCGCGCCTGAACCGGCTCCTCGAGCGGCCCGCGGACCGCCATCCGCACGATTCGCGCGCCCGCGGCTTCCAGCACATCCAGGGTGCCTTCGCCGCCGTCGGCGACCGGGCAGGTGACGATTTCCGCGTCCGGCAGGGCATCGCGCACGCCGAGCGCGATCGCCTCCGCGGCCTCGACCGCGGTGAGGCTGCCCTTGAACTTGTCGGGCGCGATGACGACACGGGTCACGGCTTCACCTCCGTCAGTGGGGGACGCCCGGCGAGCACCGCCGCGACGTTGCGCGCGGCCAGCACGGCCATCGCGGTGCGGGTCTCGACCGTCGCCGAGCCCAGGTGCGGGCTGAGCACGACGTCGTCGCGGCCGAGCAGCCGCGGTTCGACCTCGGGTTCCTTCTCGAACACGTCGAGCGCGGCGCCGGCGATCTCCCCGGCTTCCAGCGCGTCGGCCAGCGCGGCTTCGTCGACGACCGGGCCGCGGGTCGTGTTCACCAGGTACGCGCCGGGTTTCATGGCGCGCAACGCGGCGGCGTCGACGAGGTGCCGCGTCTCGGGCGTCAGCGGGCAGTGCAGCGAGACGACGTCCGAGCGCGCCAGCAGCTCCTCGAACGAAACGAATTCGGCGTCGGTGTCCTTTTTGGACCGTCCGGAGTAGGCGACGGACATCCCGAACGCCGACGCCCGGTTCGCCATCGCCCGCCCGATCTGCCCGAACCCGACGATGCCGAGCGTCTTGCCCTGCAGCCCGGAGCCGAGCAGGAAGCCGAGGTGGAACGACCACGGCGTGCGGGAGCGCAGTAGCCGTTCGCCCTCGCCGAGGCGCCGCGTGACGGCGAGCAGCAGCCCGAAGGCGAGGTCGGCGGTGGCGTCGGTGAGCACGCCCGGCGTGTTGGTGACGACGATCCCGCGCTCGGCCAGCGCCGGGACGTCGACGTTGTCGTACCCGACGGCGACGTTCGCGACCACCTTCAGCCCGGGACCGGCGGCGTCGGCCAGCGCGCCGTCGAGCCGGTCGTGCAGCATCCCGACCACGGCCGACGCGCCGCCGACGAACTCGTGCAGCTCGGCAGGCGTCAGTGGACGATCGGCGGGGGAGACCTCCACCTCGCCTGCCTCGGCGAGGAGCTTCACCGCGTCGTCGGGAATCCATCGGGTCACCGCGATCTTGGCCACCCCGACAGCCTAGGTCACGGCACCGACGGTTTTCGGGGGTTCGGGTGGCGGAGCCCCCGACCTGGGGCGAAGCCCCAGATGTCACCGACATTTCAGCCGACGCGCGTCAGCCGCACCACCGCGCTCGCGTACCCGCTGCCGGGAAGATCGACGTCCAATCCGTGGCTCAGCAACACCGCGCCGTGGTGCACGACGCCGTCCTGGTCGCGGTAGCGCCCGGCCGGATCCAGCCCCGCGAGCCGCGGCGGGGTGAACGGCCGCGCGAACTCCGTGGGCCGCCGCCAGAAGATGACGACCACGGAGTCGCCGAGCACGTACTGGACCGCCGTCAGCGCCGAGACCACAGGGTCCGCCAGCCGGTACAGCGAGCCGTGTTGCACCACCGGCCGGATCTCCTTGTACAGCGCCACGAGGGAGGCCACTTCGGCGAGTTCGTCCGGCGTCCAGCGCGGCAGGTCGCCGCCCAGGCCGAGCACGCCCGCCATCGCCACGTGGAACCGGAACCTCAGCGGCGCTTCCCGCTTCGTGGCCGGGTTCGGGCTGTCGGTCACCCAGGCCGACATCGTGCCGGCGGGGTAGATCTGGCCGTAGCCGTGCTGGATGGTGATCCGGTCGGCGGCGTCGGTGTTGTCCGAGGCCCAGATCTCGTCCGTGCGCGCGAGGATCCCCAGGTCGGTGCGGCCGCCGCCGCCCGCGCACCCCTGGATCCGCAGGTCCGGGTGGTCGGCGCGCAGCCGGTCGAGGATCGCGTACACCGCCCGCACGTGGCCGACCCACAGCCGCTGCGCGTCCGGGCCCGCCGCCGGCCAGCCCGCCTCGGTGAACGCGCGGTTCATGTCCCACTTGAGGTAGTCGATGCCGTGCTCGCCGACCAGGCGCTCGAGCCACTGGTGGGCCCAGTCCGCGACGTCCGGCCGCGCGAAGTTCAGCACGAGCTGGTTGCGCAACGTCGTGCGCTCGCGGTGGGCCATGTGCAGCACCCAGTCCGGGTGCGCGCGGTAGAGGTCGCTGTCCGGGTTGACCATCTCCGGCTCGACCCACAGCCCGAACCGCATCCCGTGCGCGTGAACCGCGTCGACCAGCGGTCCCAGCCCGTCCGGGAAGCGTTGCTCGTTGGCGGTCCAGTCGCCGAGCCCGGCCGAGTCGCCGGTGCGGGCGCCGAACCAGCCGTCGTCCATGACGAACAGCTCGGCTCCGACGCGGGCCGCCGCGGCCGCCAGCTCGGTTTCGGTTCGCTCGTCGACGTCCCAGCCGGTCGCTTCCCAGGAGTTGTAGACGACCGGCCGCAGCTCATCGGGGTGCGGCTGGACGAACTCGCGGACGTAGGCGTGCCACCGCCGGCTCGTGCCACCGAAGCCGTCGGCCGCGTAGAGCCCGGCGAACACCGGCGTCTCCCACGTTTCGCCCGGCTGCAGCCGCCAGGTGACGTGCTCGTGCCCGAACCCGCCGGTCCACGTGACGCGGCCGGTGTGCGTGCGCTCCACGGTGATCCGCCAGCTCCCGCTCCACGCCAGCGCACTGCTCCACACCTCGCCGGCGGTCTCCGTCGCGTCGCCCGCGTCGAGCATCACCCACGGGTTCACCTGGTGGCTGGAGGCGCCGCGCCGGCTGGTGAGCGTGGTTTCGCCGACCGGCAGGGGTTCCCGCAGCAGGCCGTACTCGGCGCTCCACGCGCCGGAGGTCCGGCTCAGCCGCACGCCGTCGCGCCGGGGGAGTGTCCACGACGCGGAATCCGTGCGCAGCAACGCGATGGGCTCTTCCGAACCGGTGTGCCGCAGCGACGTCCAGCGCTCGACGACGTCACCGCGGACGCGGTAGTGCAGGGACAGCTCCAGCGGGTAGTGCCGGTCGGTGAGGCGCACGACGAGCGTGTCGTCTTCGAGTGCGAAGCCGTCGTAGCGCCACTCGAGCGCCGACGTGCCGTCGGCGTATCGGACGGCCAGTGCCGCGACGCCGAAGAACGCGCCGCCCTCGGCCGGGAGCTCCTGCCGTTCGTCGCCGGGCTCGTCGAAGCTGCTGTCGGCCGGGTTGCGGCGCGCGGCGACCTGCGTGGCCTGGGCCAGCGTCAGCGGCGGGCCCCAGTGGACGTGCCGCGGGCGGTCGTCGGCGTCCAGCCGGAAGGCGTACGAGCTCTCGGGGGTGCGCAGCAGCCAGAGCCGGTGCGCGGGGTCGTGTTCGACGAGCGACATGCCCGACAGCGTAGAGCCGACCACGTGGCCGGTACCGCGGTCCATCGGGGCCGCGCTGGCTCCCCACGCCAACGGCGTGCGCGTCGACACCGACGTCGAGTGCTACTGCGAGACGGTGTCCACCTGGGACAGCTCGGTGAAGGCGCGGTGGGCGGACCTGCCGGACTGGCTGGGCGTGTTCGGGCCGCAGTACCGGCCGGACCTGGACTCGATGCCGGTCGGCAACAACACCGGGTCGGGCATCCAGGACGGGATCTCCGACGTCGAGCGGCAGAGCGTGCTGACGTTCTGGTCGATCCTGACGAATCCCGAGGTCATCGCGGTCGACCACGCCGGTTCTTATCCGACCCGGGTCACCGGCGGGGACCTGCAGGTGTGGAAGAAGAAGGCGCCGGACGGCAAGGAGTACGCGGCGGTCTACAACCTGGGTGCCACCCCGGCGGACATCACGGTGGACCTGGGCGTTCCGGGCGCGCGGCCGGTGCGTGACCTCGTCGCACGCAAGGACCTCGGGCGGTTCCGGGGCTCGTGGACGGCTTCCACCGTGCCGCCGCACGGCTCGCGGTTGATCCGGATCGGCTGACTTTTCTCTCCAAGGGGACTTTTCTCGCTGCCGAGGCGAGAAAAGTCCCCTTCGACGTGCGTGCGTCATCCATTGGGTGGAAGACGTCTGGTCGGGCCACCCGTCGCCGTGCTAAGTTCGGTGGCAGAACGAGTGTGCGTGATGCGAACACTCCGGACGGTGTGGAGGGTGTGATGGCGGAGCTGCTGTCGCTGGAGGAGGCCGTGGCCCGGCTGGTGCACGACGGCGACACCGTCGCGCTCGAAGGGTTCACGCACCTCATCCCGGTCGCGGCCGGGCAGGAGATCATCCGGCAGCGCCGCCGGGATCTCACGCTGGTGCGGATGACCCCCGACATCGTGTACGACCAGCTCATCGGCGCGGGCTGCGCGCGCAAGCTGATCTTCTCGTGGGGCGGCAACCCGGGCGTCGGCTCGCTGCACCGCTTCCGCGACGCCGTCCAGCACGAGTGGCCGGTACCGCTGGAGATCGAGGAACACAGCCACGCGGGCATGGCGAACCGGTACGTCGCCGGCGCGTCCGGCCTGCCGTTCGCGGTGCTGCGCGGCTACACGGGCACCGACCTCCCGGCGCAGACAGCCACGATCAAGCCGATCACGTGCCCGTTCACCGGCGAGAAGCTGACGGCGGTCCCGGCGCTGAACCCGGACGTCTCGATCGTCCACGCCCAGCGCGCCGACCGCTCCGGCAACGTCCAGATGTGGGGCATCACCGGTGTCCAGAAGGAAGCGGTACTGGCGGCGAAGCGGTCCCTGGTGACGGTCGAGGAGATCGTCGACGAGCTGGAACCCCGCCCGGGCGCGGTAGTGCTCCCGGCGTGGGTGGTCACGGCGGTGGCCGAGGTTCCGGGCGGCGCGAAGCCGTCGTACGCGGCGGGGTACTACGAGCGGGACAACGCGGCGTACCAGGCGTGGGACAAGATCGGGCGCGACCGCGAGGAGTTCACGAAGTGGCTGAACGAGCTGACCGGGGTGAAGGCATGAGCGCCCCGTATTCCGCCGACGAGATGATGAGCGTCGCGGCCGCCCGCGCCCTCGGCGACGGCATGTCCTGCTTCGTCGGGATCGGCCTGCCGAGCAAGGCGGCGAACCTCGCCCGCCGCGCGCACGCGCCGAACCTGACGCTGATCTACGAATCCGGTTGCCTGGGCGCCAAGCCGTCCCGCCTGCCGCTGTCCATCGGCGACGGCGAGCTGGCCGACACGGCGGACGCGGTGATCAGCGTGCCGGAGGTGTTCAACTACTGGCTCCAGCCCGGCCGCATCGACGTCGGCTTCCTGGGAGCGGCCCAGCTGGACAAGTTCGGCAACATCAACACGACGGTGATCGGCTCGGACTACCACGACCCGAAGGTCCGGTTGCCGGGAGCGGGCGGCGCCCCGGAGATCGCGGCTTCGTGCGGCGAGGTGTTCATCGTCCTGCGCCAGAACCCGCGCGCCTTCGTGGAGAAGGTCGACTTCGTGACGTCGTTCGGCCACGGAACCGGCAAGGGCGACCGTGAAAAGCTGGGCCTGCCCGGCCGAGGCCCGACCCTGGTGGTGACGGACCTGGGCCTCCTGCGCCCCGACCCGGAGACGGCGGAGCTGACGCTGACGCAGCTCCACCCCGGCGTGGACCTCGACAGCGCCATCGCGGCCACGGGGTGGAAACTGAAGGTGTCCGACGACCTCGAGACCACCCCGGCCCCCACGGAGCAGGAGCTGACCCTCCTGCGAGACCTGGAGAAGGCAAGCGCATGACCGACGTCTACATCCTCGACGCGATCCGCACCCCGTTCGGCCGCTACGGCGGCGCGCTGGCCGGCGTCCGCCCCGACGACCTCGCCGCCGGGGTCCTGCGTGCTCTGCAGCAGCGGAACGACCTCGATCCGTCCACAGTGGACGAAGTCACCCTCGGCGACGCGAACGGCGCGGGCGAGGACAACCGCAACGTCGCCCGCATGGCCGCCCTCCTCGCCGGCTGGCCCACGACCGTCCCGGGCAGCACGGTCAACCGCCTCTGCGGCTCCGGCCTCGACGCGGCCATCCAGGCCAGCCGCGCGATCCAGGTCGGTGACGCCTCCCTCGTCGTCGCCGGCGGGGTCGAGTCCATGACCCGCTCGCCGCTGGTCATGCCGAAGCCGGAAAAGGCCTTCCCGACGGGCAACCAGACCCTCTACAACACCGCGCTCGGCTGGCGCATGGTCAACCCGGCGATGCCCGCGCAGTGGACGATCTCCCTCGGCGAGTCCACCGAACAGCTCGCCGAGCGCTACGGCATCGGCCGCGACGAGCAGGACACCTTCGCCGCCCGCAGCCACGTCAACGCGGCCAAGGCGTGGGACGAGGGCTTCTACGACGACCTGGTCGTTCCGGTCGAAGGCGTCGACCTGGCCCGCGACGAAGGCATCCGCCCGGACTCCAGTCCCGAGAAGCTCGCCAAGCTGAAGCCCGTGTTCCGCAAGGAAAACGGCACCGTCACGGCGGGCAACGCCTCCCCGCTGAACGACGGCGCCTCGGCCCTCCTCCTCGGCGACGAAGCCGCCGCGGGCCGCTTGAGCAAGGCCCCGCTCGCCCGGATCGCCGGCCGCGGCGCGGCGGGCGTCGACCCGGACGTCTTCGGCATCGGCCCGGTGCGCGCGGCGGAGATCGCCCTCGAACGCGCCGGCATCGGCTGGGACGACCTGGCCGCGGTCGAGCTCAACGAGGCGTTCGCCGCGCAGTCACTGGCCTGCCTGCGCGACTGGAAGGACCTCGACCCGGAGATCGTGAACACCCACGGCGGCGCGATCGCCATCGGGCACCCGCTCGGCGCGTCGGGCGGCCGGATCCTCGGCACCCTGGCCCACGACCTGCACCGCCGCGGCGGGGGCTGGGGACTCGCCGCCATCTGCATCGGCGTCGGCCAGGGGCTGGCCGTCGTCCTCGAAGGCCGGTAAGGGAGAACAGAAATGGCCACTCCGACCGATTTCAGGCTGCCGCGCTACGGGGAAGACCCCGAAGGCACCCACCCGCCCCTCGACTCCAGCGGCTACCGCTCCACGGCCCTGCGGTACCCGAAGCAGGACCTCGTCCTGCTCCCGCAGATGCTGACCGAGGTCACCGGCCCGCTGCTCGGTCCCGGCCGGCTCGGCGAGCACGACAACGACCTGACCCGGCAGCACGCCGGCGAACCGCAGGGCCAGCGCATCATCGTCACCGGGCGCCTCCTCGACGGCGAAGGCCGCCCGGTGCGTGACTCCCTCGTCGAGATCTGGCAGGCGAACGCGGGCGGCCGCTACCGGCACACCGGCGACCGCTGGCCGTCCCCGCTGGACCCGAACTTCGACGGCGTCGGCCGCACCCTGACCGACAGCGACGGCCGCTACACCTTCACCACCATCAAGCCCGGCGCCTACCCGTGGAAGAACCACGACAACGCCTGGCGCCCGGCGCACATCCACTTCTCGGTGTTCGGCTCGGCGTTCACGCAGCGGCTGGTCACCCAGATGTACTTCCCGGACGACCCGCTGTTCTCGCAGGACCCGATCTTCAACTCCATCCCGGACGAAAAAGCCCGGCAGCGGATGGTCTCGCGCTACGACCACGACATCACGCAGGCCGAGTGGGCACTCGGGTTCCAGTTCGACATCGTGCTGCGCGGGCGCGACGCGTCGGTGTTCGAAGAGGAAGAGGAGGACGAAGACTGATGACCAGGCTGCTGCCCACCCCTTCGCAGACCGTCGGCCCGTACCTGTCGATCGGGCTGCCCTGGCCCGACGGCCCGCACGTCGTCCCCGAGGGCACGCCGGGCGCGTTCTGGATCCGCGGGACCGTCCGCGACGGCAACGGCGACCCGGTCCCGGACGCCATGATCGAGACGTGGCAGGCCGACCCGGACGGCGGCTTCCGCCACCCGGACGACCCGCGCGGCGCGGCGCACGGCGAGTTCCGCGGCTTCGGTCGCTGCCCGACGGAGACCGACGGCACCTACGGGGTCTTCACGCTGCTCCCGGGCGTCCTGCCGGGTGAAGGCGGCACCACGCAGGCCCGGCACATCGACGTCTCGGTGTTCGCGCGCGGCCTGCTCCACCGGGTGGTCACGCGGATCTACTTCGAAGACGAGGACAACTCCGGCGACCCGGTGCTGGCGACGGTGCCGGAGGAGCGGCGCGGCACGCTGATCGCGGCGAAGACCGACGACGGCTACCGCTTCGACGTGCGGTTGCAGGGAGACGGCGAGACCGTCTTCTTCCGGGTGTGATGCCGTGAGCGCCGTGAAGCTGCACCGGGTCGTGGCCGGCCCCGGGGGCGCGCCGGTGGTCGTGTTCGGCGGGTCGCTCGGCAGCGACGTCCGGATGTGGGAACCGCAGGTCGCGCCGCTGGTGGAGCGCGGGTTCCGGGTGGTCCGCTACGACGCGAGGGGGCACGGCGGGTCGCCGGTCCCGCCGGGTCCTTACGAGCTCGAAGACCTGGGCGCCGACGTCCTGGCGCTCCTCGACGAGCTCGGCGTCGAGCGGGCGCACCACGTGGGCCTGTCGCTCGGCGGGATGACGGGGATGTGGCTCGGCGTCCACGCGCCGGACCGGGTCGCGAGCCTGGTGCTGTGCTGCACGTCGGCGAAGCTCGGGCCGCCGTCGATGTGGGTGGAGCGGGCTCGCACGGTCCGCGCCGAGGGCACCGCCGCGGTGGCCGAGGCGGGCGTGCGCCGCTGGCTGACCCCGGGGTACGTCGAGCGGCACCCGGACCGGGCCGAGTTCCTCCGCGCGATGATCGCGGCGGTCCCGGCCGAGGGCTACGCGGCCTGCTGCGGCGCCATCGAGCGGATGGACCAGCTCGGCACCCTGCCGAAGATCTCCGCACCGACCCTGGTGATCGCGGGTGCGGACGACCCGGCCACGTCGCCGGACGAGCACGCGCGGCCGATCGCCGAGGGCATCCCGGGCGCGCGGCTGGAGGTCGTGGCGAACGCCGCGCACCTGGGCAACTACGAGCAGCCGGCGGCGTTCACCCGGCTGATCCTGGACCACTTGGAGCGAGCGTGACGGACCGCCACGAGCAGGGCATGAAGGTGCGGCGCGAGGTGCTCGGTGACGAGCACGTCGACCGCGCGGTCGCGGGCACCACGGACTTCAGCCGCCCGTTCCAGGACTACATCACCGAGGGTGCGTGGGGATCGGTGTGGGCCCGCGACGGCCTGGACCGCCGCACGCGCAGCTGCGTGACACTGGCGGCGCTGACGGCGCTGCAGGCGCACAACGAGCTGGCGATGCACGTCCGGGCGGCGGTCCGCAACGGCCTGACGGCGGCGGAGATCGGCGAGGTCCTGCTGCACACGGCGGTCTACGCCGGAGCGCCGGCGGCGAACGCGGCGTTCGCCGTCGCCCAGCGCACCCTGGCCGAGCTCGGCGAGCCGAGCGCCCTGCCGAGGGACGCCGGATAGGGTGCCGGGCATGGACGTGACGAGGCCGCCGTTCAACGTCCGGCTGGACAGCGAACCGGCGCACCGCGGTGCCCACCACGTGCAGTCGCTGGAGCGCGGGCTGGCCGTGATCAAGGCATTCCACGCGGGCGCGGCCGAGCTGACGTTGAGCGACGTGGCCCGCTCGACGGGCCTCACCCGCGCGGCGGCGAGAAGGTTCCTCCTGACCCTGGCCGACCTGGGCTACGTCCGCACCGACGGCAAGTACTTTTCGCTGACGGCCCGGGTGCTGGAGCTGGGCTACGCCTACTTGTCGAGCATGACGCTGCCGGAGGTGGCCCAGCCCCACCTGGAGCACCTGTCCGCGGGCGTCCACGAGTCGAGCTCGGTCTCGGTGCTGGAGGGCACCGACATCGTGTACGTGGCGCGGGTGGCGGTCTCCCGGATCATGACGGTGAGCATCAACGTGGGCACCCGCTTCCCGGCATACGCGACCTCGATGGGCCACGTCCTGCTGGCGGGGCTCAGCGAGGCGGAGCTGGAGCGGTACTTCCTGGTGGCCAGCCTGGACCGGCTGACGGACCACACGGTGACGGCCCCCGCCCACCTGCGCGCGGAGCTGGCCAAGGTGGCCGGCCAGGGCTGGGCGATGGTGGACCAGGAGCTGGAGGAAGGCCTCCGGTCGGTGGCCGCCCCGATCCGCGGCCGCACGGGCCGGGTGGTGGCCGCGGTCAACCTGTCGACCCACGCGAGCCGCACCACGGCGGAGTCGGTGCGGAGGGACCTGGTCCCACCTCTGCTGGAGACGGCCCGGGCCATCGAAGCGGACCTGGCGGTCGGCGCCCCGGACCACGCCCGTGGCTGAGCGAGCGGCCGCGCCACCTGCCTGGCTGCGCATGCCCCGGCCGGCGCAAAGCACCGTCCCGGCGGGCTCATGACCAGCCCCGCACCGGTCGCCGGTCTCCTGCTCGCCGCCGGTGCCGGTCGTCGCTTCGGGGGCCCGAAAGCTCTCGTCCGGCTGGACGGTGAGCCCCTCGTCCTCCGTGCCCTCCGCACTCTCACCGCCGCCGGGTGTGAGCCCGTGCGGGTCGTCGTCGGGGCCTCCGCCGAGCAAGTCCGGGCCCTGCTGCCCGATCCCGCCCAAGCCGTCACGGCCGAGGACTGGGCGACCGGCATGGGCGCCTCCCTGCGTGCCGGCCTGGCCTCCCTCGACCGGACCGAACGAACCGAACAGACCGGCCGGACCGAAGGCACCGGCCAACCCACCGCCGCGCTCGTCCACCTCGTCGATCTCCCGTGGGTCGGCCCCGACGTCATCGCCCGCGTCGCCGCCCATGCCTCCGCCGAAGCCGTCGCCCGCGCGGCCTACGACGGTGTGCCCGGCCACCCCGTGCTGCTCGGCCGCCGCTGGTGGGGGGAGATCGCCGGCGCCGCCCGGGGGGATCGCGGGGCCCGGGACTGGCTCGCCACCCGCGCCGACCTCAGGCTGATCGAGTGCGGCGACCTCGGCAGCGGCCGGGACGTCGACCGGCCCGGTGATCTGGCGGGTCCCGCGTGAAGACCTACGATCGACAGCGTGACGGACTCGCCCGAAGAACTCGCCGCCGCCCTCGATGCGACCGGTTACCTCGCCGATGACGGGCTCGCGACCGCCGGCTTCCTCGCCCTGCGCATGGGCCGCCCGCTCTTCTGCGAGGGCGAGCCCGGCACCGGCAAGACGTCACTGGCCCTGGCCCTGGCCACCGCGCTGGAGCGGCCGCTCATCCGCCTCCAGTGCCACGAAGGCATCGACGCCGCCCAGGCCCTCTACGAATGGGACTTCCCGCGCCAGCTCCTGCACCTGCGCGCGCTCGAGGCGGCCGGGGAGGGGCACCTCGACGTCGAGGCCGCGGAGCGCTCGCTCTACACCGAGCGGTTCCTGCTGGCCCGGCCCCTGCTGCAGGCCCTGATCACCGCACCGTGCGTCCTGCTGATCGACGAGATCGACCGCGCCGACGACGAATTCGAAGCCTTTCTCCTGCAACTGCTCGACGAACACGCCGTGACCATTCCCGAGTACGGCGAAGTCCGCGCGGAGCATCCGCCGCTGGTGGTCCTCACCTCCAACCGGACCCGAGAGGTGCACGACGCACTGAAACGCCGCTGCCTCTACCACTGGCTGGAACACCCGGACCTGGTGCGGGAGGTCGAAATCCTGCGCCGTAGGATCCCGCGGGTAAGTGAAGCTCTGGCTCGGCAAATCGCTGAAGCGGTGCATCGGCTCCGTGAAATGGATCTGCTGAAACCGCCGGGAGTGGCGGAGTCGCTCGATTGGGCGCGCGCCTTATTGACTCTTCAGCGTGACGAGCTGGACGCGGCGACGGCGGCGCGAACGCTCGGAGCCGTCCTGAAATACAGCGAAGACCTCGACCGGGTCCGGGCGAAACTCGACGCCTTGTTCGCCTGACCGCCCGGGTCGGGGACGGGTGTGGTCGAAGCGAGGGAGAACCAGCGGATGAGCGTGGCGGAGACGACGGAGACCAGGCCGCCGTCGGAAACTGAGCCCGATCGGCCGGGGCCGGCGACCACCGGGCGGAGCCGGCGCGGCAAGCTCGCCGCGGTGGCCGCGGTCCTCGGCGGCACCGCGCTGATCGCCGTGCACGCCTCCCTCTACGGCCACTGGCTGATCGACGACTCGGCGATCACGTTCGCCTACTCGCGCAACGTCGCCGACGGCTTCGGGCCGGTGCTCCAGCCCGGCGCCGCGCCGGTCGAGGGGTACTCCAACCCGACCTGGATGATCCTGCTCGCCCTCGGCAAGCTCGTCGGCCTGTTCGACCACGGCACGCTCTTCGGCGTCTCCGACCAGATCCTCTTCCCGAAGGCGCTCGCGCTGGCCTGCTGCGCGGGCATCCTCGTGCTGTTCCACGCCGGGGCGAAGGTGCTCAGCCGCCGCCCGGCTCTCATCACCTTCGTCGCCGGGGCCGCGCTCGCCGCGATCCCGTCGTTCGTCATCTGGTGCTTCTCCGGGCTGGAGAACTCCTTCTACGCGCTCACGGTCGCCGCCCTCGCGGTGCTGATCCTGCGCGCGGTCCACGGCGGCCGGCTCCTCGACACCCAGGTCGCCGTCGGCACCGGGCTGATCGCCGTGCTCGCCGCGCTGACCCGGCCCGACGGGATCATCTACGCCGGCGCGTACCCGATCGTCGTCCTGCTGTTCCTCAAGCGGGAACTGCTCGGCCGCAGCGTCCGCGCGGTCGTCGTCTCCGTCGCCGGCTTCGCCGTCCCGTACGGCGCCTACCTGGTCTTCCGCTGGTTCGAGTTCGGCCGCCTGGTCCCGAACACCGCCGTCGCGAAGGGCCAGGAGCCGCCGACGGTCGAGGACCTCGCCCGCCCCGGCGAGATCGTCTCGTACGTGGGCTGGCTGATCGTCGCGGTCGCCGTCGCGTGCCTGGTGCTGCTGATGGTCCGGCCGTCGCGGCTGCGCACCGGGCTGGTCGCCCTGCTGGTGCCGTTCGGGCTCACCGTGGCCGCCTACATCGTGCTCGAGTTCGACTGGATGGGACAGCTGCGGTTCGCCACGCCGGTCTGGACGCTCGGTGCGTTCGGCGGCGCGATCGTGGTCGTCGAGGCGCTGGCCGCGGCCCGCCTGCGCGGCCGGATCGTGCTCGCCTGCCTGCTGGTGGTGGCGCTGGTCAGCTCGGTGAGCGGGCTCTACGACCAGGGCACCTCCTACCGCGCCAACGTCAAGACGGCGATGTGCATCGTCGCCGAGCGCGACGCCCGCACCATCAACGGCCTGGCGGACATCCTGAAGCTGCCCGACTCCGCCCAGGTCGGCCTGATCGACCTCGGCGGGACGTCGCTGGGCAGCCGCCTCCGGGTGCTCGACCTGGCCGGCCTCGGCGACAAGCAGGTCGCCGACTACCTGCACGAGTCCGATGTGACCGGCGTCCGCAACTACGTGTTCGACCAGGCCAAGCCCGAGCTGGTCACGTTCATCGGTTCGTGGATCAGCACGCTGGGCTTCGACCAGGACCCGCGGTTCGAGCGCGAATACGCCACGATCTTCGTCAACCCGCCGATCGGCAACCTGACCATCGATTCGCGCAACTGGGTCAGCTACCACGTCCGGCGTGACCTGGTCGACGACGCGAAGCTGGCGGAACTCAAGGCCTACACCCAGAAGACCCTGCCGCCGCTCCTGGAGCTGAACAAGGGGGCGGGGCTGCGGGGCTGCGCGAACATCCAGCCCGGCTTCAAGGCCGCTGCCTGACTCCGAACACCCGGCGCCCGCCTCGATGGTCCACAAAGGACCACCGAGGCGGGCGTTTTAATTGCGTTGCCGCTCCCGGCGGACTCGGGCATCCTTCTTTTCACCAGCACAGCACGCCCCACCGAGAGGAGGAGATCGTGACCCGGCGGCAAGACCGGAACTCCTGCGGCGCGATCTCCCGCGTCGTTCGCTGAAATTCCCTTTTCTTTCCGAAAAGCTCTTCGCGCCCACCCGCCGCTACCTTGGGTCGGCCGCGGCGAAGAGCGCGGTCTGCGCGCCTGCCCGGGGAGGGGTGCGTGCGCAGACCGCCCTTGTCCCGGTAGCTCAGCAGGACAGAGCGCGGCATTGCCACGGGGGTCCAGGGGGCTTGCCCCCTGGCCGGGGTCTGGGGCTGGGCCCCAGCCAGACGAGCACGCCGAGGTCCGAGGTTCGAGTCCTCGCCGGGACACCGACAAGGCGCGATCGAGCGCACAATGGAGACATGACCACGGTCTCCGATCCGGTGGCGGGGTACGCCGGGTTCGCCGCCGCGTTGCGCGAAGCCGGTGTCGCCTGCGACGCGCACCGCGTGCAGGCCTACCTGTCCGCCGTCGCCGAGATCGACGTCGCCGAGCCCACCCAGCTGTACTGGGCCGGGCGGCTGACGCTGTGCTCCAGCCCCGACGACCTCCCGTACTACGAAGAAGCCTTCAGCCAGTGGTTCTCGATCGAGACCTCCACTCCGCGACGCGCGACGCCGGCCGCGCCCAAGAAGGCCAGGATCGCCCCGCTGGCCGCCGCCGAAGGCGCGGACGCCGAGGGCGGCGAGGGATCCGACCAGCTGAAAGTCGCCGCCAGCGCCCACGAAGTCCTGCGCCATCGCGACCTCGCCGAGCTGACCACCGCCGAACGCGAACACCTCCGCGAGCTGCTGGCCACCCTGAAGCCGGCACTCCCGCGGCGCCCGGCCGCCCGGCGGACCCCGTCGCGGCGTGGCCGCCTCGACCCGTCGCGCACGCTGCGCGCCATGCTGGCCAGCGGCGGCGAGCCCCTCAAGCTCGTGCACGCCCGCCGCGGCAGCCGGCCGCGGCGGGTGGTGCTGCTCATCGACGTCTCCGGCTCGATGAGCCCCTATGCCGACGCCCTGCTGCGGTTCGCCCACGTCCTGACGCGGGCCGCGCCGCCGTCCGTCGAGGTGTTCACGCTCGGCACGCGGCTGACCCGGGTGTCGCGCCAGCTGCGGCAGCGCGATCCGGAACGCGCGATGCTCGCGGCGGGCTCGGCCGTGCCGGACTTCGCCGGCGGGACCCGGCTCGGCGAGACGCTCCAGGCGTTCCTCGACCGCTGGGGCCGGCGCGGGGTGGCGCGCCGCGCCGTGGTCACGGTGTTCTCCGACGGCTGGGAACGCGGCGACACCGGCCTGCTCGGCGAGCAGCTCGCGCAGCTGCGCCGGCTCGCGCACGCCGTATTCTGGGTGAATCCGCACGCCGGCCGTGCGGGCTACGCTCCGGTCCAGTCGGGCATCGTGGCCGCGCTGCCCCACATCGACCGGCTGCTGGCCGGGCACACCCTGGCCACTTTGGAACGACTGCTCGGGGAGATTGCCGATGCGTGACGTACTGGACGACGTGTTCCGCCGCTGGTCCGACGGCGAAACCGTCGGGCTCGGCACCGTGGTCGCCACCTTCTCGTCGGCTCCGCGCGCGCCGGGCGCCGCGATGGTCGTCGCGCCGGACGGCACGGTCGCCGGCAGCGTGTCCGGCGGCTGCGTCGAAGGCGCGGTCTACGAGCTCGCGCAGGAGGTGGTCGCCGAGCGCAAGCCGGTGCTGCAGCGCTACGGCGTCACCGACGACGACGCGTTCGCGGTGGGCCTGACCTGCGGCGGGATCATCGACATCTACGTCGAGCACGTCGACCGCGACTCGATGCCGGAGCTCGGCGAGGTCGTCGCGTCGGTGCGCGGCGGCGAGCCGGTCGCGGTCGTCACGATCATCGAGCACGAACGCGAAGGCCTGGTCGGCGAGCACATGATCGTCTGGCCGGACCGCACCGCGGGCTCGCTCGGCTCGTCGCGGATGGACGACGCGGTGGCCGACGACGCGCGTGGCCTGCTGGCCAGCGGCCGCACCGGCACCCTGCACTACGGCCCGGACGGGCAGCGCCGCGGCGAGGGGATGGCGGTGTTCGTCAACTCCTTCGAGCCGCCGCCCCGGCTCCTGGTCTTCGGCGCGATCGACTTCGCCGCCGCGATGGCGCGCATGGGCGCCTACCTCGGTTACCAGGTCACGGTGTGCGACGCGCGGCCGGTGTTCGCCACCACCAGCCGGTTCCCGGACGCGCACGAGGTCGTCGTCGACTGGCCGCACCGCTACCTGCAGGCGGAGGCGGACGCCGGCCGCATCGACCAGCGCACGGCGATCGCGGTGCTGACCCACGACCCCAAGTTCGACGTGCCGCTGCTGGAGGTCGCGCTGCGCCTGGAGGTCGGGTACGTCGGCGCGATGGGGTCCCGCAAGACCCACGACGACCGCTTCGCGCGGCTGCGGGAAGCGGGGATCACCGAGGCGGAGCTGGAAAGGCTGTCGTCGCCGATCGGCCTCGACCTGGGCGCGCGCACGCCGGAGGAGACGGCCGTGTCGATCGCGGCGGAGATCATCGCGCTGCGGTGGGGCGGCGGCGGCAAGCGCCTCGCCGAGCTCTCGGGACGCATTCACGGCTGAGTACCCCGAGTGGGTGCATAAAGTTCACCCATCCGGACTGCCGCACATACGGACTCTCGCTGCGCTTGGACACGCATTTGCGGAGCAGTTAGTTGAACGTGTGACATCAGGGCTTGTCGACGCGAAGGTCGCGTAGCACGCTCGGGGTTTGTGAGCCCGATCACTGTCGGGCGGGCCGTTCCCGAACCGGCTTTTGGAGGCCTGATGCGCATCACCGTCACCGTCGACGGGACGAAGTACACCGACGAAGTCGAACCCCGCACCCTCCTCGTGCACCACCTGCGAGAGCGGCTCGGCAAGGTCGGCACCGTCGTCGGCTGCGACACCAGCAACTGCGGCGCCTGCACCGTCCACCTCGATGGGCACAGCGTGAAGTCCTGCTCCGTGCTGGCCGTGCAGGCCGACGGCTGCGAGGTCACCACCGTCGAAGGGCTCGCCCGCGACGGCAAGCTGCACCCGGTCCAGCAGGCGTTCCACGACAACCACGCGCTGCAGTGCGGGTTCTGCACGCCCGGGATGATCATGCAGTCGATCGACCTGCTGGCCGACAACCCCGACCCGGACGAGCAAGCCGTCCGCGAGGGCCTCGAGGGCAACCTCTGCCGCTGCACCGGCTACCAGAACATCGTCCGCGCGGTCCGCGACGCCGCGAAGCACATGAGTCCCGGCGCCGGGCCCGAAGCCGAGCGGATCGCCGAGAACAAGCATGTCGGCGTGGGTGGTGACTGATGACCGCCACGATCGAACCGGAGGTCGGGAAGTCCCGCCGCCGCAAGGAGGACGAGCGGCTGATCACCGGCCGCACCCGCTGGACCGACAACATCACGCTGCCCGGCCTGCTGCACATGGCGGTCCTGCGCAGCCCGTTCGCGCACGCCAAGATCGTCTCGATCGACACGTCGGCGGCGAAGAGCGCGCCGGGCGTCATCGCCGTCTACACCGCGAAGGACCTCGACCCGGACGGCTCGATCGGCATGCCGTGCGCGTGGCCGATCACGCCGGACATGAAGGCGCCGCGCCGTCCGGTGCTCGCCTCCGACACGGTCAACTTCGCCGGTGAGGGCGTCGCGGTCGTCGTCGCGCGGTCGTCCGCCGAGGCGCACGACGCGCTCGAGGAGATCGACGTCGAATACGACGAGCTGCCGGTCGTCCTCGACATGGAAGCCGCGATCGCCGACGGTGCCCCGCTGGTCCACGAGGACCTGGGCACCAACACGAGCGCGGTCTGGAAGTTCGACTCCGCCGAGGCCGGCACCGGCGGCAACGTCGAGGACGCGCTCAGCTCGTCGGAGGTCGTGCTCAAGCGCCGCTTCCGCCAGCAGCGCCTGGTCCCGGCGTTCATGGAGCCACGCGCCTGCGTCGTCGACCCGACCAGCGCGCAGATCACCATGTGGTCGGCCACCCAGGTGCCGCACATCCTGCGCGTGATGTCGGCGCTGACGCTCGGCATCCCCGAGCACAAGCTGCGCGTGATCGCCCCGGACGTCGGCGGCGGCTTCGGCGGCAAGATCGGCGTGCTGCCGGAAGAAATGATGTCGCTGCTCGTCGCGCGGAAGCTCGGCAAGCCGGTCAAGTGGAACGAGACGCGGTCGGAGACGATGCTCGCCGCGCACCACGGCCGCGACCAGATCCAGGACATCACCATCTCGGCGTCCCGCGACGGTCAGGTCACCGGCCTCAAGGTCGAGCTGCTCGCCAACCTCGGTGCGTACAACGGCCTGGTCGGGCCGGGCGTGCCGATCCTCGGCGCGTTCATGTTCAACGCGATCTACAAGATCCCGGCGTACCACTTCGCGTGCACCAACGTGTACACGACGACGACGCTGACCGACGCCTACCGCGGCGCCGGCCGCCCGGAGGCGACGTTCGCGATCGAGCGGATCATGGACGAGCTCGCCGTCGAGCTCGGCATGGACCCGCTGGAACTGCGCGAGAAGAACTGGATCAAGCACGAGGAGTTCCCGTTCACGACCGTGTGCGGGCTGACCTACGACTCCGGCAACTACGAGGCCGCGACCGAGAAGGCGAAGCAGCTCTTCGACTACGACGGCCTGCGCGCCGAGCAGGAGCGACGCCGGGCGTCGAAGGACAAGGTGCAGCTCGGCATCGGCATCTCGACGTTCACCGAGATGTGCGGGCTCGCGCCGTCCCGGGTGCTCGGTTCGCTCGACTACGGCGCCGGCGGCTGGGAGTACGCCTCGATCCGCATGCTGCCGACCGGCAAGGTCGAGGTCACGACGGGCGCGTCCGCGCACGGCCAGGGCCACGAGACGGCGTGGAGCCAGATCGTCGCCGACCAGCTGGGTGTCGCGTTCGAGGACGTCGAAATCCTGCACGGCGACACGCAGTCGTCGCACAAGGGCATGGACACCTACGGCTCGCGGTCGCTGGTCGTCGGCGGGATCGCCGTCGTCAAGGCCGCGGAGAAGGTGATCGCCAAGGCCAAGCCGATCGCGGCGCACCTGCTCGAATGCGCCGAGGACGACCTCGAGTTCGCCGGCGGCAAGTTCACCGTCAGGGGCACCGACACGTCCACGACCATGGGCGACGTCGCGCTCGCGGTGTTCGCGGCGCACAACCTGCCCGACGGGGTCGAGCCGTCGCTCGACTCGGACGCGACGTTCGACCCGGAGAACTTCTCGTTCCCGCACGGCACGCACCTGTGCGCCGCCGAGGTGGACACCGAGACGGGCCGGATCAAGCTGCGCTCGTACGTCTGCGTCGACGACGTCGGCGTCGCGGTGAACCCGCTGATCGTCGAGGGTCAGGTGCACGGCGGGCTCGCGCAGGGCATCGCGCAGGCGCTGTTCGAGGGCACCGAGCACGACGAGAGCGGCACGCTCACCACCGGCACGTTCGCCGACTACCTGCTGCCGTCGGCGGCCGACCTGCCGTCGTTCACCACCGACCGCACGGAAACGCCGTCGACGACGAACCCGCTCGGCGCCAAGGGCGTCGGCGAGGCGGGCACCATCGCGTCCACCCCGGCGGTGGTCAACGCGGTGATCGACGCCGTCCGGCCCTTCGGCGTCGACGACATCGAGATGCCGTTGACCCCGATGCGGGTCTGGCATGCCATCCAGCACGGCACCACCGACGCGGGCGGCCCCGGCCGCGGCGAAGCGGGTGGCGGCCTCGGTTCGATCGACGCCACCGGAGGTGCGCAGTGATCCCGGCTCCCTTCGACTACGTCCGCCCGTCCACAGTGGACGAAGCGGTGCAGGCCCTGGCGTCGGCGGGCGAGGACGCCAAGGTGCTGGCCGGCGGGCAGAGCCTGCTGCCGGTGCTGCGGATGCGGCTCGCCGCGCCGACCACGCTGATCGACCTCGGGCGCGTCGCCGAGCTGCGCGGCGTCCGCGAGGACGGCGACACGCTGGTGATCGGCGCGATGACGACGCACTACGACGTCCAGCGGGACGCCTTGGTGGCCGCGCACGCGGCGTTGCTCAAAGAGGCGACGGACACGGTGGCCGACCCGCAGATCCGCCACCGCGGCACCCTCGGCGGCGCGATCGCCCACGCCGACCCGGCCGGCGACCTGCTGGCGCCGGTGCTCGCACTGGACGCATCGCTGGTGGTGGCCGGGCCTTCGGGGCGCCGGACGGTCCCGGCCGCGGACTTCTTCCGCGACCTGTTCACCACGGCGCTGGCCCCGGACGAGCTGCTGGTCGAGATCCGCATCCCCAAGCACACGGGGTGGCGGGCGCACTACGAGAAGTTCAACCGCGTCGCCCAGGCGTGGTCGATGGTCGCGGTCGCGGTCACCGTCCGCACCGAGGCCGGCGTCATCGAGGAGGCGCGTGTCGCGCTGACGAACATGGGTTCGACACCGGTCCGCGCATCGGGTGTCGAGGCGGTATTGGTCGGCGTCCAGGCCTCGGCGGATTCGATCGCCGCGGCGGCATCGCACGCGGCGGAGGGCACGAATCCGCCGGTCGACAGCAACGCCGACGTCGAATACCGCCGTCACCTCGCGCAGGTGCTGACGGGCCGCGCGATCGCGGCGGCGGCCGGAGCCTGACGCGCGCCCCGGGGCCGCCGCTCGCCCGGCGAGCCGCGGCCCCCGGGGCGGCTAGGGTGGGGTGCGAACACCCAGGTTCGGCAGAAAGGAGGTCGGCCCGTGCGGCTCGACCACGAATTCACCGTCCCGGCTCCGATCGGCGAGGTCTGGCAGGCGGTCGTCGACCCCGAGCGCGTCGCCCCGTGCATGCCGGGCGCGACGCTGACCAAGGTCGAGGGCGACAAGTTCAGCGGAACGGTGAAGGTCAAGCTGGGTCCGATTTCTTTGCTGTACAAGGGGAACGGCGAGTTCCTCGAGAAGGACGAAGCCGCCCGCAAGGTGACGATCAAGGCCTCGGGCAAGGATTCCCGCGGAGCGGGCACGGCGGCGGCAACGGTGACGTTGACGTTGACGGAGACGGACGGCGGAACCCACGGAACGGTGGCGACCGACCTGGCGATCACGGGCAAGCCCGCCCAGTTCGGCCGCGGGTTGATCAGCGAGGTCGGCGGCAAGATCCTCGACACGTTCGCGGGTTGTCTGTCGCGCAAGCTGGGCCCGGCGGAGGAAGCGGCGGCCGAGAAGCCCGCGGCTGCCCCGGCGGCGGCGACGTCTGGCCCGGCGGCTGCTCCGGCGACGGCCGGGGATGCACCGGCGCAGAGTGTCCAGGCCGGAAAGGCCCCAGCGCAGGGGACGGCCCCGGCCGCGGCGGCAGCGGCAGCGGCCCAGCCGGTGGCCGAACGGGCCGTGAAGCCGGTACCGGAGCAGGGCACCCCGGCGGCCACGTCCGAGCCGGTGGCCAAGCCGCAGCCGGCGGTCAAGCCGGCACCGACCACCCCGGAGATCAACACGGAGCCGAAGCCCAAGCCGGCGGACCGCCCGGCGCTGCACAGCGTCCCGGCACCCCCGGAGACCGAGGCGATCGACCTGCTCGACTACGCGGGCGCATCGGTGCTCAAGCGAGTGGCCCCGGTGCTGGCCGCCATCGCCGCGGTAGTGGGCTTGGTGGCGATCGTCCGCGCGCTCCGCAAGTGAGCCGGCCTGTGTTGGTGGATGCGTGCGGGGCGCTCGGCCATTGACCTGGGCCAGTCCGGTCCGCGCGCACCGCAAGTGAACCGGTCTGGTCCGCGCGCTCCGCAAGTGAGCCGGCCTGTGTTGGTGGGCGTGTGCGGGGTGCCGATCCGCTGAGCTGTGCCGGTCTGCTCCGCGCGGGGTCGTTGGCAGGGCGGGGGCCGCAATCTGCCGAGGTGGCGATGCCGCGGTGGTGGGTCTGCTGGCGCTTGTCCGCGCGCTGTGCGAGTGATCCGGCCTGCGACGGCCGGCTGGGGCGGGCGTCCCCCGATGGTGAGCTGTTGCTGAGGCGCTGACCTGCGTTGATCTACTTTGGGCGGGTCTTTGCGTCGGTGCGTTGCCGGCAATTCCCCCGGACTGGCGACGCGGGTCGCCGGAACGGCTACGCTGGGCTACCTGGTCGGCCGAACTTCGCGCAAGGGGTACGTCACGATGCCGGTTCGTCGCGTCTGTGGCCTCGGCTCTTGAGAGCCCAGGCCGCCGTGCGCCGGGAAGCGCTTTCCGCCTGGCCGGGCTGGCCCGCGCGATGGGCGATGTGGGGTGGTGCCAAGACCCGCTGGATCGCCTATGCCCTCGGCTGCGAACTGCTGGCCGTCGGCGCGACCGGGACGGCGCTGGCCACCGGGTTCGGCGGCCCCGTGCGTCCGGGGTGGTTTGCCGTGCTCGTCGCCCTCGGGGTCGCTCAGGCCGAGATGTCACGCCGAATCGAGCGGGTGCGCCGGTGGATGAGCGGGCAGATGCACATCAACGTCACCTCCGTCTGGTACCTAGCCGGTGTCGTCCTGCTCCCGCCGGCGTGGGTGGCACTGCTGGCTGTCGTGCTCTACACGCACCTGTGGGTGCGAGTGTGGCGACAGGTCCGTACGCGGCCCGCGCACCGTTTCGTGGCGAGCACGGCTTGGGCGATGCTCTCCTGTTTCGCTGCTTCCTCCGTTCTCGCCGTGTCGGGACTGCACGGGACGCCGCTGCAGACGCCGCGCGGGTTGTTCGCGCTCTGCTTGGCGGCCGCGGTGTTCGAGCTGGTGAACGTCGGCCTCGTGGCGGCCGGCATCTACCTGTACACCAGCCAGCGCTCGGCGGCCGACCTGATCGGCACCTGGGAGGACAACGCCTTCGAGCTGGCGACCCTCTGCCTGGGCGGGCTCGCCGCGCTCGCGCTGGTCGAGCAGCCGGTGCTGGTGGTGTTCGTCGTGGCGCCGTTGCTGCTGCTGCACCGGTATCTGCTGTTGAAGCAACAGCTGCAGGTCGCGGCCGTCACGGACGAGAAGACCGGGCTGCTCAACACCGCGGGCTGGCACGAATCCGCGACGCGCGAGCACGCCCGTGTGCAGCGCCGCGGCGCCGTCGGGGGCTTCGCGGTGCTGATGATCGACCTCGACCACTTCAAGCGCATCAACGACACGTACGGCCACCTGACCGGCGACGACGTGCTGGCGGCGGTCGCGGTGGCGATCTCCGGTTCGGTGCGCCAGGGCGACACGGTGGGCCGGTTCGGCGGTGAGGAGTTCGTGGTGCTGCTGCCGGGCATCGGCCGCGCGGACGTGCTGGCGATCGCCGAGCGGGTGCGGGTGGCGGTGGGTGAGCTGAACGTGGTGATCTCGACGGGTAGCGGGACGGTCCGGGTGAGTGGCCTTTCGGTATCGATCGGGGTCGCGCGGCACCCGGACGCCGGACCGACTCTCGATGACGTGCTCCGCTCCGCTGACGCGGCGCTGTATCGGGCCAAAGAGGCCGGTCGGAACCGGGTCGCGGTCTGATGCGTGCCCGGCCCGGGAAGCACCGGAGGGCGGCTTCCGCTGGTGGGGTTGGTGGTTGTGGTGGTTTGTGGGGTGGAGGGTTGGTGCCGCCCGGGGTGAGTGGGGCTCGGTCGAAGCGTGGCTCGGGTGGGATCGGTCGGAGGGCGGCTTCCGCTGGTGGGTTGGCGGGCGTCGTGGTTTGTGGGGTGGAGGGCTGGTGTCATCCGGGGTGAGTGGGGCTCGGTCGAAGCGTGGCTCGGGTGGGCTCGGCCGGCGAGGGGCTCGTGACGGAAGTGGACAGGAATCTGTCCCAGCTGTGCCGCTGCTGTGATTCAGCTGGTGGGTTGGCGGGCGTGGTGCTTGCGGGTAAAGGGCCGGTGCCACCTGAGGTAAGTGGGGCTCGGTCGAGGAGTGGCTCGGGTGCGATCGGCCGAAGGGCGGCTCGTGACGGGAGTGGAGAGAAACCCGTCCCAGCTGCGCCGTCGCTGTGATTCAGCACGCGAAATACCTCTTCACGCGCGGTGTTGCACCTCATATGAGCGGCGCGGATCACGAGACGGACGTGGTGGTCATCGGGGCCGGGCAAGCCGGGCTGTCTGCTGCCTACCACCTGCGGCGGGCCGGGTTCGCCAACCGGACCGGGTTTGTGGTGCTCGACCACGGGAAGCGCGCCGGGGGTGCCTGGCAGTACCGGTGGCCTTCTCTCGTTCTCGGGAAGGTGCATGGCATCCACGACCTTCCTGGCATGGCCTTCGGCACTCCGGACGTGACGCGGCCCGCCTCCGAGGTCGTCTCCGACTACTTTGCGCGCTTCGAAAGCGTTTACGATCTCCCCGTTCTCCGGCCCGTCGACGTCCAGTCCGTGACGCGGGCACGGGAGCGGCTGGTCGTCTCGAGCCCCGCGGAGTCGTGGGCCGCACGGGCCGTCATCAGTGCCACCGGGACCTGGGACCGTCCCTTCTGGCCGCGCTATCCCGGCCAGGAAACCTTCGCCGGGCGGCAGCTGCACACCGCCGACTACACCGGGCCCGAAGACTTCCGGGACCGGCGGGTGGTCGTGGTCGGTGGTGGGTCGTCGGCCGTCCAGCTGCTCATGGAGTTCGCTCCGCTCGCCCGCGCCACGGCATGGGTCACCCGCCGGCCGCCCGTGTGGCGGGACGAGCCCTTCAGCGAGGACTGGGGACGCAACGCCGTCGCCAAGGTCGACGAGCGGGTGCGCGCGGGCCTGCCGCCCGAAAGCGTCGTCAGCGTGACCGACCTGGCCGTGACGCCGGAGGTGCGCGCCGCCCGCGCCGCCGGGATCCTCCACCGGCGGCCGATGTTCGAGCGCATCACACCCGGGGGCGTCGCCTGGGCGGACGGCTCGCACTTCGACGCCGACGTGATCCTCTGGGCCACCGGCTTCCGCGCAGCGATCGATCACCTCGCGCCGCTGCACGTCCGCGAACCCGGTGGCGGCATCCGGCTGGACGGCACGCGGGTGGTGCTGGAACCCCGCCTGCACCTGGTGGGGTACGGGCCGTCGGCGAGCACGGTCGGGGCCAACCGGGCCGGCCGGGCCGCCGTGACGGAGATCCGGAAACTGCTGACTTCGGAGCGGTGAAGGTCTTCGCCGGAAGGCGGAGGTGCGGGTCGTAGGAGCCATAAGACCCACGCTACCGAACATCTGTGCGAACACCATCGCTGAATCGGGTGATCTTCCGGAAGGGAACATTTCCGTTGTGGGACAACAGAAAGTGCGCCGGTGTCACGCCAGCGCCATCCCCGGAACGCGAGCCCGGATCGCCGCCATGGCCGCCTCGTCCGAGACGCCCTGCCAGTCGTACCGCGGCGTGTACGGCGCCGTAAGAGCGCGCACGTCCTCGTCGGTCAACTCGACGTCCAGTGACGCGATCGCGTCGTCGATCTGCTGAATCGAACCGGCGCCGACCAGCGGAGCCGTGACGACCGGCTGCCGGTGCAGCCAGGCCAGGGCGATGGCCGCGCGGCTCACGCCGTGGGCCGCCGCCACCTTCCCGGCCGCCTCGGCGATCGCGCGGTTCGACGCCTCTTCCGCGGGCGAGTACAGCAGGTCCGCGTACGCCCCGTCGGTGCCGGAGCGCGCCGTCGACTTCGCGTCGTCCCAGGCGCGGGCCAGCCGGCCGCGGGCCAGGGGGCTCCAGACGATCGTGCCGACGCCCTCGTCCAGGCACAGCGGGAGCATCTCGCGTTCTTCCTCGCGGGCCAGCAGGTTGTAGTGGTCCTGCATGGACGCGAACCGCGCCCAGCCGTGCTGCTTCTGCAGGTGCAGGGCCTTGGCGAACTCCCAGGCGAACATCGAAGACGCGCCGAGGTACCGCACCTTGCCGGCCCGCACCAGGTCGCTGAGGGCTTCGAGGGTCTCCTCCAGCGGTGTCGCGTGGTCGTTGCGGTGGATCTGGTAGAGGTCGACGTAGTCGGTGCCGAGCCGCCGGAGGCTGTGGTCGATCTCGGTCATGATCGCCTTGCGGGACAACCCTTTCCCGTTCGGCCCGGGGCGCATCGGGTGGCGCAGCTTGGTGGCGATCACGACGTCGTCGCGGTCGGCGAAGTCCTTGAGCGCGCGGCCGAGGATCTCCTCGCTGGACCCGTTCGAGTACATGTTCGCGGTGTCGAAGAAGTTGATGCCCGCCTCGAGGGCGTGCTTGATCAGCGGCCGGGCCTGTTCTTCGCCGAGGGACCAAACCGGGTGGCCGCGGTCGGGCTCGCCGTAGCTCATCGCACCGATCGCGACGGGGGAGACGTCCAGGCCGGTGGCGCCGAGCTTCACGTAACGCATGGGGGTTCTCCTGACGGGTAACTCACGGAGGATTCTCCGGATCTGACGACGAAACTAGCGGAGGATTCTCCGCATGTCAAAGATGAGGCATGATCGGGGTATGACCGACGGCACGTACGGCACCCAGCGCAAGGCCGCCGCGCGCAACCGGATCGCGATCATCGAGGCCGCTCACGAGCTGTTCGCGCAGAACCCGCTGGTCCCGCTGAGCGAGGTCGCGAAGCGCGCCGGCGTCGGCGCCGGCACCCTCTACCGCCACTTCCCGACCCGCGAAGACCTGATCCTCGGGGCCTACCAGCACGACATCGAACGCCTGACGACCACCGCCGACGAGGTGCTGGCCCGGCATTCGTCCGCGAAGGCCGCCTTCGTCGAGTGGTTCGAGACGCTGTCGGCCTACATCCGCATCAAGCACGGGCTCGGGGACGCGCTGCACGGCGCGGCCGCTCAGGAACTGGTCAGCGCTTCGTGGGCGCCGACCACCGCGGCGGTCAAGAAGCTCGTCGACGCCTGCGTGGCCGAGGGCACCATCGCGCCCGGGCACGACCCCGCCGACATCATCATGCTCATGAGTTTCCTGTGGCGGGTCGCGAACAACGAAGACGGCGCGGCCCAGGGACGGCGGTTGATCGCGGCGGTCTTCGAAGGCCTGCAAGCGCCGCCCCAGTCCGGCTGAGCCGGGAAGCGCCGTCCCGGGACGCGGAGCAGTATGCCGCTCACCGGCACATGCCGTGAGCTGCGGAAACCGTGAAAAACTCACCCTCTTGACCGATTCAAGGACAAGACAAGTCTTGTCAGCCGGAACGCCGCCTCGTTACAGTCCGAGTCGTTCGCTTAGTTAGGAAACTTTCCTAACAGTTTCACTTCCGTTGACCCGACGCCGCAGCCCACCAGCCACCGCCAGGCCCGTAAGGAGCGCGACGTGCCGTCCACCCGACTACGTCCCTTTGCCCGACTCACCCCGGTGCTCGCCGCCGTGGTGCTGTTGCCGTCCGCGATCGCCGCGGCCGCCACCACCCAGGCCGCCGATGTCCTGCTGTCGCAGGGAAAACCCGTGGCCACCTCGACGACCGAAAGCTCGTCGTACACCGGTGCCAAGGCCGTCGACGGCAGCACCACCACCCGCTGGGCCAGCGCCGAAGGCGCCGACCCGCAGTGGCTGCGGATCGACCTCGGCCAGTCCGCGAGCATCCACCGCGTCGTCCTCAACTGGGAAGCCGCCTACGCGAAGAAGTACCGGATCGAGGTCTCCGACGACGGCACGTCGTTCACCACGGCCGCCACCGTCGACACCGGGGACGGCAAGATCGACGACCTCGGCGGCCTCACCGCCCGCGGCCGCTTCGTGCGCTTCGTCGGCCTCACCCGCGGCACCAGCTACGGCTACTCCTTCTGGGAGATGCAGGTCTTCGGCACCACGGACTCCTCCGGCGACACGCAGGCCCCGACCACCCCCGCCGGCCTCGCGGCGGGCACGGCGACCGCCACGAGCGTCCCCCTGACCTGGGGCGCCGCCACCGACAACGTCGGCGTCACCGGGTACGACGTCCTCCGCAACGGCACGGCGGTCGCCACCAGCGCGACGACGTCCTACACCGACACCGGGCTCACCCCGGCCACGAGCTACACCTACGCGGTCCGCGCGCGCGACGCCGCGGGGAACGCCTCGCCCACGAGCACGCCGATCACGGTCAAGACCGCGGCCGGGAGCGCCGGCTTCGTCCTCGCCGCCGCCGGCGACATCGCCGAACAGTGCACCGCGAGCAGCTCCGGCTGCGTCCACCCCAAGACCGCGAAGCTCGTCGAGAACATGAGTCCCGCGGCCGTGATCACCATGGGCGACAACCAGTACGACGAGCCCACCCTGTCGGACTTCAAGAACTACTACGACAAGACGTGGGGCAAGTTCAAGAACATCACCCACCCGGTCCCGGGCAACCACGAGTCCTACAGCGGGTTCACCGGCTACGACCAGTACTTCGGCGCCATCGCCAAGCCGCAGGGCCAGCGCTACTACAGCTGGGAAATGGGCAACTGGCACTTCATCGCCCTCGACTCCAACGACTTCACCACGCACGACGACTTCGCCGAGCCGCCCCAGATCACCTGGCTCAAGCAGGACCTGGCCGGCAACACGAAGGGCTGCGTCGCCGCGTACTACCACCACCCGCGGTGGAGCTCGGGTGACCACGGTGACAACAAGGACAGCGTCGAGCTCTGGAACCTGATGGTGGCCAACAAGGTCGACCTCGTCCTCAACGGCCACGACCACGACTACGAGCGGTTCGTGCCGCAGAACGCCGACGGGAAGGCCGACGGAGGAGGTCCGGTCGAGATCGTCGGCGGCAGCGGGGGCGCCGACCTCTACGACCTGAGCCCGGCGCACCCGACGACCGCCAAGCTGCTGAAGACCTTCGGCGTCCTGAAGCTGTCGATGACGGACACCTCGTTCCAGACGCAGCTCATCGGCGTCGACGGCAAGGTCCTCGACAACAGCCCGACCTACACCTGCCACCAGTAGGCGCGGGCATGTACATCGCGGCAAGCCGTACCTCGGACCTGGCCTCCGGGACCGACCGCAAACCGGCGCTCAAGCGGGTGTCCGCCAACGTGGTGGCGTTGGGGATGGTCAGCCTGGTCACCGACGTCTCGTCGGAGATGGTCACCGCCGTCCTCCCGCTCTACCTGGTGCTCGGCCTCGGCCTGAACCCACTGCAGTTCGGGTTGCTCGACGGGCTCTACGCGGGCGCCACCGCGGTCGTGCGGGTGCTCGGCGGGCACCTCGCCGACCGGTGGCGGCGGCTGAAGGCCGTCGCCGGGTTCGGGTACGGCTTGTCCGCGGTGTGCAAGCTCGGCCTGGTCGCGGCCGGTTCGTCGGTCGCGGCCATCGGCCTGGTCCTCGCCGCCGACCGCACCGGCAAGGGGCTGCGCACCGGCCCCCGCGACGCGCTGATCTCGCTCAGCAGCGAGCCGGCGACCCTCGGCCGCTCGTTCGGGGTGCACCGGGCGATGGACACCGTCGGCGCGTTCCTCGGCCCGCTGGTGGCGATGGCGGTGCTCGCCGTGAGCCTCGGCAGCTACCCCAGCGTGTTCGTCACCAGTTTCTGCATCGCGGCCATCGCCGTGCTGCTGCTGGCCCTGTTCGTCCGCGACCGGCCCGGCGGCGTCGACCGCGCGGCGGTGTCCGCCCGAGCCGCGCTCGGTCTCCTCAAGCAGCAGGACTTCCGGCGCGTGACGCTCTGGGCGGCGCTGCTGGGCCTGGTGACGGTCGGCGACTCGTTCGTCTACCTCGTCCTGCAGCGGCGCTGGGAAATCGCGGCGACGTACTTCCCGCTGCTGCCGCTGGGCACCGCCGGGGTCTACCTGCTGCTGGCCGTGCCGCTCGGCAAGCTCGCCGACCGCGTCGGCCGCTGGCCGGTGTTCCTCGGCGGGCACGTGGCGCTGTGCGTGGCCCTGGTGCTGCTCTGCGGCCCGCAGGCGGGGTTGTGGCTCGCCGTGGTCGCGCTCGGCCTGCACGGGGTCTTCTACGCGGCCACCGACGGCGTCCTGATGGCCGCGGCCGGCCCGCTCATCCCGGCCGGCCTGCGCGCCACCGGGCTGGCCGTGGTGCAGACGGGCCAGGCCGTGGCCCGGATGCTCTCCTCCGTCCTCTTCGGACTGGCGTGGACGCTGTGGGACCTGCGCCCCGCGGTTCTCGTCGCCGCGGTCTGCCTGGCCGCCGTCGCCATCGCCGCCGCCCTCGCGAAACCGGTGCGCCCGTGAAGAAACTCGTCCTCGCCCTCGCCGGCACGGCCCTCCTGATCGCCGCGGCCGTCACGTACACGGTCAGCGCGCGGCACGGCACCGCGGCCGCCGAACCCGCCGCCGCGGTGACCCTGGCCCCCGGCCAGCTGCTGTTCCGCGACACCGCCACCGGCCGCGTCGGCGCCGTCCCGCTCGGCGACCCGCAGGCGAAACCGCAGCTCAGCGGCCTGAAGTGTGACCGGTTCGCGGTGGCGAAGCAGACGGCGGTGTGCCTGGCCGTCCGGCCCGGCACGCTCCCGGCGATCACGGACGTCCTCGTCCTCGACGACCGCCTCGCCGTCCGCCACACCGAGACCGTGCCCGGGACGCCGAGCCGCGCGCGCGTCTCGCCGGACGGCAAGCGCGTCGACTGGACGCTGTTCGTCACCGGCGATTCCTACGCGCAGACCGGCTTCTCGACCCGCGCCGGGCTTTACGAGGTCGACACCGGCCGGCTGGTCAAGACGATCGAGGAGCTGCCGGTCTTCATGGACGACGACCGCTACTTCGCGGCCGACGTCAACTACTGGGGCATCACCTTCGCCCCCGACGGCAACCGCTTCTACGCCACCCTCGGCAGCAAGGGCAAGACGTACCTCGTCGAAGCCGACTACCGGCGGTACCGCGGGAAGACCCTGCGCGAGAACGTCGAATGCCCCTCGCTGTCCCCGGACGGCAAGCGGATCGCGTTCAAGAAGAAGGTCGGCGACGGCGTCTGGCGGCTGTCCGTCCTGGACCTCGCGAGCATGCGGGAGACCGAGCTCGCCGAGACCCGCAGCGTCGACGACCAGGCCCTCTGGCAGGACGACCGCACGATCCTCTACGGGCTGGACAACGCCGTCTGGGCGGTCCCGGCCGACGGCTCCGGCGCGCCGCGGCACCTCCTGGGCGGGGCCGCGTCGCCGGCCGTCACTCAGGACCCGAGGTAGCGCACCTGCCCGCCCTTCCCGCGCTCGTAGCCGTCGCGTCCGGCCAGGTGCTCGGGCACGCCGACCTCCCACCAGGCTCCGGCTTCGGTCCAGGCCGACGGCTGCGTCTTCACCACGACCACCGCCGGACGCCGCTCCGAGACGGCCGACTCGCGGGCCGATGCGTACGCCTCACGAAGGGAGTCCACAGTAGACGCCGTGAACACCACGCACCCCAGCGACTCCGCATGGCGTGCGAAGTCGACTCGCGGCGGCGAAGCGTGCGAAGTCGTGCAGTCGGCGTAGAAGTTGTTGAACGGCTTCCCGCCCTGACCCTCCTGCAGCCGCGCGATCACCGCGTACCCGTCGTTGTCGCAGACGACGGCGACGAACGGGTGACCGGCGAACGCGGCCGAGAACAGCTCCGAGTTCAGCATCAGGTACGAGCCGTCGCCCAGCAGGGTCGTCACCAGGCCCGGGTGGGCGATCGCGGCGCCCCACGCGCCGGACAGCTCGTAGCCCATGCAGGAGAACCCGTACTCGACGTCCATCGAGACCGAGCCGGATCCCCGCCAGCCGCCGATGAGCTCGCCCGGCAGCCCGCCCGACGCCGTCATGACGTAGTCGCCGGTCGCCGAGAGGTCGTTGACGACGCCGACGACCTGCGCGTACGACGGCAGCTCGGCCGGAGAAGACCGCAGCGAGTCGATGTGCGCGTCCCACGAATCCCGCTCGGCCGCGGCGCGGGAGGTCCATTCCGGATCCACGCGCCAGCTCTCCAGCTGGACGGCGAGGTCCGCCAGCCCCGCGTCGGCGTCCCCGACGACCGACAGCGCGCCGTGCTTCACCGCGTCGAACCGGGCCGCGTTGAGCGACACCAGCCGGACGTCGGGGGAGAAGACCGTCCAGGACGCCGTCGTGAAGTCCTGCAGCCGCGTCCCCACCGCGAGCACGACGTCGGCCGAAGCCGCGACGACGTTCGCCGACGTCGAGCCGGTGATGCCCAGCGGGCCCGCGTGCAGCCGATGCCCGTGCGGCACCAGCGTCCGGCCCGCCGTGGTCTCCACGAGCGGGATCCCGTGCCGCTCGGCGAAGTCGAGCGCGCGCTGCCCGGCCCCGGAGTACCGGACGCCCCCGCCGAGCACCATCAGCGGGCGGCGGGCGGCACGCAGGACCCCGGCGGCTTCGGTCACCGAACGCCTGTCCGGGCGCGGGCGGAGCGGCCGGTGCGTCACCGGCTCGAACAGCGCGTCCGGGAAGTCGCAGGTTTCGGCTTGGACGTCCTGCGGCAGCGCCAGGGTCACCGGCCCGGCGTCGGCCGGGTCCGTGAGCACCCGCGCGACCTGCGGCAACGTCGAGATCAGCTGCTCGGGCCTGCTGATCCGGTCGAAGTAGCGCGAGACGGCGCGGAAGGCGTCGTTCACCGTCGCGGTCGCGTCGCCGAACGGCTCGACCTGCTGCAGCACCGGGTCCGGTGCCCGGTTGGTGAAGGTGTCGCCCGGCAGGAGCAGCACCGGCAGCCGGTTCGCGTGGGCGACGCCGGCCGCGGTCACCATGTTCAGCGCGCCCGGCCCGATCGACGACGTCACGACGCCGACCTGCCGCCGGTGCGTGGCCTTCGCGTACCCGACCGCGGCGAGCGCCATGCCCTGCTCGGTGTGCCCGCGCCAGACCGGGATGTCCCCGCGGTGTTCTTCCAGGGCGGTGCCGAGGCCCAGGACGTTGCCGTGCCCGAAGATCGCGAACACCCCCGGGAACAGCGGGACTTCCACGCCGTCGAGGGTTTCCGAGCGCTGGGCGAGGATCCAGCGGACCAGCGCTTGAGCCGTCGTGAGCTTCACTGGACACGCCCTTCGTGACTCGTGACGGGGCAGCGCGGATCAAGGTCCTGCGCCGCCCACGTGTCCCGGACCCAGCCGTGCGCGGGGTCGTCGCAGAACGCCATGGACCGCTCCTCGGCCGGGCCGGCCAGGACGTTCAGGTAGTACATCGGGTAACCCGGCGCGGCCACGCACGGCCCGTGGTAGCCGCGCGGGATGAGGAAGACGTCGTGGTCGCGCACGGCGACGTCCTCGTCGAGCTCGCCGTCGGCGGTGTACGTCCGGTGCAGCCCGAAGCCTTCGCGGGACGGCGTGACACCGTCGCGGCCGGCGATCCGGAAGTAGTAGATCTCCTCGTTGACGACCTCGCACTCGGTCGCTTCGTCGTGCTTGTGCGGCGGGTACGACGACCAGTTGCCGTCCGGCGTGATCAGCTCGCACGCGTTGAGCTTGTCGGCGTGGTCCCACACCCCGGGCACCCCGAAGTTGGTCACCTGCCGCGTCGCCTGCCCGGCGCCGCGGACCTCCACCCGCACGTCTTCGGCCGGTCCGTACTTCGGGGAGAGACGGCGGGTGCAGCGCGCCATCGGCAGCGCGACCTCGAGACCGTCCGTTGTCGACAACTCGACTTCGGCGTCCCGGGGGACGTAGGCGAAGTCCGTCACGCGCGTGAAGACCGAGTCGCGGCCGCGGAGTTCGAAGACCTCGCCGTCGACCCGGACGGTCGCGGAACCGGCCAAGGGCAGCACGAACGCCTCGAACTCGCCGGTGTGCAGGACGCGCGTCTCGCCGGGGGCGAGGGAGAGCACCCGCAGCCCGGCGTACCGCCAGCCCGCGGTGTCCGGGGTCAGCCGGACCGGGTCGGCGCCGTCGGACAATGTCCCGAGTGGACGGTGCAGCTTGCTCACTTCGCGGCCTCCAGTATCTTCGCGGCGGCTTCGACAGCGGCCCCGCCTTCGTTACGGGCGCAGGGGATCGGCTCGATCATCGCGACCAGGCCGTACGCGGCCGGCTCGGTGACAGCGTCGGCGCAGGCCTGCGGGTTCGCTCCCGCCGGCGCTCGTCGGTGTGGCTCACAGCAGCTCCTCGATCTCCCCCGAGGTCGGCATGGCGTCGGCGCAAGCCAGCCTCGACGCGACGAGCGCGCCCGCCGCGTTCGCGTACTCCGCGATCCGGACCGGGTCCCAGCCCGACAGCAGGCCGTGGATGAGCGCCCCGCCGAAGCCGTCGCCCGCACCGAGCCCGCAGACGACCTCGACACGCTGCGGCGACACCGTCCAGCGGGCGTCCGGAGTCGCCACCAGAACCCCTTCGGCGCCCTTCTTGATCACCGCCAGGTGCAGCCCCCGGTCCAGCATCCGGTCCGCGGCCGTGTCCGGGTCCGCGGTGCCGACGGCGACCTCCACCTCGGCGCGGTTGCCGACCGCGACCGTGACGTGGTCGAGCATCGCGCCGATCTCTTCGCGGGCCTGCTCCACCGATGGCCAGAACATCGGCCGGTAGTCCAGGTCCAGGACGGTGTGTTCCCGGCGCCCACGGGCCTCGAGGATCTTCCGCTGGGTCGCCCGGGCCGGTTCCACGGAGACGCCGGTGCCGGTGACCCACAGCAGCGGCACCGACTCGACGACGTCCCACGGCACGTCGTCGTCGGTGAGCGTGAGGTCGGGCGCGATGGGGGAGCGGTAGAACAGCAGCGGCGGGTCCGCGGGCGGATTCAGCTCGCAGAACACCACCGGCGTCCGGAGACCTTCGGAAGTGCCCACGAAGTCCGGCGAGACGCCGAAGCCGTCGAGGGCCTGCCGCACGTAGTCGCCGAAGCCGTCCGGACCGACCTTCGTGAGCACGGCCGTGCGCCGGCCGAGCCGCGCGGCGGCGACCGCGACGTTGGTCGCCGTCCCGCCGAGCGACTTGGCGAACGTGCTGACCCCGGCCAGCGGGACGCCGCTCTGCTCGGGGTAGAGGTCGACCCCCACCCGGCCGATCGTCAGCGCTTCGAGAATCACGCCTTTTCCACCTGCCGCAGCTCGTGTTCGAGGGCTTCCAGTTCGGCACCGCCCGCCATCTGCCGGGTCAGCTCGCCGATGTCGATCTCGGACTTCTCGTAGTGCCCGAGCGCGGCACCCCGCTTGAGCAGCAGGAACCGGTCGGCGACGGGGTAGGCGTGGTGCGGGTTGTGCGTGATCAGCACGACGCCGAGGCCACGGTCCCGCGCCTGGGCGACGTACTTGAGCACCACCCCGGCCTGCTTGACACCCAACGCGGCCGTCGGCTCGTCGAGGATCAGCACCTTCGCGCCGAAGTACACCGCCCGCGCGATGGCGACGCACTGGCGTTCACCACCCGAGAGCGTCCCGACCGGCTGCTCGACGTCCCGCAGGTCGATGCCCATGTCGGACAACGCCTTCTTCGTCGTCTCGCGGCCCTTCTTCCGGTCGAGCATCTTGAACGGGCCGAACCCGGTCGTCGGCTCGGAGCCGAGGAAGAAGTTGCGCCAGACGCTCATCAGCGGCACCACCGCGAGGTCCTGGTACACGGTCGCGATGCCCCGGTCCAGGGCCTCGCGCGGCGAGGAGAACCGCACGGGCTCGCCTTCGACGAGGAACTCGCCCCGGTCGTGCTGGTGCACGCCGGCCAGGATCTTGATCAGCGTCGACTTCCCGGCGCCGTTGTCGCCGAGCACGCAGGTGACCTCGCCCGCGTTGACCACAGTGGACACATCGCGCAGCGCGATGACGCTGCCGTACGTCTTTCCGATATCGCGAACTTCGAGCAAGCTCATCGGCGTACCCTCTCCGCGCGGCGCCGGAAGGCGTTGTTGACGAGGACCGCGGCCAGCAGCATGACGCCGAGGAACAGCATGAACCAGTCGCTGTTCCACTGCGCGAACACGATGCCCTGGCGCGCCATGCCGAAGATCAGCGCGCCGATCGCCGCGCCCACCGCCGAGCCGAACCCGCCGGTGAGCAGGCAGCCGCCGATCACCGCGGCGATGATGTACTGGAACTCCAGCCCGATGCCCTGGTTCGCCTGCACGCTGGCGAACCGCAGGATGTTGATCGAGCCGACCAGCCACGCGCCGAGCGCGGTGCCCATGAACAGCAGGATCTTCGTGCGCACCACCGGCACGCCGACCGAGCGGGCCGACACCTGAGACCCGCCGACCGCGAAGATCCAGTTGCCGAACCGGGTCCGCACCAGCAGCCACGCGGCGATCGCCGTGACGACGATCCACCAGATGATCGACGACTGGAACTCCGTGCCGCCGACGTCGAAGGTGGACGCGAACAGCCCGCCGGCCGACTCGTAGCCGCTGGTCGAGCGCATGCCCGACACCTGGACGGTGTTGGTGACCAGCCGGGTCACGCCGAGGTTGAGCCCCTGCAAAGCGAGGAACGACCCCAGCGTGACGATGAAGCTGGGCAACCCGGTCTTCATCACCAGCCAGCCGTTGAACGCGCCGACACCGAGCGCGAACACCAGCGACGCCAGCAGCGCGAGCCAGACGTTCCAGCCCGCCTGCGTCGCCAGGATCGCGGTGACCAGCGACGTCGACGCCGTCATCACCCCCGCGGACAGGTCGAACTCGCCGCCGACCATGAGCAGCGCGACCACGACGGCCATGATGCCCAGCGTCGAGGAGTCGTCGAGCCAGGTCGCCACGCCCAGCGGGCTGAGGAACTGACCGGTGACGACGGAGAAGAAGACGAACACCAGCACCGCGCCGAGGAGCGCGCCGATTTCGGGGCGCACCACCAAGCGGTCGGTCAGGCTCTTCTTCGCGACGCGTTCGTCGGGCTGGGCCTGAATGGCTGCGGTCATCGCGTGCCGCGCTGCGCGTACGGGGCGATGGTGTCGATGTTGGTCTTGTCGACGAAGCCCGGGCCGGTCTGCACCGGCTTGCCGCCGCCGATGGTGTTGCCGTTCTCCTTGTACAGCTTCAGGAACACGACCGGCAGGTAACCCTGCTCGTACTGCTGCTGGTCGACGGCGAACAGGATGCTGCCGTCCTTGATGGCCGTGACGACGTCGGCGTTCAGGTCGAACGTGGCCACCTGGGCCTTGGAGCTCGCTTCCTTCGCCGCGGCGACGGCACGGGCGGCGACCTGCGAGTTCAGCGCCAGCACGGCGTCGATCGACGGGTCGGACTGCAGCGCGCCGCGGATGCGGGCCTGCGCGTCGGTCGGGTTGGAGATGTCGACCTGCAGCGTCGTGACGTTGCCGAAGGTCTGCTTCGCGCCGTCGCAGCGCTGGTTCTGGCCGATGTTGCCGGCCTCGTGGATGACGCACAGCAGCTTGGTCTTGCCGGCCGCCTTGAGCCGCTGGCCGGCGCCCTGGCCCGCGAGGCCTTCGCTCTGCCCGACGTGCGCGATCGCGCCGAACTGGGCGCTGAAGTCCTCGCCGGAGTTGATGGTGACGACCGGGATGCCGGCCTTCACCGCGTTCTGGATCGACGTCTGCAGCGCCTGCGGGTTGGCCATCGAGACGACCAGGCCGCCGACCTTTTGCGCGACCGCGTTGTCGATCAGCCGGGCCTGGTTGCCCGGGTCGCCGTCGGAGAAGTAGTCGACGCCGACGCTGAGGTCCTTGCCCGCCTGCTCGGCGCCGTTCTTCACGACGTTCCAGAAGGCGTCGCCGGCGCTGCCGTGGGTGACCACGGCGACCTTCAGCGGGCCGCCCGAGCTGGGGGCCGCCGCCGAGGGGCTGCTGCTGGAGCTGCTCTTCGAGTTGTCGGCGCTGGGGCCGCTGCAGGCGGAGAGGATCAGCCCGGCGGCGGCGATCGCCGCCACGCCGGCCAGCTTCTTGAAGGTGAACACAGTCACTCCTTTGGGACCAGGTTTCAGAGGGAGTCGGTGATCTTCGCGAGGTGGGCCAGGCTGCGCTCGGTGTCCCGCCGGGGTCCGTCGGCGGGGCTCGCGTCGCCGAGGGCGGTGTCCTGTTCGAGGACGTACCAGCCGTCGTAGCCGGCGGCCTGGACGGAGCGCACCATCGCCGCCACGTCCACGTCGCCCTCGCCGAGCGGGGTGTACATGCCCCGCCCGACCGCGTCGGTGTAGGCGAGCCGGCCCGCGCGGACCTCGGCCGCCAGGTCTTCCCGGACGTCCTTGAGATGCACGTGCCCCACCCGTTCGGGATACCGCTTCGCCAGCTCCACCGGATCCGTCCCGCCGATCATCAGGTGCCCGGTGTCGAGGCACAACCCGAGATCGGAATCGGCGAGGAAGCGCTCGACCTCGGCCTGCTGCTCCACGTGCGTCCCGACGTGCGGGTGCAGCACCGTGCGCAGGCCGTGGGCGCCTGCAACGTGGCGGATCTTGCCGGCGGTCTCGACGAGCGTCGCCCATTCGGCGTCGCCGAGCCGCGGGCGGTCGTCGTAGCCGTCGAGGCCGGTCGCGGCGGCGAGGACGAGGACCTCACCCCCGCAGGCGGCGAAGAGCGCGGCCGATTCCTCGGCTTCGCGCAGTGCTTCCCGCTGGTTCTCGTGCAGGACGACGGCGAGGAAGCCGCCGACGAGGGTCAGGTCGTAGCCGGCCAGCAGCTCGCGCAGCGCGGCGGGTTCGCGGGGGAGGTACCCGGGCGGGCCCAGCTCGGTGGCCTGGACGCCGAGGGCCGTCATCTCGCCGAGCACGGTCGCCGCGTCCAGCACCCGGCCCCAGCCCGGCACTTCGCAGACGCCCCACGAGATCGGGGCGGCGGCCACGCGGATCGTCGCTGTCACAAGGGCCTCCGTTGGTCCGTTGGAGCGCTCTATTGATTAGAGCGCTCTAATCTTGTAGCGTCCGTCACAGCAAGTCAAGGCCGAGTTTTCCGAGATCAGGGGAGGTGCGCATGGTGCGTCCGACCATGGAGGACGTCGCCGGGCGGGCGGGAGTTTCCCGCGCACTGGTCTCCCTGGTGATGAACAATTCGCCGAAGGTGTCCGACGCGCGGCGCGCGGCGGTGCTGCGCGCGGCCGAGGAACTCGGCTACCAGCCGCACGTGATGGCGCGGTCGCTGGCCAGCCGGACGTCCACCGTGCTCGGCGTGATGGTCAACGACCTGCGCAACGCCTTCTTCGCCGACGTCGTCGAGGGGCTCGACGCGGCCGCTCGGGCGGCGGGCTTCGACCTGATCCTCAACACGGGCGGCCGCAGTCCCACCCGCGAGTGGAACGCCCTGCACAACCTGCTTTCCTTCCGGCCGGCGGGGATCATCCTGCTGTCGCCGGTCGTTCCGGCGGCGTCGATCCAGCTCGCGGCGAAGCAGTGCCCGGTCGTGCTGGTCTCGCGGACGATTCGCTCGTCCACGGTGGACACGGTGAACGACGACGGCGAGGCGGGGTCCGCGCTGGCCGTCGACCACCTCGTCGGCCTCGGGCACCGGCGCATCGCCCACCTCGACGGCGGGGGCGCGGCCGGGGCGGCCCAGCGGCGCCGCGGGTTCCAGTCGGCGATGCGGCGGCACGGGCTGGAGCCGATCGTCGTCCGCAGCGAGCACACCGACACCGGCGGCGAGAAGGCGGTGCGCGAGCTGCTGGCGACGTACTCGCGGCTCGACCTGCCGACCGGGCTGGTGGCGGGCAACGACTTCAACGCCGTCGGGGCGATCTCGGCCCTGGAGGAAGCCGGGCTGCGCGTGCCGGAAGACGTGTCGGTCGTGGGTTACGACAACACGTCCCTGGCCGCGCTGCGGCACCTCTCACTGACCACAGTGGACCAGCCACGCACCGAGATGGGGCGGCTGGCCTTCGAAGCGCTGATCGAGCGCGTCCGCGGGGAGCGCACGGAGCCGGTCCGGCACCTGCTGCACCCGTCCTTGGTGGTCCGGTCGACCACTGCCGAATTGTCTGCGACAGGAGGAACACCACGATGAGGTTGGGATTGGCGGGCACCGGCCGGATCGGTACCGCGCACGCGGAGACGCTGAAGGGCTTCGAGGAGGTCGAATCGGTCGTCGTGGCCGACGTCGACCCCGCGCGAGCCTCCTCCGCGGCCGCGAAGCTCGGCGTCGAATCGGTGTCCCTCGACGAGCTGTTCGCCGCGGGGCTCGACGGGCTGGTCGTCACGGCGGCGACGGACGCGCACCCCGGCCTGATCATCGCGGCGGTCGACGCGGGCCTCCCGGTGTTCTGCGAGAAGCCGGTGGCCGCGGACATCCCGGGCACGCTGGCGGTCATCGACCGCATCGGTGCCTCGGACGTCCCCGTCCAGATCGGCTTCCAGCGCCGCTTCGACGCGGGCTACGCGGCGGCCCGGGCGGCGGTCGCGTCCGGCGAACTGGGCTGGCTGCACACCTTGCGCGCGACGACGTTCGACCCGGCGCCCCCGCCGGCGGAGTACGTCGCCCACTCGGGCGGGTTGTTCCGCGACTGCGGCGTGCACGACTTCGACATCATCCGCTGGGTGAGCGGCCGCGAGGTCAACGAGGTGTACGCGATCGGCGCGAACCGCGGCGAGCAGTTCTTCCGCGACGCGGGCGACGTCGACACGGCGGCGGCGACACTGACCTTGGACGACGGCACGCTGGCGACGGTCTCGATGACCCGCTACAACGGCGCGGGGTACGACGTGCGCCTCGACGTGCTGGGTTCGGTGTCGGGCGTGGTGGTCGGCCTGGACGACCGGGCCCCGCTGCGGTCGGTGGAGCCGGGGGTGGCCCCGCTGCCCGGGCCGGCGTACCCGGGCTTCATGGAGCGCTTCCGCCCGGCGTACACGACCGAGCTGCGAGCGTTCCTGGACGTCGTCGCGGGCCGGGCCCCTTCGCCCTGTGGGGCGGCGGATGCGTTGGAGGCGTTCTACATCGCCGAGGCGTGCGAGGTGTCCCGGCGGGAACGGCGTCCGGTGAAGCTGGCGGAGGTCAGGCGCTGAGGACCTTTCGCCTCGCTGCCCGGCTGGCCGAAATCCATTCGCGCGTCCGGCCACCGGCGGTGAAGATCCGGGCATGATCGTGCTGACGCCGTTGGACGAGGCCGCCCTGACACGGCTGCTCGAAGCCGCCGAAGCCGGGGCCGATCCCCTGGAGGTGATGCCCCCGGTCGGCGGGCCGCCCGGCTGGACGCCGGCACGCCGCGCCGCATTCCTGGCGTTCCACCGCGCCCGGTGCCTGGACCCGGCGACGGCGGTGGAACGCACCTGGGTGATCGACACCGACGGCACCGCGGTCGGCGCGGCCCGCCTGGAGCCCCACGGCGACGCGGTCGAGGCGGGCATCTGGCTGGCCCGCACCGCCCGCGGCCGCGGGATCGGCAAGCAGGTGACGGCGTTGCTGCTGGAGGAGGCCCGCGCGAGCGGAGCGGAAAGGTTCATCGCCTCGACGACGGCGGGCAACCACGGCGCCCGTGCCCTGCTGTCCGGGACGGGCGCGACGCTCACCGCCGAAGGGGACGAGGTGGCCGCGGACCTGCGGCTCAGCCGGGGTGAATGAACTGTTGTGACACGCTGCACCCTGATCTGCGGGGGCAACGCCGGGTCGATGCGACACGAGTCTTGGCAGCTGCTGGTTTGTCCGGCACGGTGAACGCCGGTTGTGTGCTGCGCCTTGGCGGAAGAAGCAAAGGTGCGAAGGGTGCAGACCTGCCGGAGAGTGAATCGTCATGCTGAGGGTTGTCGGGACGCCTTGGCCTTTCCGGTGGAAACACTGGCCAGGCGACGGCGCGGACTCTCGCCGCCAAGGCTCGTCCGGAGGACATTCCCCCGGTCGCCGAAGCGCTGCATCCGTCCAGGCAAGTAAGGGGCTGGACGGGGCCGGGTGGAAAAAGCGCTCAGCCGCAAACCGGCCAGGGCGAAGACTCGGCGGCTTGACTCGTCCGGTGCGGTGAACGGGTCGTTCACCGCACCGGACCGCAGAGCCTCAGTCGAGCTGCAGCTCCGGGGAGTACATCTCGATCCAGTGGTACAGGTCGAGCAGCCGGTCCAGCCCGATCCGGTCCGCCGGGGCCATGGTCGCCGGGTCCACTTCGGACACCCGGTGCGTCCAGGACTTGTCGACCAGGCCGAACACCGCGTGGCCCGGCTCGGCCAGGACCTCCTTGGCCTGCTGCTGCAGCGCCGCCGCGTAACCCGGGTCCTGCGTCGACGGGTACGGGCTCTTCACCCGCTGGGCCACCGACTCCGGCAGGACGTGCTTGGTCGCGTGCCGCAGGAGGCTCTTCTCCCTGCCGTCGAACGTCTTCAGGGACCACGGCGTGTTGTAGACGTACTCGACCAGCCGGTGGTCGCAGAACGGCACCCGGACCTCGAGGCCCACCGCCATCGACGCGCGGTCCTTGCGGTCCAGCAGCATCCGCACGAACCGGGTCAGGTGCAGGTGGCAGATCGTCCGCATGCGTGCCTCGAGCGCGGACTCGCCGTCCAAGTGCTCGACCTCGTCGACCGCGGAGCGGTACTGGTCGCGCACGTAGGACTCCAGGTCCATCTTCCCCATCAGCTCGGGCGTGTAGATGGACGTCCGGTCGGTCAGCATCGCGCTGCGGAAGGCGATCCAGGGGAACGTGTCCGCGTTGACCGCGGTCTCGTCGAAGAACCAGCGGTAGCCGCCGAACACCTCGTCGGCCGACTCGCCCGACAGGGCCACCGTCGACTCGCCGCGGATGGCCTTGAACAGCAGGTACAGCGACGTGTCCATGTCGCCCAGCCCGGCCGGGATGTCGCGGGCCCGCAGGACCGCGCGCCGCACCTCCGGGTCGGTCAGCTCGGCCGGGTTCAGCACGACGTCCTGGTGCGCGGACCCGACCAGCGAGGCGACGTCACGCACGAACGGCGAGTCCGCGGTGTCGCGCATCTCGTCCGGCTTGAAGTTCTCTTCCTGGCCGAGGAAGTCGACGGAGAACGTCCGTAGCTGCTCACCTTGCGAAGCGAGCCGGGCCGCGGCCAGGCCGGTGACCGCGCTCGAGTCGAGGCCGCCCGACAGCAGGACGCAGCGGGGGACGTCGGCGACCAGCTGCCGGTTCACGATGTCGGTCATCAGCTCGCGCACGCGGGCGACCGTCGTCTCCTGGTCGTCGGTGTGCTGCTTCGCGTCCAGCTTCCAGTACGTGCGGGTCCGGACGCCTTCGCGGGACACCGTGACGATCGTGCCCGGCCGGACCTCCTCCATGCCCTTCCACAGCGACCAGCCGGGCCGCTTGGTGAACGCCATCAGCTCGCGGAGGCCGTCGGTGTCGACGACCTTCGCGGCCAGCGGGTTGGCGAGGATCGCTTTCGGCTCGGAGCCGAACAGCACGCCGTCGCGGGTCGGGTAGTAGTAGAACGGCTTGATGCCCATCCGGTCGCGGATCATGACGAGCCGGTCGTCGCGCTCGTCCCAGATCGCGAAGGCGTACATGCCGTTGAGGTGGTCGACGACCGCGTCGCCCCACTGCAGGTAGCCGTGCAGGACCACTTCGGTGTCGCTGTCGGTTTCCCAGGTGTGCCCGAGCTTCGTCAGCTCGTCCTTCAGCTCGGTGAAGTTGTAGGTCTCACCGCTGTAGACCATCGCGATGTCGCCGTTCGGCGTCGAGACGGTCATCGGCTGCCGGCCGCCGGGCAGGTCGATGATGGCCAGCCGCTGGTGGCCGAGCGCGACGTGCCGGCGCACCCAGGTCCCCGAGTCGTCCGGTCCGCGGCAGGCCATCGTGCCCGTCATGGCGTCGACGACGTCTTGGCGGCGGGTGAGGTCGGCGTCGTAGGAAACCCAGCCGGCGATACCGCACATAGCGAAGCCCCTCCCAGAGATTGCTTAGCTGATACAACTATTGGTAACTCAGGTGTAACACGACCTGAAGATCTTGTCTGCCCGAATTGCACGTTCCGCACCTGTTCGGTCACGCCGTGTGTCACTTGTCACTGACCAACTACCTGCGGTGAGAACCGGGCAAACGCTTGCGTGACCGCCGCCACCGGCCATCAAGACGGCGTAAATGCGGGTCAGGAACGCATCAAGGCGCCATCAGCCGGCCGACGTGACGGCCTCCCAGGACCGCACAGTGACGTCGTCCCCGGTCACCGAATCCGGTGACCTGTCCTGAGAGGTGCCTGTGGCCGACTTGCTCTACGCCGTTCTCCTGATCGGCGTTTTCGTGGTGCTGGCGTTGGTGCTGCGCGGCTTGGAAAAGCTGTGAGCGGCGCCGGAAACGCGGCCAACGTGGTCGGCGGGTTGCTCGCGCTCGGCCTGCTCGTCTACTTGTTCATCGCCTTGATCAGGCCGGAGAAATTCTGATGGGCCCCGACGTGCTTTTCCCCGCGGAGGGGCTGAAATGACCGACACCACGGCCGGGCTCATCCAGCTCGGCCTGCTCCTCGCCGCCCTCGCCGTGGTCTACAGGCCGCTCGGCGACTACCTGGCGCGCGTCTTCTCCAGCGAGAAGCACCTCAACCTCGAGAAGGGCCTCTACCGGCTCTTCCGGGTCAACCCCGACTCCGGACAGCGCTGGCCGACCTACGCCGCGGGCGTGCTCGGGTTTTCGTTCGTCTCGGTCGTCCTGCTCTACCTGCTGCAGCGCCTGCAGCCGCTCCTGCCGTGGAGCCTGGGCCGCGGCTCGGTCAGCCCCGGCGTCGCGTTCAACACGGCGATCTCGTTCGTCACCAACACGAACTGGCAGTCCTACGTCCCCGAGACGACGATGGGCCACTTCGTGCAGATGGCCGGGCTGACCGTGCAGAACTTCCTCTCGGCCGCCGTCGGCCTGGCCGTGGCGATCGCGGTGACGCGCGGCTTCGTCCGCGCGAAGACCGACCGGCTCGGCAACTTCTGGGTGGACCTCACCCGCGGCACGGTCCGCGTGCTGCTGCCGATGGCGTTCGTGTTCGCGCTCGTCCTGGTCGCGCTCGGCGTCGTGCAGAGCCTCAAGGCGGGGGTCGCCGTCACGAACCCCGACGGCAGCGGAAGCACCATCGCGCTGGCCCCGGCCGCGAGCCAGGAGGCGATCAAGGAACTGGGCACCAACGGCGGCGGCATCTTCAACGCCAACTCCGCGCACCCCTTCGAGAACCCGAACGCCTGGAGCAATCTCGTCCAGCTGTTCCTGATCCTGGTCATCCCGGTCAGCCTGACCCGCGCGTTCGGCACGCTGGTCGGCAACCGCCGCCAGGGGTACGTCCTGCTGAGCGTGATGGGCCTGCTGTGGGCCGCCTCGCTGGCGCTGATCTGGTGCTCCGAGGCCTACGCGAACAACCCGGCGGCGCGGGCCGCGGGGGCGAGCATGGAAGGCAAGGAGCAGCGCTTCGGCATCGGGTTGACGTCGCTGTTCGCCGACACCACCACCGGCACGTCGACCGGCGCGGTGAACGGCGCCCACGACAGCCTGTCCGGCCTCGGCGGCGGGGGACCGCTGCTGAACATGCTCTACGGCGAAATCTCGCCCGGCGGCGTCGGCACCGGCCTCTACGGCATCCTCGTGCTGGCGATCATCGCGATGTTCCTGGCCGGGCTGATGGTCGGGCGCACCCCGGAGTACCTGGGCAAGAAGCTCGGCAAGCGCGAGGTCACCTGCGCGGCGATCGCGATGCTGGCGATGCCGACCGTGGTGCTCCTCGGCTCCGGGATCGCGCTGTTGCTGCCGGGCACGGCGGGCGCGCTGGGCAACCCGGGCGCGCACGGGCTGTCCGAGGTCCTCTACGGCTACGCCTCGACCGGCAACAACAACGGCAGCGCGTTCGGCGGGTTGACCGCGACGAGCGACTGGTTCCAGTCGTCGTTCGCCGTCGCCATGGCGTTCGGCCGGTTCGTGCCGATCCTCGCCGTGCTCTGCCTGGCCGGTTCGCTGGCCGCCCAGCGCAAGGTGCCCGAGACCGCGGGCACCCTGCCGACCACCGGGCCGCTGTTCGCCACCCTGCTCACCGGCACGGTGGTGCTCGTCGCGGCCCTCACGTTCATCCCGGCGCTCGCGCTCGGGCCCATCGCGGAGGCACTCGCATGACCGTCACCGAAGAACGACCCCAGGTGGCTCCCGCCGAACCTCCGAGCCGAGTCGGCGCCGGCGTCTTCAGCCCCGGCCAGCTCTGGACGTCCTTGCCGGACGCGTTCCGGAAGCTGAACCCGAAGCACCAGCTCGGCAACCCGGTGATGTTCGTGGTGTGGGTGGGCTCCGCGCTCACCACCGTCTTCGCGGTCACCGACCCGAGCGTGTTCACCGTCCTGATCGCCGTCTGGCTGTGGTTCACGGTCCTGTTCGCGAACCTCGCCGAGGCCGTCGCGGAAGGGCGGGGCAAGGCCCAAGCCGAGAGCCTGCGGCGGTCGAAGAAGGAGACCGTCGCCCGCCGGCTCACCGAAACCGGAGAAGAGCCGGTCCCGGGGGCCGAGCTGAAGATCGGCGACCTGGTCGTCGTCGAGGCGGGCCAGGTGATCCCGGGCGACGGCGACGTCGTCGAAGGCATCGCGACCGTCGACGAATCGGCCATCACCGGCGAGTCCGCCCCGGTCATCCGCGAGTCCGGCGGCGACCGCAGCGCCGTCACCGGCGGCACGACCGTGCTGAGCGACCGGATCGTCGTGCGGATCACCACCAAGCCGGGCGAGTCCTTCGTGGACCGCATGATCGCGTTGGTGGAAGGCGCCTCCCGGCAGAAGACGCCGAACGAAATCGCGCTGACCATCCTGCTCTCGACGCTCACGATCATCTTCCTGCTCGCCGTCGTGGCGCTCCAGCCGATGGCCCGCTACTCCGGGTCCGAGCAGTCCGTGATCGTGCTGACCGCGCTGCTCGTGTGCCTCATCCCGACGACGATCGGCGCGCTGCTGAGCGCGATCGGCATCGCGGGCATGGACCGCCTGGTGCAGCGCAACGTCCTGGCGACCAGCGGCCGCGCGGTGGAGGCCGCGGGCGACGTCTCGACGCTGCTGCTCGACAAGACCGGCACGATCACCTTCGGCAACCGCCGCGCCACCGAGCTGATCCCCGTGGGCGCGTCCACTCCGGACGAACTCGCCCGCGCCGCCCGCCTGGCCAGCCTCGCCGACGAAACCCCCGAGGGCCGCAGCGTCGTCGAGCTGACGTCGGACCACGCGGGGCAGGACGAGCACGGCGAGTTCGTCCCCTTCACCGCGCAGACGCGGATGAGCGGGATCGACATCGGGACCCGGCGGATCCGCAAGGGGGCGGCGAGCGCCGTCCGCGCGTGGGTGCGCGACAACGGCGGCGAGTTCCCCGACGAGACCGAGCGGGTGGTCGACGAGATCAGCGCCCAGGGTGGCACGCCGCTCGTCGTCGCCGAGGACACTGTGGTGCGCGGCGTGATCCGGTTGTCCGACGTGGTCAAGCCGGGCATGAAGGAACGCTTCGCCGAACTCCGCTCGATGGGCATCAAGACGGTGATGATCACCGGCGACAACCCGCTCACCGCGAAGGCCATCGCCGCGGACGCCGGCGTCGACGACTACCTCGCCGAGGCCAAGCCCGAAGACAAGATGGCGCTGATCAAGCAGGAGCAGGAAGGCGGGCGGCTGGTCGCGATGACCGGCGACGGCACCAACGACGCCCCCGCCCTGGCGCAGGCCGACGTCGGCGTCGCGATGAACACCGGCACCTCGGCCGCCAAGGAGGCGGGGAACATGGTCGACCTCGACAGCGACCCGACCAAGCTGATCGAGATCGTCGAGATCGGCAAGCAGCTGCTGATCACCCGCGGCGCGCTGACCACCTTCAGCGTCGCCAACGACCTGGCCAAGTACTTCGCGATCCTGCCCGCGATGTTCACCGGCATCTACGCCCAGCTGGGCGGGCTGAACATCATGCACCTGGCCACGCCGAAGTCGGCGATCCTGTCGGCGGTCATCTTCAACGCGCTGATCATCGTCGTGCTCATCCCCTTGGCCCTGCGCGGCGTGCGGTACAAGCCGTCGTCGGCCTCGGCCCTGCTTCGCCGCAACCTGCTCGTCTACGGCCTCGGCGGGATCGTCAGCCCCTTCCTCGGGATCTGGCTGATCGACCTGCTCGTGCGCCTCATCCCCGGAATCGGGTGAAACCGTGAACACTCTCGTCAAGCAGACCTGGGCCGGGCTGCGGGTCCTCATCGTGCTGACCGTCCTGCTCGGCATCCTGTACCCCTTGGCGGTGTGGGCGATCGCCCGCATCCCCGGTCTCGAGGGCAACGCCGAAGGCTCGGTCGTGACGCAGAACGGCCAAGCCGCCGGGTCGTCGCTGATCGGCGTCGACCCGGTGCCCGCCGACCCGGCGCACGACCCGTGGTTCCACACCCGGCCCTCGGTCGTGGGCCCCGATCTGCCCTCCGGTGCGTCCAACAAGGGGCCGGGCAACGAGGACCTGGTGAAGACCATCCAGGACCGGCGTGCCCAGATCGCCAAGCGCGAAAGCGTGTCGCCCGATCAGGTACCGCCGGACGCGGTGACCGCGTCGGGTTCGGGACTGGACCCGGCGATCAGCGTCGCCTACGCCGATCTGCAGGCCGCGCGCGTGGCCCGGAACACCGGCCTGCCCCTCGACCGGGTGAAGCAGCTGATCGCGCAGAACACCAGCGGGGCCGGGATCGGCGTGCCCGGGGTGACTGTGCTCCCGCTCAACTTGGCCGTGCGTGCCGCGGCCGGAGGGGCACACTGACAGCGTGACCACGGAGAACGTGCCCGCGAAGCCGCGCCGGGGAGAGCTGAGGATCTACCTCGGCGCGGCTCCGGGCGTCGGCAAGACCTTCGCCATGCTCGGCGAAGCGCGCCGCCGGCTCGACCGCGGCACCGACGTCGTCGTCGGGCTGGTGGAGACGCACGGCCGCGAGAAGACCGCGGTGCTCCTCGACGGCCTCGAGATCGTGCCGCGGCGGCACGCCGAGCACCGCGGCCGCGTGTTCGACGAAATGGACGTCGACGCCGTCCTGGCCCGCGCGCCCGAGGTCGCCGTCATCGACGAACTGGCGCACACCAACGTGCCGGGCTCCCGCAACGCCAAGCGCTGGCAGGACGTCGAAGAGCTGCTGGCCGCGGGTATCGACGTGCTGTCCACGGTCAACGTGCAGCACCTGCAGAGCCTCAACGACGTCGTCGAGCGGATCACCGGCGTCATCCAGCAGGAGACCGTCCCGGACGAGGTCGTCCGCCGCGCCGAACAGCTCGAACTGGTCGACATCACGCCCGAGGCGCTGCGGCGGCGGCTCGCGCACGGCAACGTCTACCCGGCCGAGCGGATCGACGCCGCCCTCGGCAACTACTTCCGGCCCGGCAACCTCACCGCCCTGCGGGAACTGGCGCTGCTCTGGGTGGCCGACCAGGTCGACGTCGCCCTCCAGCGCTACCGCGCCGAGCAGCGGATCACCGACACCTGGGAAGCGCGCGAACGCGTCGTCGCCTCGATCACCGGTGGCCCGGAGAGCGAGACGCTGATCCGCCGGGCCAGCCGGATCGCCACCCGCGCCGGCGCCGAGCTGCAGGTGGTGCACATCCTGCGTGGTGACGGCCTGGCGGGCATCGGGCCGGCCGCGATGGCCCGCTGCCGCAAGCTCGCCGAGGAGGTCGGGGCGACGTTCCACACGGTCGTCGGCGACGACGTCCCGGGCGCCCTCCTGGACTTCGCGCGCGGGGTCAACGCGACCCAGCTGGTGCTCGGGACCTCGCGGCGCTCCCGGGTGGCGCGACTGTTCGACGAGGGCATCGGCGCCGCGGTGGTCCGCCGGTCGGGGCCGATCGACGTGCACATGGTCACCCACTCCGAGGCCGGCGGGCGCCTGCGGACCGGGCTGACCGCGAGCCCGCTGGGGCTCTCCCGGCTGGTGACGGGCTGGGTGCTGGGCGTCGTGCTGCCGGTGCTGGTCACCCTCGTCGGCGTCTTCCTGCCGGCCGGGCTCGACTTCGCCACCGACGTCATCGCCTACGTCCTGGTCACGGTCGTCGTCGCGCTGGTCGGCGGCCTCGGCCCGGCGCTGGTCGCGGCCGTGCTCGGCGCCGGGCTGCTGAACTTCTTCTTCACGCCGCCGCTGTACACGCTCAACGTGCACACCCCGCAGAACCTCGTGACGCTGATCGCGATGGTCGTGGTCGCGGTGCTGGTCGCGCTGGTCGTCGACCAGGCCGCGCGCCGGGCCGCGCAGGCCGCGCGGGCGCGGACCGAAGCCGCGCTGCTGGCCTCCTACGCCCGGACCGTGCTCACCCACGCGAACCCGATCGAGCGGCTGCTGGCGAAGGTCCGCGAGAACTTCGCCCTGACGTCGGTGACGCTGCTGGAGAAGCAGGACGGCGTGTGGCAGTGCGTGGCGACCGCGGGGGAGCACCCGTGCGCCGACCCGGACGAGGCCGATGTCGACATCGCCGTCACCGCCGACGTCCACCTGACCCTGCGGGGGCGGGCGCTGCCCGCGGCCGACCGGCGGGTGCTGGAAGCCGTGGCCGGCCAGGCGCTGCTGGCCCTGCGCCAGCAGCGGATGGCGGCCGCGGCGGCACGCGCCGAACGCAAGGCCGAGGCGACCGAGCTGCGCACGACGCTGTTGTCCGCGGTCGGGCACGACCTGCGGACGCCGCTGACGTCGATCAAGGCCTCGATCGGCAGCCTGCGTGCCGCGGACCTGGAGTTGTCCGAAGAGGACACCGCCGAGCTCATGGAGGCCATCGAGCTGTCGGCCGACCGGCTGGCGGGGCTGATCGACAACCTCCTGGACTCGTCGCGGCTGGCCACCGGGGCGGTCCGCCCGCACCTGCGGCCGGTGGGCTACGACGAGGTCGTCGCGCACGCGCTGTCCAACGTGGACGGCTCGGACGACGTCGTGGTCGCGGTCGACGACCAGCTCCCCTCGGTGCTGGCCGACCCCGGCCTGCTGGAGCGGGTGGTGGCGAACGTGCTGGACAACGCGCTGCGCCACGGTGTCGACGAAAGCGGCGGCGCACCGGTGTCGGCCCGGGCCAGCGCGCACTCCGGCCAGGTCGAGCTGCGGATCGTCGACCACGGCAAGGGCCTGCGCAAGGGCGCCGCGGATTCGGCGTTCGCGCCGTTCCAGCGGCTCGGCGGCGACCGGGACACGACGCCGGGCGTCGGGCTCGGGCTGTCGGTGGCGAAGGGGTTCACCGAGGCGATGGGCGGCACGATCCGCGCCGAGGACACCCCGGGCGGCGGGCTCACGGTCGTGGTTTCCCTGCCCGCGTTCAGTGTGGAGCTCGAAGAGGAGGGGGTGCGATGAGCGACCCGGGTGCCACCGTGCTGGTGGTGGACGACGAGCCGCAGATCGTGCGGGCACTGCGGATCAACCTGACCGCCCGCGGCTACAAGGTGATCACCGCGCACGACGGCACGGCTGCGTTGAAAGCGGTGGCCGAGACCAAGCCCGACGTGGTGGTTCTGGACCTCGGCCTGCCCGATCTCGACGGCACCGAGGTGATCGCGGGCCTGCGCGGCTGGACGACGGTCCCGATCATCGTCCTTTCGGCTCGGGGCGACTCGGCGGACAAGGTCGAGGCCCTCGACGCGGGCGCCGACGACTACGTGACGAAGCCGTTCGGTATGGACGAGCTGCTGGCCCGGCTGCGCGCGGCGGTCCGCCGCTCGGCGGTGGCGGGCGCGGACGGCGCGGACGCGGTGGTGGACACGGCGTCGTTCAGCGTGGACCTGGCGGCGAAGAAGGTCCGGCGCCACGACGGCGTGGAGGTCCACCTGACGAAGACGGAGTGGGGCGTGCTGGAGCTGCTGGTCCGCAACCGCGGCCGGCTGGTCGCGCAGAAGCAGCTCCTGCACGAGGTGTGGGGCCCGTCGTACGAGACGGAGTCGCACTACCTGCGGGTGTACCTGGCCCAGCTGCGGCGCAAGCTCGAATCGGAGCCCTCCCGGCCCCGGCACCTGCTGACCGAACCGGGGATGGGGTACCGCTTCGAGGTTTAGCCGGTGCCCGGGCGGGGTTCTTCCCGGAGATGGACGGGTCGAAAACGTGGCTGCTCGGCGGTGAGCGCATCCCGCCGGTGATCGTGCTGACGCTGGCGGTGGGCGCGACCTTCGGTGCGCTCGGCTGGCTCTTCACCGCCTTCCAGGGCGGCGCCGGCTGGGCGACGTGGCTGCGCGTCGCGGCGGTCGGCGCCGGTGCCCTGCTGACGGTCTACCTGTGGGCGCTGGTCGCCCACCGGCTGCGGCGCCGGTGACCGGGACCCCGGTGCGGCGCACCCGCACGGCCCTCGTCGGGCGCCTGCTCCTGCTGTCGGTGCTCGCCTACCTGGCCGGTGTCGGGATCGCCGCCGCCTTCGGCCGGCCGGACCCCTGGCTCTCCGGCATCATCGCGCTCGGGCCGGTGCTGGGCGGGGTGGCCGGGGGCGCCCTCGCCCGCCGGTCCCGGGAGACGACCTAGAACCAGAACGTCGGCTGCTCGATCCCGAACCGCAGCTTCGCGTACCGCTTGGACGCCGCGGCCGAGAAGTAGATGTGCTGCGCCGCCGCGTGGAGGTCCCGGAAGCAGCGCTGCATCGGCTGGTCCGAGTGCAGCGCGCCCGCGCCCGCGTAGCCGGACGCGAGGTTCACCGCACTCAGCGAAGCCCGCATCGCTTGTTGGGTCGCCAGCAGGAACTGGCCGCGCTCCCGGACGTCCGGGACGTCACCCGCGCACGCGGTGTCCCACAGCTCGCCGAGTGCCTCGAAGACGAACGCGCGTGCCGAACGCAGCCGTCCTTCCGCGCGGGTCAGGACGAGCTGGACGTCGCCGTCCTCGGCGATCGGGCCCGGGCCCGGCGGGCGGAACTTGGCCGGCGCGAACGCGGTGAACTCGTCCAGCGCGCGCCGCGCGATGCCGAGCGGGACGCCCGCCAGCATCGTGCCGATCACCGTGAAGAACGGGAACCGCCACAGCGGCCCGTCGTGGCGCGCCGGGTTCGTGAACGGCGAAATCGTGAGCTCCCCGGGCACGACCGTGTCGATCTCGACGTCGTGGCTGCCGGTGCCGCGCAGGCCGCTGACGTCCCAGTTCTCGACCACCCGCACCGCGGCGGCGGGCACCGCGGCGAGCCGCCAGTCCCGCGGGTCGCCGCCGGCGAAGGCGCCGTTGAAGAACAGGTCCGTGTGCGGGCTGCCGCTGCAGAACCCCCACCGGCCGGCGAGCGCGAACTTGCCGGCACCGTCCGGGGTGAGGCGTCCCATCGGCGCGAACACGCCGCCGCCGATCGGGTCGGGACTGCCGGCCACGAGGTCCGCCGCGACGGCCGGGTCCAGCCAGGCGAGGAACGCCGAGCCGTTGCCGATGGTGATCGTCCAGCCCGCGGAGCCGTCAGCGCGCGAAAGCTCTTCGACCGTCTCGACGATCGTGGCGGGCGGCAGCTCCTGCCCGCCGAGGCCGCGCGGCGTCGCCAGGCGGAAGAGCCCGGCTTCGCGGGCCCGCTCGACGAGGTCGCGAGGCAGGGTCCGGAGCTGCTCGGCTTCGACGGCCCGCGCGCTCAGCTCGGGCGCCAGCTCCCGCGCGGCGGTCACGGCGTCGGTGGTGCGCGAAAACCGCCGCCGGATCCTGGCGGCGGCGTCGGCGCTCTTCCGGGAGAAGGGGTACGCGGGTGCCTCGATGCCCGAGGTGGCGAAGGCTGCCGGTGTCGCCGTGCAGACCGTCTACAAGGCGTTCGCCAACAAGGCGACGCTGCTCAAGGCCGTCTTCGACGTCACGGTCGCCGGCGACGACGAGGAGGTGCCGATCGCCGGCCGTGACTTCATCGCCGAGATCCGGGCCGAGCCGGCCGCCGTGCGGAAGATCGAGTTGTACCTCGACCACCTGGTGAGCATCGTCCCCGAGGTGTCCCCCGTGCAGCTGCTGGCCCGCGACGCGGCCGCCGCCGACCCCGCCGCCGCCGAGGTGTGGGCGCAGATGCGGCAGGAGATGCTGATGGCCATGACGTACTTCTCGGCCGAGCTGCTGGGCACCGGGCAGGTCAAGCCGGGCCTGAGCGCCGACGACGTCCGCGACATCCTGTGGACCTACCACGGGCCCGAGCAGTACGAGCTGCTCTGCCTCGAGCGCGGGTGGTCCCCGGAGCGCTACGGGAAGTTCCTGCGCGACGCGATGGTCGCGGCCGTCCTGGCCTAGGCCTAAGTGCCCCAGCCTTGGGGCACTTAAGCCTAGGCTGTGGTGCTCGTACCGGTCGTGCTCGACGAGGGGGCACCGGCCGAGCTCGAGCCGCCGCCGCTGGCCGTGGTCGTCGGCGTGGGGGTGGGAGTCGGAGTCGGCGTGGGGGTCGGCGTCGGTGTGGGTGTCGGGGTGGGCGTGGGGGTCGGCGTCGGCGGCGTGAACGGCGGCGGATTGCCGCCCGTGTCGCTGCGCGGGGGAGGCGGCGGCGAAGGCTGGGTGACGACCGTGGTGGTCGTCTTGCCGTCCGGGCTCACGGACACGACCGTCGTCGGCGCGCTCGGCGACGTCGGGTTCGACGTGGTCGGTGCTCCGCTGGACGAGGTCGCCGGGTCGCTCGGCGACGGCGTGGCCGGCAGGGTCTGCACCCCGGCCGGGACGGTGCCCTGGCCGCCGGGGCCGCCCGTGCCGCCCGCGGTGGTGGCGGGGATCGGCCCGGCGAGCTCGGCCACGGCGGCGAACGCGGTCGCGACGACCAGCCCGGCCACGCCGAGCACGACGTACCCGGTGCGGTTCGGTTTGCTGCTCTTGGGCGGCGCGGTGTCGATCCTGGTGATCCGAGAGCTCGAATCCGACCCGGCGGGGCGGGGCATACGGGGCTCCTTGGGGAAGGGGAGGCGGCACAGCTTGAGGCGGCACAGCTTGAGATGGCACAGCTTCGAGATGGCACAGCGATGACACGGCGAGGTCGTGAACGGGAGCGCTGGTGCTGATGGAGCAGTGCGCCCACGGCGGGGGAGTGACCTCGGCGGGGAGATTATCACCGGCGTGCGGGTATTCGCCCAGGTAGTGGCTTGATCCGTTACTGTGCGCGGTCGGTTGACCCGGAAGGGAGGAATGGCGTGAGTGAGGAAGAAACCCACACCCGGCTGACGGCGTGGGTGCGGGGCCGGGTCCAAGGTGTCGGTTTCCGCTGGTGGACGCGCAGCCGTGCGCTGGAGCTCGGGCTGGTCGGGAGCGCGAGCAATCTGGCCGACGGGCGTGTCGAGGTGATAGCGGAGGGTAGTCGAGACCACTGTCAGCGGCTGTTAGCCGCGTTACGGTCGGGAGAATCACCCGGAAGTGTGGAGCACGTCGCCGAGCGCTGGTCCGACCCGAAAGGGGGACTCGGCGGCTTCGTCGAGCGGTAGCGCGGGCTTGGTCCGTCCGGGGGCGGTGGGGCTCGTGGTGTTGCTGAGGCCGGCGCGGATGTGCTAGGCGCGCCGAGGAGGGGGCGCGTCCGGCGGCTCCCGGACGCCCCCAGGTAGCCTGGGACGATTGAACCGCCAGTACCCGCGGCCAGAGGGGTCAGCACCACGTGCACCTGAAAAGCCTGACGCTCAAGGGCTTCAAGTCCTTCGCCTCGGCCACCACGCTGCGCTTCGAACCGGGCATCACCTGCGTGGTCGGGCCGAACGGCTCGGGCAAGTCCAACGTGCTGGACGCCCTGCGCTGGGTCATGGGCACCCAGGGCGCCAAGGACCTGCGCGGCGGCAAGATGGAGGACGTCATCTTCGCCGGCACCGCGGGCCGCGCCCCGCTCGGCCGCGCCGAGGTCACCCTCACCATCGACAACGCCGACGGCGCGCTCCCCATCGAGTACTCCGAGGTGTCGATCACCCGCCGGATGTTCCGCGACGGCGCGAGCGAGTACGAGATCAACGGCGACCGCTGCCGGCTGATGGACGTCCAGGAACTGCTGTCGGACTCCGGCATCGGCCGCGAGATGCACGTCATCGTCGGCCAGGGCCAGCTCTCGGCGATCCTCGAATCCAAGCCCGAAGAGCGCCGCGCCTTCATCGAAGAGGCCGCCGGCGTCCTCAAGCACCGCAAGCGCAAGGAACAGACCCTGCGCAAGCTGGCCAACATGCAGGGCAACCTCGACCGCCTCGGCGACTTGACGACCGAGCTGCGCCGCCAGCTCAAGCCGCTGGGCAAGCAGGCCGAGATCGCCCGCAAGGCCCAGTCGGTGCAGTCCGAGCTGCGCGACTCCCGCCTGCGCCTGCTCGCCGACGACCTGGTCACCCAGCGCGACGCCCTCGCCCGCGAAGAGGCCGACGAGAAGACGGCCCGCGCACGCCGCGCCGAAGTCGAACAGACCCTCGAGATCGTCTCCGCCGAAGAAGCCGAGCTGGAAGCCTCGCTCGCCGAGGATGCGCCGCTGCTGCAGACCGCCCAGGAGACCTGGTACAAGCTGTCCGCGCTGGCCGAGCGCCTCCGCGGCACCGTCCGGCTCGCGATCGAGCGCCAGCGGCACCTGTCGGCCGACGTCTCGACGTCGACCGGCGGCCGCGACCCCGAAGAGCTCCTCGAAGAGGCCGAGCGCGTCGCCGAGCAGGAAGAAGAGCTCAACGAGGCCGTCATGGAGGCCCGCGAGCTGCTCGCCCAGACGATTCTGCGCCGCGAAGACCTCGAACAGCGCGTCCAGGCCGCCGAGCGCGCGCACTGGGCCGCCGTCCGCGCCATCGCCGACCGCCGCGAGGGCATGGCCAAGCTGACCGGCCAGGTCGAGGCGCTGCGCAGCAAGAACGGCGCCACCTCCGACGAGATCGACCGCCTCAGCGTCTCCCTCGAAGAGGCCGCCGAGCGCGCCGAGATCGCCGTCGAGGAACTCGAGACGGCGAAGGCCGAGGGTGGTGTCGAGGAGTCCGACGACGCCGGGCTGATGGACCGCCACGACCGCGCGGTCGAGGCCAACAACGCCGCCAAGGCGCGGGTCGAAGAGCTGGTCAAGGCCGAGCGCGCGGCCGAACGCGAGATCGCGTCCGAGAAGGCGCGCGTCGAGGCGCTGTCGATGGGGCTCAAGCGCAAGGACGGCGCGGGCGCGCTGCTCGGCGCGTCCTACGAGCTGCCGGGCCTGCTCGGCTCGGTTGCCGCGCTGCTCACCGTCGAGCCCGGCCACGAAGTCGCGCTGGCCGCGGCCCTCGGCCCGGTGGCCGACGCCGTCGCCGTGACCGGTGGCGAAGACGCCCTGCGGGCGCTGAAGTACTTGAAGGAAACGGACTCCGGCCGCGCGGGCATCCTGCTCGGTGGCCCCGAATCCACTGTGGACACGGATGCGTGGCCGCCGCTGCCGGAAGGCGCGCGGTGGGCCCGCGAAGTCGTCACCGCGCCGCCGCAGCTGCGGCCCGCCGTCGAGCAGGCCCTCGACAAGCTGGCCCTGGTCCGCGACCTCGACGCGGCGCGTCACCTGGTGGCCGTGCACCCGGACGTCCGGGCGGTCACCGCCGAGGGCGACGTCTTCGGTGCCCGCTGGGCGATCGGCGGCTCCGGCAAGCGCGAGAGCGTGATCGAGGTCCAGGCCGCCGTCGACGAGGCGGGGGAGCGGCTCCGCCTGGCCGAGCGCTCGCTGGAGCGGTACGCGGCCGAGCTGGAAGGCGCCCGCGCCGAGCAGCAGGCGCGTCGCGAAGAGGTCTCGCAGGCCAAGGACGCGCTCGGCGAGGCGAAGGTCCGCAAGGCGCGCTCGTCGGAGCGGCTCAACCGGATGCAGCAGGCCGCCCGCCAGGCCCAAGCCGAGGTCGAGCGGCTGTCCGGGCAGCGCGCGAAGGTCGAGCAGAGCCGCGTCCAGGCGCTGGCCCAGCTCGCCGAGCTGGAAGAGCGGCTCGCCGCCGTCGCCGAGCAGCCCGTCGAAGACGACCCGGACACCGCCGAACGCGACCAGGCCGTCGAAGAGCTGGCCGTCGTGCGGCAGGAGGAGATGGAAGCGCGGCTCGCGCAGCGCACCTCCGAAGAGCGCGCCCGCAGCATCGCGGGCAAGGCCGAAGGCCTCCGCCGGGCCGCGCACGCCGAGCAGCAGGCCCGCGAACGCGCCGAGCGCGCCGCCGCGGCCCGCAAGCGCGGCGCCGGGATCGCCAACGCCGTCGTCAACGCCGGCGAGCTCGCGCTGGAACGCATCGAGCACTCGGTCCAGCGCGCCGCGACCGAACGCGACCAGGTCCAGGCCCGCCGCCAGAGCCGCGAGCAGGCGCTGACCGGCGTCCGCGCCAAGGTCCGCGAGCTCACCGGCGAGCTGGAGAAGCTGACCGACGCCGTGCACCGCGACGAGGTGCTGCGCGCCGAGCAGCGGCTGCGGCTGGAGACCCTGGAAGCCAAGATCGCCGAGGACTTCGGCATGGGCCTCGAGGACCTCGTCCGCGAGTACGGCCCGGACGTCCCGGTGCCGCCGAGCGCGGGCGAGATGGCCGAGTACGAGGCGGCCAAGGACCGCGGCGAGGACGTCACCCCGCCACCGCCGATGCCCTACGACCGCGACACCCAGGCCCGCCGCGCCAAGCGCGCCGAGAAGGACCTGTCGTTGCTGGGCAAGGTGAACCCCTTGGCCCTGGAGGAGTTCGCGGCGCTGGAGGAGCGGTACAAGTTCCTCTCCACGCAGCTGGAAGACCTCAAAGACACCCGCAAGGACCTCGAAGCCGTCATCAAGCAGGTCGACGAGAAGATCCTCGAGGTCTTCGCCGGCGCCTACGCCGATGTGGCCCGCGAGTTCGAGACGGTGTTCAGCGTGCTGTTCCCGGGCGGCGAGGGCCGGATGGTCCTGACCGAGCCGGACGACCTGCTGAGCACCGGCGTCGACGTCGAAGCCCGCCCGCCGGGCAAGAAGGTCAAGCGGCTTTCGCTGCTGTCGGGTGGCGAGAAGTCGCTGGTCGCGGTGGGCATGCTGGTCGCGATCTTCCGCGCCCGGCCGTCACCCTTCTACGTCATGGACGAGGTCGAGGCGGCGCTCGACGACACCAACATGCGCCGGCTGATCGGGCTGCTGGAGCAGCTGCGCGACTCGTCGCAGCTGATCATCATCACCCACCAGAAGCCGACCATGGAGATCGCCGACGCGCTCTACGGCGTGAGCATGCAGGGCGACGGCATCACCAAGGTGATCTCGCAGCGCCTGCGCACGGCCGACGACGAACCGGTCGCGGTCGGCTGAGTCGGGTCACATCTCGTCTTCGCGCGGAGCGCGGCGGTCTTCCGGCCGCACCCGGGGCTCGTGGGTGCCGAGATCGTTGCCGATGTACTGGGCGTCGCCGATCCGCGGCCGTCGTCCGCGCGGGGTCAACATCCCGCGCTTGACCCCGCGTTTGCGGTCGGACCGGTCCATGACCAGCGCGATGACGAGCACCACCGCCAGCACCACGCCGAGACCGATGAAGAATCCCATGTGATCCCCTCCCGGTTCCCAGGCTACGGGACCGGGAGGGGCACCACATCCGCTTATCCGGCGACCCAGAACGCGTAGTCCGCGGAGTACCGGACCGCGGTCTGCGCGCCATCCGTGCACGTCCCGGCCGGAGCCACGCCGCCGCGGGTGTTGAGGCGCTGGATGTAGGTCACCTTGCCGAAGATGCCGTCGCCGGTGTTGAGGTTCGCCTTGAGCAGCAGCTCCGGGATCGCGCCGTCCCGCGGGGCGTTCGCCGCGGCCGTCGCACCGACCGTGCTGCCGTCCACAATGGACGTCCACACCGGGCCCTTGCTGTGCAGCGCCACCGGCTTCCCGTGCTTCGACAGGACCGCCGCGGGCTGGATCAGCGCCCACGCGCCGTTCGTGCAGCCGTAGATCTGCACGCCCTCGGCCGGGTAGCTCGCCAGGGCCCGGTTGCCCGCCGGGACCTTGATCGCGTCCGGCACCGTCGAGTGCGCCGGGGTGGCCGAAGCCGTCGCCGCGCCGCCGACCAGGAGGGCGCCGATCGCGAGCGCCACCGTCATCCGCTTCATGGAATCCACCTTCGAAATCCTCCCGCCGCTTCTCGGCGGGCTCCCGCAATGCGACACGGGCGCCCGCCGGAAACGGTTCAGAAGAATCAGGCGGCGCGGACCTCCGCGGTCTCCTCGGCGGCTTCGGCTTCGGCCGCCTTCGGGTCCGGTGTCCGGTGGCGCAGTGCCAGCAGACCGCCCACGACCAGCGTGATGACCACGCCCATCAGCGTGTACCACGGGTAGGCGAGCGCCACCTTGTCCCCGGCCGCCTTGCCGAAGTCGACGCCGATCAGGCCGCCGGTCTTCGCGTTGAACTTCACCCCGAGGATGACGAACGCCATCACCACGACCGTGACGACGAACGCGATGATCGCGTCCACCTGGCGCGCCTTCTTGATCAGCAGGCCGAGCAGGAACGAGCCCAGCAGCGCGCCGTAGGTGTACCCGGTGATGGCCAGGCCGAGCTCGATCACCGAGTTCTTCGTGGTGGAGAACAGCGAAGCGAACACCGCGAACACGACCGCCCAGATCAGCGTCCACATGCGACCGTGCTGCAGCAGCTTCGAGTCCTCCGGTGAGCGCTTGGTGAACCGCTGGTAGAGGTCGGCCACGGTGGACGTCGACAGCGCGTTGAGCGCCGACGCCAACGCACCCATGGTCGACGCCAGCACCCCGGCGATGAGCAGGCCCGAGACGCCGACGGGCAGGTCGTCGATGATGAACCGCGAGAACACGTCGTCCGGGCTCTGCAGCCCCAGCTGCGCCACCGACTTCCGGCCGTCGAACACCCACAGCATCGCGCCGACCAGCAGGAACAGCGCGAACTGGATCGTGACGATGATGCCGCTGCCGATGAGCGCCTTCTGGCCGTCGCGCAGGCTGCGCGTGGCCAGCAGCCGCTGTGCGATCAGCTGGTCGGCGCCGTGCGACGCCATCGACAGCGCCGCGCCGCCGAGCACCGCCGTCACGAAGGCGTACGGGCTGGTCAGCAGGTTCTTCGTGAAGTCGACGAGCACGAACTTGCCGTCCGCGGACGCCTGGGAGACCCAGTCGGCCGGCAGTTTGTTCAGCAGCACGATGGCGGCCACCGCGGCGCCGCCCAGGTACAGCGACAGCTGGATGACGTCGACCCAGACGACGGCCTTGATCCCGCCGATGTAGGCGTACACCAGCGTCAGGGCGGTGAGGATGACGACGATCACCCAGTAGTCCAGGTGGATGTTGTAGTGCGCCAGGATCACCTTGATCGGGATCGCGCCGGCGAACAGGCGCACGCCTTCGGCGAGCAGCCGGGTGACCACGAACGTCACCGACGCGGTGCCCTGCAGCCCGGAGCCGAACCGCTTCCCGAGGAACGCGTACGCGCTGACGAGGTTGCCCCGGAAGTACCGCGGCAGCAACACGAACGCGGCGATCGTCCGGCCGATGATGTAGCCGAAGGCCAGCTGCAGGAACAGGAAGGCGTTGCCGAAGACCAGCCCGGGCGTGCTGATCACGGTGAGCGTCGAGGTCTCCGTGGCCACCACGGACAGCATCACCGCACCCCACGGCAGACTGCGTTCGCCGACGAAGTAGTCGGCCGCCGACCGTTGCTTCCGGCCGACGAGCACGCCGATCAGCGGCATCGCCGCCAGGTAGATCACGATGATGGCGAGGTCAACACCGCGCATGGATCACTCCTACCGTCATCCGGCCTTCTCCGCGACTCGCAACCGCGTCACGGCGCCCCCCAGCGGGGCGGGAAGGATCAAGGGCCCGGGACCCGGGACCAGCGCGCCGAGCACGCGCGGCCCGCGGGCACCGGTCGCCGACGGCACCGTACCGGGCACGCCGCACCAGGTGAGCCAGCCCAGCAACGCGGTGAGGTACGCCTCCTTGCCCGCACCGGGCAGGCCGAGGTCGTCACTGGTCTTGAGCACCGCCGAACGCAGGGTGCGGGCCAGCGCCGTCATCAGCGCCGGGTTCGCGACGCCGCCGCCGGAGGCGATCACGGTCGTGACGCCGTGGCGGCGGCACTGGTCGGCCACGGTCACGGCGGTCAGCTCGGTCAGCGTCGCGAGCAGGTCGCCGGCGCCGACCGGGTCCAGGCCCGTCAGCGCGCTGTCGAGGTAGTCCGCGTTGAAGTGCTCCTTGCCGGTGGACTTCGGCGGCGCGGCGGCGAAGTACGGGTCGGCGAGCAGCCGGAGGAGCAGGTCGGAGCGCACCGACCCGCCGAGGGCGAGCCGGCCGTCGACGTCGCTGCGCTGCCCGGCGATGCGGTGGGCCGCGAGGTCGAGCAGGGCGTTGGCGGGCCCGGTGTCGTAGGCGATCACCGGTTCGCCGTCGGCGACGACGGTGATGTTCGCGATGCCGCCGAGGTTCAGCGCGGCGACCGACCGGCCGGTGTCCTCGGCCAGGTCGCGCAACCACAGCTGGTCGAGCGTGCTCGCCAGGGGTGCGCCGTGCCCGCCCGCGGCGACGTCGCGGGCGCGCAGGTCGGCGCACACGGGCAGCCCGGTCGCTTCGGCGATCCAGGCGGGCTGGCCGAGCTGGAGGGTGCCGCGGACGTGCCCGTCTTCGACCCAGTGGAACACCGTCTGGCCCAGCGACGCGACCAGGTCCGCACGGCCATCGGCCAGTTCCGCGGCCCCGCGCCGGGCCGCGTCGGCGAACGCCTGGCCGACGCCGGTGTCCAGCCGCGTCAGCTCGCCGGCGGTGCACGGGTTCGGCGGCAACGCCGCGAGCAGGCCCTCGCGCAGCGGCTCGGGGTAGGGGACGTCGAGCTCGCCCAGCGGCGTCAGCACGACCGTGCCGTCTTCGGCGTGCAGGTCGGCGGCGGCCACGTCGATCCCGTCGATCGACGTGCCCGAAATCAGGCCGATCACCCGGAAGCGGTGGCTCGCTCTCATCCCCATCCGGAGGGGTTTAGTGGAGCCTTCCGTGTGACGCAACCCACGTGGTGAAGTCTTGGCCCAATCGGGACCGAGGTGGTGATGAATTGCCTGTGCGGGGCGGGGTCCGGCGCGCGGGGAGCGCGGATGAAAGGATGGGCTCGTGTCGAGCACCTGGTTCCTGTTCGTAGTCGTCGCCGTCGTCGTCCTGGTCGCCCTGCTGGTGACCGGCCTGCTGATCGCGCGCAGGCGGCGGATCAGCCTGGACGCCCAGCGCGAGGTCGAGGAGAAACCGAAGGGCGGTTCGTACGCGGCGAGCGGGGGCATCGCCCTCGCGCCCGGCGGCACGGCGGCCCCGGTGGAAGCCCCCGGAGACGACCACCCAGCCGAGCACCCAGCCGAGCACCCAGCCGAGCACCCAGCCCTGCACCCGGTCGAAGACCGGCCGGAGGTCGACGGCCAGCCCGCGGTGGGCGACGACGCGGCGGTCCCGCGCGACTCGGCGCAGCGCACGGTCCGCGACGTCAAGCTGCCGGACGCCGAGGTCGTCGAACCGGCCCCGGTCGCCGAGCAGATCGAACCGGCGGCGGGCCGCATGGAGCGGCTGCGCGGCCGCCTGACGAAGTCGCGCTCGATGTTCGGGACGAGCCTGCTGGGCCTGCTCGGCGCCGGTGACCTCGACGAGGACTCCTGGCAGGACGTCGAGGACACGCTGCTGATGGCCGACCTCGGCGCGGCCACCACGAACCAGATCGTCGAGCGCCTGCGCGACGAGCTCTCCCGGCGTGCGGTGCGGTCGTCGGCCGAGGCGCGCGAAGTGCTGCACGAGGTGCTGACGGCGCAGCTGTCCACCGACGGCCACCGCGCCGTCCGGGCGCTGCCGCACACCGTCGACGGCAAGAAGCAGCCCGCCGTGGTGCTGGTGGCGGGGGTCAACGGCACGGGGAAGACGACGACCACGGGCAAGCTCGCCCGCGTCCTGGTGGCGCAGGGCGGAACGGTGCTGCTGGGCGCGGCGGACACGTTCCGCGCGGCGGCGGCCGACCAGCTGCAGACGTGGGCCGAGCGCGTGGGCGCGGAGGTCGTCCGCGGCAAGGAGGGCGCGGACCCGGCGGCGGTGGCGTTCGACGCGGTCAAGCGCGGCGTGGACACGGGGGTGGACGCGGTCCTGGTCGACACGGCGGGCCGCCTGCACACGAAGACCGGCCTGATGGACGAACTGGGCAAGGTCAAGCGCGTCGTGGAGAAGCAGGCGAAGGTCGACGAGGTGCTGCTGGTGCTGGACGCGACCACGGGCCAGAACGGGCTCATGCAGGCGCGGGTGTTCGCCGAGGTCATCGACGTGACGGGCATCGTCCTGACGAAGCTGGACGGAACCGCCAAGGGCGGCATCGTGTTCCAGGTCCAGAAGGAGCTGGGCGTCCCGGTGAAGCTGGTCGGGCTCGGCGAGGGCCCGGACGACCTGGCGCCGTTCGAGCCCGGCGCCTTCGTGGACGCCCTGCTCGGCTAGCTCGCGGGCCGGCGCCGCCTGGGCCGGCACCGAAGCTCACCGAGGCCGAGCTGGTCACCCTGGGCGTGGCCCAGGCACTGCTGGGGTTCACCTGCGAGGCTCGCCGGCTGCGGTTCCTGCCCGCCCGGATGGCCCGGTGCGTTCCGGGACCTGCCCGGCCTGCCCGGCTACAACCGTCGCCTGCGTGTCGCGTTGCCGACCCTGCCCGGCTCGATCCGGAACAACGGCGTCCCGTCGGGCCTGCGCAGACCCAGCTGCAGCATCACCGGCGCCGACGGCCGTCCCGCCGGGATGAGGCACGGGGACGTCCCGTGGGCCGCCACCGTGAGCCGGGACCAGCCGATCCCCTGGAGCGTGCGCCGGGCCGGATCCACCACCATCGCCGCGCCGAAGTAGCGGCCGCTCGGGACGGCGATGCGGGCCGTGTGGCCCAGCACCACCGAGAACGCCGTGCCCGTCCGGCTGCCGTCTTCCTGCAGCGTCAGGATCACCGGCGTCCGCACCTTCGCGGCGGTGTGGTGGCGAACCGAGATTTCGACCGTTCCCGGCGCGGTCTTCGCCGGCCGCGGCCACGTCGGTGGCTGCGGCGAGCCGTCGAGCGCGCGGTCCACGAGCCGGTCCAGCAGGTTCGAAGCGGCGCCCTGAGCGAGCCAGTTCAGTGCGCCGCCGGTGTACGGGTCCATGCGGCCCTCCGGCGATATTCGGATGACGGGCGGCCGTGCGCCGGCGCAGAATCCGGGGATGCCCGGTTGACGCACTTCCGCTCGTGCCCCTCCTCGTGACAGACGCCCCGAAGCCGTCATTCGCTACGAGAGAGGACCCATCATGACCGCCATTCACGGCAATCGGGTGCGGCTGCGCCCGATCGGCCCAGCGGATCGCACCCGGGTGCGCGAAATCCTGGCCACTCCGGAGGTCGCCCGCTGGTGGGGCGACCCCGATCGCGAGACCGAAGGCCTGTACGAGGTCGAAGAGGGCTACACCGTCTACGTCATCGAACTCGACGGTGAAGTTGTCGGCCTGATCCAGAGCTGCGAGGAGCCGGACCCGCAGTACCGCCACGCGGGCATCGACATCTCGGTGCACCCGGGCTACCACGGCCGCGGCGTCGGTACGGACGCCATTCGCGCCCTGGCCGCCCACCTGTTCGCCCAGGGCCACCACCGGCTGACGATCGACCCGGCCGCGTCGAACGAGACGGCGATCCGGGTGTACACGAAGGTGGGCTTCCGCCCGGTCGGAGTGCTGCGAGATTACGAGCGCGCCCCGGACGGCACCTGGCACGACGGGCTGCTGATGGACCTGCTGGCGGGTGAGCTGACCTGAGCGGTCAGCTCTTGTCGATGACCTTCTGTCGGCGAGCTTTCGGGCGAGCTCTGCCACGTGCTCGAGCCGGCTGTTCAACCCGGCGAAACCGTTGTCTATCGTCCGCCTCAGATCGTCGAGCAACGCTGTCCGCTCGGCCAGAAGCTGCCGGATCTCACGGGCTCGAGCAGCGCGAAACAGATCAGGCATGCCGATCACGAAATCGGCATGGGTGGTCGGGCGAGCACTCAGCGTCAGACCGTGACCGCCTGGGAAAGGCTCGCCCCCAGGGCGTCCGCGACCCGCTGCACCGCCGGGGCGATGTGCGCCACCGCCTCGGCGGTCAGCCGCCCGGACGGCCCGGACACCGACACCGCCGCCGGGACCGGCGCCCCCGGCACGGCCACCGCCACGCACCTGACCCCGAGCTCCTGCTCCGCCTCGTCCAGCGCATAACCCTGCGAGGCAATCCGGGACAGCTCGACCGCCAGCGCGTCCGGATCGGTGAACGTGTGCTCGGTGTACGCGGGCATCCCGGTCCGCTCCAGCAGCGAACGCACGTCGGAAGCGGGCAGGTGCGCCAGCATCGCCTTGCCCACGCCCGTCCCGTGCGGCAGCAACCGCCGCCCGACCTCGGTGAACATCCGCATCGAATGCTTCGAAGGCACCTGGGCCACGTACACGACTTCGTCACGCTCCAGGACGGCCAGGTTCGCCGTCTCGCCGACCTCCTCCACCAGCTCCGCCAGCAGCGGACGCGCCCACGCGCCGAACTGCATGCTCGCGTTCTCGCCGAGCCGGATCAGCCGCGCGCCCAGTGCGTAGCGGCGGTTGGTGTTCTGGCGGACGTACCCCAGGTCGACCAGGGTGCGGATCAGCCGGTGGATCGTCGGCATCGGCAGCCCGGACAGCGTCGCCAGCTCGGACAGGCTGGCCTCGCCGCCGGTGTCCGCGAGGTGTTCCAGCAGCTCGAAGGCACGCTGCAGGGACTGGACGCCGCCGTCGCGACCGTTCTTCTCCGCCGGCACGGTGGCCCTCCTTACGTCGGCGTTGAGCTTCCGCTATGCAGAAACTATAGTCCGGCTGGTAGAAAACCGTAGGGCCGTTATCCAAAGATCCGAACCCTCGAGGTGTTTCCCCATGTCTTCTGAAGTCCAGGTGCTGGGCGACCCGGTCGAGCGCGGCGACGAGATCCTCACGCCGGAGGCGCTCGCCTTCCTCGCCGGCCTCCACGACGCCTTCGCCGGCCGCCGCGACGAGCTGCTCAAGGCGCGCGGCCAGCGCCGCGAAGAGGCCCGGACCACCGGCCGGCTCGACTTCCTGCCGGAGACCGAGGAGATCCGCGAAGGCGACTGGCAGGTCGCCGGTGCGCCGCCCGCGCTGCGGGACCGCCGCGTCGAGATCACCGGGCCGACCGACCGCAAGATGACCATCAACGCGCTCAACTCGGGCGCGAAGGTGTGGCTCGCCGACCTCGAAGACGCCAACACGCCGCACTGGCAGAACGTGGTTTCCGGCCAGGTCAACCTCTACGACGCCGTCCGCGAGACGATCACCCTGGAGAGCGGCGGCAAGAGCTACGCGCTGAAGGACGACGTCGAGCACGCCACGATCGTGGTCCGGCCGCGCGGCTGGCACCTGCCCGAGAGCCACCTCACCTTCGGTGGCCGCGAGGGTGTCGGCGCGCTCGTCGACTTCGGCCTGCACTTCTTCCACAACGCGGCCGAGCTGCTCAAGCGCGGCAAGGGCCCGTACTACTACCTGCCGAAGATGGAGAGCCACCTCGAAGCGCGGCTCTGGAACGACGTCTTCACCCACGCCGAGAAGACCCTCGGCATCGAGCACGGCACCGTCCGCGCCACCGTGCTGATCGAGACCATCCCGGCCGCGTTCGAGATGGAGGAGATCCTCTACGAGCTGCGCGAGCACGCGTCGGGCCTCAACGCGGGCCGCTGGGACTACCTGTTCAGCGTCATCAAGTACTTCCGTGACGCGGGTGAGAAGTTCGTGCTGCCGGACCGCAACTCGGTCACCATGACCGCGCCGTTCATGCGCGCCTACACCGAGCTGCTGGTGCGCACCTGCCACAAGCGCGGTGCCTTCGCGATCGGCGGCATGGCCGCGTTCATCCCGAGCAAGGACCCCGAGACCAACAAGGGCGCCTTCGAGAAGGTCCACGCGGACAAGTCGCGCGAGGCCGGCGACGGCTTCGACGGCTCCTGGGTCGCGCACCCGGGCATGGTCGAGCTCTGCAAGGAGGAGTTCGACAAGGTCCTCGGCGACCAGCCCAACCAGCTCGGGCGCACCCGCGACGAGGTCAGCGTCACCGCCGACCAGCTGCTCGACGTCGCTTCGACGCCGGGCGGGGCGACGGCGGCCGGCCTGCGCGCCGCGGTCGACGTCGGTGTCCGCTACATCGCGTCCTGGCTGGGCGGCAACGGCGCGGCGGCCATCCACAACCTGATGGAGGACGCCGCCACCGCCGAGATCTCGCGCTCGCAGATCTGGCAGTGGGTCAAGAACGGGACCACTTTGGACAGTGGCGACGTCGTGACGGCGGAGCTGGTGCGCGGCGTGCTGGCCGACGTCCGCGGCGAGCTGGCCGGCGAGCTCAAGCCCGAGCAGCTGGAGCCGGCGGTGGAGCTGTTCGAGCAGGTCGCGCTGGCCGAGGAGTTCCCGGACTTCCTGACGCTGCCCGCGTACGAGCGGATCAAGTAGTGCGGCTGCCCGAGGACGTCTACGACGCCGCCGACGCGCGCCTGGCTGCGGCCGACGCGCGCGTCGCGGCGTCGTACCCGGGGGAGCGGCCGGGGCGGCAGCCCGTGCACACGGTCTACGTCCCGGCGTCGCGGTACAAGACCCGCCTGGTGGCCGACTGGGGCAAGCAGGCGATGCGGGTCTTCATCGAGCACGGCGACCTCCTCGGCGCCGACGCGGAGGTGTACGAACGCGTCCGCGCGAAGCTGCTGACCGAGCCGATCGAGGACCTGCGGATCGACTTCGAGGACGGCTACGGCCGGGTCGCCGACGACGTCGAGGACGCGGCGGCCCTGGCGGCCGGGCAGACCCTGGCGACGACCGGCGGCACGCCGTTCTGCGGAATCCGCTTCAAGAGCTTCGAAGCGGCGACGCGCCGGCGCGGCATCCGCACCCTGGACTTGTTCCTGGGTTCGTTGCTGGAGAACGGGCCACTGCCGCCCGGGTTCGTCGTCACGCTGCCGAAGGTGACGGCCGTGGAGCAGGTCTCGGTGGCCGCGGAAGTACTGGCGCGGTTGGAAGCCGCGTATGACCTGCCCGAGAACACCCTGCGCTTCGAGGTCCAGATCGAGACCGCCCAGTCCATTGTGGACCTCGACGGGACGTTGTCGGTGGCGCGGATCGTGCACGCCGCATCGGGTCGCTGTTCGGGACTGCACTACGGCACGTACGACTACAGCGCGGGCCTCGGCATCGCGGCCGCGCACCAGAGCATGGAGCACCCGGCGGCGGACCTGGCCAAGGGCCTGATGCAGGTTTCGGCGGCCGGCACCGGAGTCCGCCTCTCGGACGGCTCGACGAACAAGCTCCCGATCGGCGACGCGCTGCCCATGGCGTGGGCGGAGCACCTCCGGCTGGTGCGCCGGTCGTTGGAGCGCGGCTTCTACCAGGGCTGGGACCTGCACCCGCACCAGCTGCCGACCCGCTTCGCGGCGACGTACACGTTCTACCGTGCGGGGTTCCCGGAGGCGGTGGAGAGGTTGCGCGCGTACGCCGAAAAGACGTCGGGGGGAGTGCTCGACGAACCGGCGACCGCGCAGGCGCTGGCGGCCTACCTGCAGCGCGGCTTGGACTGTGGGGCTCTGGACGAAGGCGAGCTGCCGTTCGGGCGTCCCGAGCTGGAGAAGTACGCACAGCGCATGGGTTGAGCAGCGGCAGAGTGGGCGATCGAGGGGGAAAACGCCCACCCCGCCGCTGCTCACGGCCGGTTCTAGGACGGCAACCGGCCGGGGTATTCCGGTCGGTGCGCGATCACGCCGACCACGGCCAGCAAGGCGAGCTGACCGGCGATCGTTCCGGCTGTCGCCCACGTCGGAAGAGCCGCCGAAGCCGTCTTCAACGTGAGCGTCGGTCCGAGGACCGCGCCGAGCACGACCAGCACGTCCAATACCGTGGTGAGCAGCCGGTGGGTCTGGCTCGATGGCACCGCCATTTCCGCCTTCACCTCCGACGTCTCGATCCGGACGTGCGCGAACCGGCTCGGGCTGTCGTCCCGGTCCGGCTCCACTTCGTGAGCTGCGGACGGATCCGCACGCTCGATTTCGGCACCCATGCTCGTGCCCGTTCCTTTCCGGGCCCGGTCAAGCGTCCGCGGCGGCACGTCGGACCGGGGACCACTTTTCGTGGCCGCGGCGCACGCCGCGGCCGGTTACCGGCCGGCTGTTCGACTGCCCCACCCCCACGGAGGGGCAGCCACCGGCCGGTTCCTGCCGCGGGGAAGCGTGGTCCTGCTTCCCGGATCACCCGGCCCGTCTGCATGAAAACGGGTCCGCGCCAGGGGTTGCTCGCCGGTTGACTGTAGGACGCCGCCGGTCTTGATCGCAACACTTTTCGCTGCGAAATATGTGGGTTTTCGGTGGCGAACCTGCCATGATGGGGTGGCAAGCAAGAGGAGGCAGCATGCCCGCAGGTGAGGAGCACCGATCCGCCGTGGTCGACCGCGTCAACGTCGCGTTGATCGCCGAAGCGGTCGATGCGCTGGCGAAGCTTCAGGCACGCACCGGTCTCAAGAAGGTTGACCTCGTCAACCGCGCGTTGCTGGTGTACGAGTTCGTCGACGCCGAACTCAAGGCGGGCAAGCAGGTCCTGGTGCGCGACCAGGACGGCCGGGACCAGCTGGTGAAGATCTTCCTGTAGTCACTCACCAAGCCGGGCGCGGTCGGCCGCGGCCCGGCCCGCGCCCCAGCCTTCGTGGCTGCGCACCGTCACCGACTTGTTCACCACTTCGGGAAAGAGCGTGGTGAACGCCGCGGCCACGTTCTTCTCGTGCGAAGCCAACACCGGCAGCAGCTCCGGCGCCTGGGCGATCGTCGCTTCCGCCGCCCGCTCGAGCCGTTCGCCGATCCGGGTGGCGTAGGAGACGAGGAACGACTTGCGGAACGGCCGCGAGCGGCCGGCCGGGTCGGTGATCATCGCCCGCGTTGCCTGGACCAGCAGGGACGTCGTCAGCAGCGCGACCGAGTCCAGGTCGTCCTCGTCGCCGATCACGGTGACGAACTCCCAGCGCGGGTCGAAGACCGCGCGGCAGCGGTTGGCCGTCGCGACCACGTGGACCAGCAGCGACTTCGCGTCGGTGTACGGCGTGTCGAGCCAGATCCGGCGGGCCGCCGGCCGATTGGGCTCGGCTGTGGTGTTCTCGGCGCTCTCGACCAGCACGCGGTCGAGGGCGTGGCGGGTCATCAGCTCCTGCGCCTTCGCCGAAAGGGCCTCGGCCTCCTCCGGGAACGAGCTCGACTCGGCCTTGGCGAGCAGCGCGCGGACCCGGCTCAGCTTCTTTTCGTCGACGTGCGGCCGGACCGGACGCTCCGGCGGGGTCCCCGGTGCGGGCAGCACGACGGTCAGCGCCGGCAGCGTCTTCAGCAGGCCGAAGGCTTCGATGACCGCCGCCACCGCTTCGGACGGCGTGAGGATGTGCTTCGCCGCCCACTGCGGCAGCTGCGGCTCGGTCTCCGTCCACCAGCGGACGGCGCCCGCCGCGTCGAGCTGCTCCCGCCACGCCGGGTGCACGGCGGTGAACTGCCCGGCGTAGGCGGCGAGCGTGTCGAGCAGGTACGAGCCGGCGAATTCGTCCAGGCGCCGCCGGGCCGCCTGGTGGAGGTCTTCGGGCAGCCAGCCACCCCGGCACGCCCGGCCGATCAGCTGCTGCCCGGTCCGGTCCGCGGCTTCGGCGAGTTCGGCGGGCAGCGTGAACCCCGGCGCCAGCCGGTCGGCGTCACCCGGTGCGGCGGCGAGCAGCGCGTCACCGAATTCTTCGACCGTCGCCGGCTGCGGGCCGACACGGACCTGCTTGCGCTTGCCCACGCGGCTCAGTCTGCCGCAGCCGGTTTTCCGGGCGTCGGGTACGTCACTGCGAGCGTTAACACCGCCGGAACATCCGACGCTTAGGGTCCCGCCATGGCGGAGAACAAGAAGCGCTGGTGGACGTCGGTGTTCGTGCAGCTGCTCGTGGCGGTGGTCGCGGGCGTGCTGGTCGGGCACTTCTGGCCGGTGCTCGGCGCCCAGCTCAAGCCGGTCGGCGACGGCTTCATCCGGCTGATCAAGATGATCATCGCGCCGCTGATCTTCTGCGTCGTGGTGACCGGGATCGCGGCCGTCGGCGACATCAAAGCGGTCGGACGAATCGGGCTCAAGGCCATCGTCTACTTCGAGGTCGTCACGACGTTCGCGTTGCTGTTCGGCCTGGTCGTGGCGAACGTCTTCCGGCCCGGCGCCGGGCTGGACATCAACCCGGCGACGCTCGACCCGCACGCCGTCACCACCCAGACCAAGGGCGGGCAGCTGCCGTCGGCCGGGGATTTCCTGCTGCACACCATCCCCGACAGCGTGGTGAACGCGTTCGCGCAGAACCAGCTGCTGCAGGTGCTCGTGTTCGCGGTGTTCTTCGGGGTCGCGCTCGCCGCGATCGGGCGGGAGCGGGCGCCACTGGTGCTGGACTTCGTGGACCAGGTGCAGCAGATCATCTTCAAGGTGATGGGCTGGATCATGCGGGTCGCGCCGCTGGGCGCGTTCGGCGCGATGGCGTTCATCATCGGCCAGTACGGTCTGTCCACTTTGGGCACCTACGCCAAGCTGATCGCCGCCTGCTACGGCGCGGCCGTGCTCTTCACGCTCGTCCTCGCCGCGATTTCCCGGTTCTACGCCGGGGTTTCGGTCTGGAAGTTCCTCCGTTACGCACGCGAAGAGTTCCTGCTCTCGCTGGGCACGGCCTCGACGGAGTCGGTGATGCCGCGGATCATGGCCAAGCTCACCGACGCGGGCTGCTCGCGCGCGGCGACGGGGCTGGTGGTGCCGACCGGGTACTCGTTCAACCTCGACGGCGCGACCATCTACCTGTCGATCAGCACGGTGTTCCTGGCCCAGGCGTTCGGCGTGGAGATGACGCTCGGCCAGCAGCTGCTGGCGGTGCTGATCCTGATGCTGACGTCGAAGGGGATGGCGGGTGTCCCGGGCTCCAGTTTCCTGGCCCTGTCGGCGACGGCCGCGGCGATCGGCGCGTTCCCGGTGGCGGGCGTGGCCCTGCTGCTGGGCGCGGACCGCCTGATGGACTCGATGCGCGTGTTCGTCAACCTGCTCGGCAACTGCGTGGCGACGTTCGTGGTGGCCAAGTCCGAAGGCCAGCTGGACCGGGACAAGCTGCGGGAGACCCTGGAAGGAGCGGCGCCGGTCGCGGCCTGACCTCGGTCACCTTCCGGGCGGCGGGACCGTCGGGACGGCATGAACACTGCTGCCGCTCTCATCGCCATCGTGCTCAACGCGGGCATCGGCCTCGCCGACCTGCGGAAGGCCCGGTTCGTCCTCGCCACTTCGGCCGCGGTGAACGTGCCGCCGCGCTGGTTGCCCGCTCTCGGCACACTGAAGCTGGCCGGCGCGGCCGGTCTCCTGCTGGGGCTCCTCGGCGTTCCCGCCGTCGGCGTCGCCGCGGCGATCGGCTTGACCCTGTTCTACGCGGGGGCGATCGCCGCCCACGTCCGCGCCGGCAAGTTCGCCACCGGCGCGGTGCCGCTGGTCTTCCTCGGGCTGGCGGTGGCGACGGTGGTCTGACGGCGACGGTTCACCGCAGCCGCGGGAGCGCGTCCCGGGCGAAGTGGCTCAACGTCCGCAGGTCGTCGGCGAACCGCTCCCGGTGGTCCTCGGGCAGCGGCCCGAAGAAGAACTGCTCGACGTTCTCGACGTGCACGCGGCTGGCCCGCACGGTCGTCTCCTCGCCGAGCGTGGTCAGCCGGACGAGCTGGACCCGCCGGTCGCTCGGGGAAGCGGTGCGGGTCACCAGCCCGATCGCGACCATCCGGTCGACCAGCCGGGTCGCCCCGCCGGTGGTGAGCACCTGTTCCTGCGCGATCGAGCGCATGGTCAGCCCGTCCTCGCCGGTGCGGCCCACGATCAGCAGGACCTCGTACATCAGCTGCGTGATCCCGCATTCGCGCTCCAGCGCCCGCCCGAGCAGGTACCCGAGCCGGTGCGCCGCGCCCTGCAGCCACCCGAAGGCCAGCACGCGGGCGTCGTCCGCCGCGTGCCGGGCCGAAGCGATGTCGGGGTCCACGCCCTCATCCTCCCCCCGGACCCCGGCCACGCAACGCGGAACGGCGGCCGATGGGGTGCGAGGCGCGCCCCCTGCGCCGAGCGGGCGAGCGGGCGTTCGGCAGCTCTAGTCGCCGGCGCGCAACGCGAGGTACACGTCGAGCTGGCCGGTGAACTCCGTCAGGTCCGTTCCCAGCAGCTCGCCGGCCCGCCCGATCCGGTACCGCAGCGTGTTGACGTGGACGTGCAACGCCTTCGCCGCCCGGGTCGGCGAGCCCGAGCACTCCAGGAACACCCGGACCGTGTGGACCAGATCCGTGTGCTGCTCCGCGTCGTAAGCCAGCAACGGCCCGAGCACCCGGCGGCGCAGGGCCGCGCGCAGTCCCTCCGGCGCCCCGGCCAGCAGCAGCTCGTGCGCGTCCACTTCACCGGCCCGGACCACCGCCACCCGGCCCGGCCGCCGGGCCGCCACCTCCACCGCGTACCGCGCGCTCTCCGCCGCCTCGGCGCGCGGGCCCGCATCGCTGATACCGCAGACGATCCGCTTCGCCCGCAGCAGTGGTTCCACAATGGACAACTCGGCCGGTGCGGGCCGCAGTGCGGTCGCCGCGTACGACGTTTCCCCGGCGGATTCGAGCAGCAGCGCGTCCGGCAGCCATTCGCTCAGGACGTCCCGGCTTTCGTCGCTGCCTTCGGTCCGCAACCCGACGACGCACACCTCGTCGGGCAGCTCGGCGGCAGAGGGAACCGCTCGTGCTCGCGTGACCCCGACGAGCCCCGCCACCTCCTCGGCCAGCTCGGCCTGTGCGGTGCTCAGCGGCCCGCCCACGGCGATCAGCCACGGCACCGCGTGCCGCCCCTCGACCGGGACCAGTGTCAGCGGCCCGGGCTCGCGGGCCGCGTACCGGCGGACGACGTCCTCGGGCGGCATCGGCAGCGGGGCCGTCCCCGCGATCGACCGGCCCAGGCCCGACAGCACCCAGCAGGGCAGCCCGAGTTCCGCCGCCGCGCGGTCCAGCAGCGTCTCGACCGGCGCCTCCGCAGCGGCCTGCAAACGTTTGCGCGCGCTGTCGGACGCGGCCGCCAGCGCCAGCACGACCTGCTCGGTGATCACCGAGAACGACAGGTCGGCCGGCACTTCCAGCAGCGGGATCCGGTGCCGGACGCAGGCGTCGACGACGTCGTCCGGGATGCCGCCCGAGTCGGCGCCGGACGCGGCCAGCGCCGCCGCGCCCGCGCGGGCCAGCGCGGCCACGAACGGCTCGGCGTCGCCCGGGGCGTGCCACCACAGCAGGCCGGAGAGCACCAGCTCACCGGCCGACAGGTACCGTCCGGGGTCGGACAGCTCCGTGACGTAGATGCGCGTCACCGGCCTTTCGAGCAGGTCGGCCCCGGCCCGGGGGCGCAGCCGCAGCCCGGGCAGGCCCAGCAGTGTTTTCACGGTCGTCATGAGGCTTGTAGGAAAGCACAAACGCCCCGGGGTCCGCTGCCGCGCGTTTCATGCGTGGCGCCGTTGCCGCCCGGCGGTGATCCGTCGTCTACTGGTCTATCGCCCTCTCGAAGGAGCAACCAGTGGAGTTCCTGCGTCCCACGACGCTCGCCGAGGCCCTCGCCTTGAAGGCCGAGCGGCCCGGCGCGGTGCCGATCGCCGGCGGCACCGACGTCATGGTCGAGCTGAACTTCGACCACCGGCGCCCGGAGGCCCTGCTCGACCTGACCCGGGTCGGCGACCTCGCGGAGTGGTCCACTGTGGATCACCCGGGCGGCACGGTCCGGCTCGGCGCCGGTGTCCCGTACTCCCGGGTCATCACCGAACTGGGTGAATCCGTCCCGGCTCTGGCCATGGCCTCGCGCACGGTCGGGTCCCCGCAGATCCGCAACCGCGGCACGGTCGGCGGCAACCTCGGCGCCGCGTCCCCCGCCGGGGACACCCACCCGGTGCTGCTCGCCCTGGACGCGCGGGTCGAGGTGGCCTCCGTGCGGGGGACCCGCCTGCTGGACGCGGCGGAGTTCTACGTCGGCGTCAAACGGCACGCACTGGCTCCGGACGAGCTGATCACCGCCGTCCACCTGCCCGCGCACGCCGGGCCGCAGCAGTTCGCCAAGGTCGGCACGCGCAACGCGATGGTCATCGCGGTCTGCTCCTTCGCGATCTCGCTCCGGCAAGGCAAGGTCGGCGCCGCCATCGGCTCGGCCGCGCCGACCCCGCGCCACGCCAGGGACGCCGAGGCCTTCCTGGCCGCCGAACTGCCGTGGACGTCGTCCGAGCCGCTGCCGGACTCCCTGAAACGCCGCTTCGGCGACCTGGTCGCCGCGGCCGCCGAGCCGATCGACGACGTCCGGGGCAGCGCCGCGTATCGGAAGCACGCGCTCGGGGTACTAGCGCGGCGTACGTTGACTTGGGCCTGGGAAGAACACCGGACGGGAGTGCGCGCATGCGCCTGAATGTCACGATCAACGGCGAGCCGCGGCAGGCGGACGACGTCTGGGAAGGCGAAAGCCTGCTCTACGTGCTGCGCGAGCGGCTCGGCCGGCCGGGCTCGAAGAACGCCTGCGAGCAGGGCGAATGCGGGTCGTGCACGGTCTACCTCGACGACGTCCCGGTGTGCGCCTGCCTGGTCGCGGCCGGGCAGGCCGAGGGCCGCGTGGTGCGCACGGTCGAGGGACTGGCCGACGGCGACACCCTCGACCCGGTCCAGCAGTCCTTTGTGGACGCCGGCGCGGTCCAGTGCGGGTTCTGCACCCCGGGCCTGGTCGTCGCGGCGCACGACCTGCTGAACCGCGTCCCCGACCCGTCCGACGAGGAGATCCGCGAGGCCCTGGCGGGCAACCTCTGCCGCTGCACCGGCTACGAGAAGATCCTCGACGCGGTGCGCGCGGCGGCGAAGGAGGGGGTCGCGTGAGGACGCTCATCGCTAACGCGGCCATCGCCACCGTCACCGGCGAGGAGTACGCGAGCGGGCACGTCGTCGTCGAGAACGACCGGATCGCCGCGGTCGGCGAAGGCGTGTACACCGGCGAGTTCGACGAACGCGTCGAGGCGGAAGGCTGCCTGATCACGCCGGGGCTGATCAACACCCACCACCACCTCTACCAGTGGGCGACCCGCGGGATGGCCGCCGACCACACGCTCTTCGAGTGGCTGGTCGCGCTCTACCCGGTCTGGAGCCGCCTCGACGCGGAGATCACGCACGCCGCGGGCACCGCCGGGATGGCGCGGCTGGCGCTGACCGGCTGCACCACCGTCGCCGACCACCACTACGTCTTCCCGCGCGACGGCGGTGACCAGGTCGCGGCGCTGGCCGCGGCCCGCCAGCGCATCGGCGTCCGGCTGCACGTGGTGCGCGGGTCGATGGACCGCGGCGAGTCCGACGGCGGCCTGCCGCCGGACAACCTCGTCGAGCCGACCGAGGACGCGCTGGCCGGTACCGAAGCGGCGATCGACCGCTTCCACGACGACTCCGCGGGGGCCCACCTGCAGATCGCCGTCGGCCCCTGCTCGCCGTTCTCGGTCACCGAGCGGCTGATGTCCGGCGCGGCCGAGCTGGCCCGCCGCAAGGGCGTCCGGCTCCACACCCACCTGGCCGAGACCCTCGACGAGGAGAAGCAGTGCCTCGCCGAAGTCGGCTGCACGCCCGCCGAGTACGCCGACAAGCTCGGCTGGCTCGCCGACGACGTCTGGCTCGCGCACACCGTCCACCTCGCGCCCGAGGCGATCCGCCGGTTCGGCGCGACCGGCACCGGCTCGGCGCACTGCCCGACGTCCAACGGCCGGCTCGGTTCGGGCATCGCCCCGGTCCGCGACCTCCTGGACGCCGGGGTGGCGGTCGGCCTCGGCGTCGACGGGGCCGCCTCGAGTGAGTCCGGTGGTCTCGCGGAGGAGCTCCACCAGGCGTTGCTGCAGGCCCGCCAGCGCGGCGGCCCGCGCGGGCTGACCACGCGCGAAGCGCTGTGGATGGGCACGATGGGCGGCGCCCGCTGCCTCGGCCGCGCGGACGACCTGGGCTCCCTGGAACCCGGGAAGCTCGCCGACCTGGCCGTCTGGGACCTGACCGGGCTGAACCACGCCGGCATCACCGACCCGGTCGCCGCGCTGGTGCTCGGCACCACGCCGCCGCTGCGCCGGCTGTTCGTCGGCGGCAAGGCCGTCGTCGAAGACGGCACCCTGCGCGAAGCCGACGAGTCCGCCGTCGCCCGCGAGCTGGCCGCCGCGAGCGCCCGGTTGCGGGAGGGCAGATGACCAGCACCACGTCGGTCACGACGACGACCGCGAACGGCGTCGGCACGTCGCCGCGGCGGCCCGACGGCACGGTGAAGGTCCGCGGCGAGTTCGCCTACTCCTCGGACCTCTGGCACGAGGACATGGTGTGGGGCGTGACGCTGCGCAGCCCGCATCCGTACGCCCGCATCACCGGCATCGACATCGCGGCAGCCCTCGCCGTGCCCGGCGTCTACGCGGTGCTGACGCACGAGGACGTCCCCGGCGTGAACCGCTACGGCCTCGAGCACACCGACCAGCCGGTGCTCGCGTCCGACGTGGTGCGGTACCAGGGCGAGCCGGTGGCGCTGGTCGCCGCCGACCACCCGGAGACCGCACGCCGCGCGATGAAGCGGATCGTCGTCACCTACGAAGAGCTCGAGCCGGTGACGGACTCCGAAGCGGCTGTGGCGGGCGAAGGGCCTTCACTGCACGAAGGCGGCAACGTCGTCCGGCACGTCAAGATCCGCCGCGGACCGCAGGAGCCCACCGCCGACGTCGTCGTCTCCGGCCTTTACGAGGTCGGCATGCAGGACCAGGCCTTCCTCGGCCCGGAATCCGGGCTCGCCGTGCCGGACACCGAAGGCGGCGTCGATCTCTATGTCGCGACGCAGTGGCTGCACGTCGACCAGCAGCAGATCGTGGCCGCGCTGGGGCTGCCGATCGAGAAGGTGCGGCTGACGCTCGGCGGCGTCGGCGGGGCGTTCGGCGGCCGGGAAGACCTGTCGATGCAGGTGCACGCCTGCCTGCTCGCCCTGCACACCGGCAAGCCGGTGAAGATGGTCTACAACCGCGAAGAGTCCTTCTACGGGCACGTGCACCGGCACCCGGCGAAGATGTACTACGAGCACGGCGCTACCCGCGACGGACGTCTCGTGTACGTGCGCACGCGCCTGTACCTCGACGGCGGCGCGTACGCGTCCTCGACGGGGGCGGTGGTCGCGAACGCGGCCACGCTCGGCGTCGGACCGTACAAAGTGGACAGCGTGGCGGTGGACTGCTGGGGCACGTACACGAACAACCCGCCGTGCGGCGCGATGCGCGGCTTCGGCGCGGTGCAGGCGGCGTTCGGCTACGAGTCCCAGATGGACAAGCTCGCCGACGCCTGTGGTCTCGACCCGGTGGAGATCCGCGTCCGCAACGCCATGAGCGAAGGCGATCTGATGCCGACCGGCCAGGTCGTCGACGCGGAAGCGCCGGTCGCGGAGCTGCTGTCCCGCGTGCGGGAGATGCCGATGCCGCCGGAGCGGCCGTTCGACCTGCGGCACATGCCGGGCGGGGTGTCGAACACGACGCACGGCGAAGGCGTCGTCCGCGGGGTCGGCTATGCCGTCGGGATCAAGAACGTCTGCTTCTCCGAAGGCTTCGACGACTACTCGACGGCTCGCGTGCGCCTGCAGCTGGTCGGCGGCGAACCGGCCGCGACCGTGCACACCGCGGCCTGCGAGGTCGGCCAGGGCCTGGTGACGATCATGCAGCAGATCGTGCGCACCGAACTCGGCGTCGACCAGGTGACGGTCCTGCCGATGGACACCTCGATCGGCAACGGCGGCTCGACGTCGGCGTCGCGCCAGACCTACGTCACCGGCGGCGCCGTGCAGGCCGCGTGCGCGGCGGTGCGGGCGCGGCTGCTGTCCCGGTTCGACCAGCGGGTGCGCGTCGTCGGCGGCAAGCTCGTCGCGGCCGACGGCCAGGTGCTCGCCGATCTGGTGGACGTCCTCGGCGACGACGTGTACGACGAAACCGTGGAGTGGCGGCACCGGCCGACGGCCGCGCTGGACCCGGAAACCGGGCAGGGGAGCGCCCACGTGCAGTACGCGTTCGCCGCGCACCGGGCGGTCGTCGACGTCGACACCGAACTGGGCCTGGTCAAGGTGGTCGCGCTGGACTGCGCCCAGGACGTCGGCAAGGCGCTGAACCCCCAGGCCGTGCTGGGCCAGATCCAGGGCGGCTCGGCGCAGGGGCTCGGGCTCGCGGTGATGGAGGAGATCCAGACCTCCGGCGGGAAGATCCGGAACCCCTCCTTCACCGACTACCTCATCCCGACGGTGCTGGACATGCCGCCGATGACCATCGACGTCCTGGAACGCCCGGACCCGCACGCCCCGTACGGCCTGCGCGGGGTCGGCGAGCCGCCGACGATCTCGTCGACCCCGGCGATCGTGGCCGCGATCCGGGCCGCGACCGGGCTCGCGCTCACCCGCGTCCCGGTGCGGCCGGAGCACCTCACGGGCACCTGAGCTACTTGAGCATCCAGTTCTGGTTGGCTTCGTCGTTGCAGCCCCAGAGCTCGAGCGGGGTGCCGTTGACGTTGCCGGCGGGCTTGTCGCCGCCGGTGACGTCGACGCACAGCCCGGCCTGGGTGATCGAGCCGCCGGCCTCGAGCCGGAACTTCTGGTTCGCGCCGCCGTGGCAGCCCCAGACGATGAGCTTCGTCCCGGACGCGCTGGTGCCGCCGCTCGCGTCGAGGCAGAGGCCGCCGGCTTTGAGCTCACCGGCGCCGGTGAACGTCCAAGCCTGGACCGGGCCGCCGCCGCAGTCCCAGATGTCGACCGGGGTGCCGGGCGTCGTCGAGCCGCCGCTGACGTCGATGCACCGCGCCGAGGAGACGCCCTGGATCGGCTGCGTTGCGTCGGTGCTGGTGCCGTGCGCGCCGGCTTTCACGCGGTAGGCGACCGTGCTGTGCGGCGGGACGTTCGCGCTGATCCCGCCGGAGGTCGTGGAGACCTCCTTCGACCACAGATTGGTGAGCCGGTAGCTCGACGCCGCTGGCAGCCCGGCCGCGGCGGCGGTCGTCGAGATGGTGTTCGCGGTGCTGTTCTCGTTGAGCAGCACCACGGCGACGTCGCCGCCCCGGAGGGGTTTCGCGAGGACGTCCAGGCCGTTCCCGGTGGCGATCCGCCGGGCCTGCTTGCCGAGCGGGTCCTGGTCGATGGCGATGACATCCGCGTTGAGGTAGGTGGAGAAGGTGGCGACGCTCGCGGAGCGCAGATCGGCGCCCGCGATCAGCGGCGCGGCCATCGCCGCCCACAGCGTGAAGTGCGCGCGGTCCTCCTTGAAACCCATGCCGTTGCCGACCTCGAGCATGTCCGGGTCATTCCAGGCGCCCGGCTTCGCGGCGGAGGCGAGCCCGACGTTCTGGCGGTAGATCGCGTCGACGGTGCCCCAGTTGTTGGTGATGTCGCCGGTGGTGCGCCACAGGTTGCCGACGTCCGCGGCCCAGGTCGCGGGGGCGAAGTCACCCCATTCGCAGATGCTGTAGACGATCGGGCGGCCGGTGGCCTTCAGCGCGTCGCGCATCGCCGAGTACCGCCGGATGTAGTCCTCCTGGCTGTTGCTGCCGTTGTTGAAGCAGTTGTCGTACTTGAGGTAGTCGACGCCCCAGCTCGCGAAGAGGTTCGCGTCGGCCTGTTCGTGGCCGAGGCTGCCGGGGTAGCTCTGGCACGTCATGGTGCCGGCGCTTTCGTAGATGCCGAACTTCATGCCGCGGGCGTGGATGTAGTCGCCGAGGGCCTTGAGGCCGCTGGGGAACTTCGCGGGATCGGCGACGAGGTTGCCCGCGCTGTCGCGGGAACGGGTCATCCAGCAGTCGTCGAGGTTGACGTAGGTGTAGCCGCGGTCCCGCATCCCGGAGCCGACCATCAGATCGGTGGTCTGCTTCACCAGGGTCTCGTTGATGTTGCACTCGAAAGTGTTCCAGGTGTTCCAGCCCATCGGTGGTGTGCGGGCCAGGCCGTTCTCGAGGGCTTCGACCGGGCTCGTGATCGAGACGGCCGCTGCAGTGACTGTGACTGCTGCTGCGGTGGCGAGGACGCGGCGCATGGCGACTCCAACCGGACGGCGTTGTGAGGCAGGAGGACTAGACCATGCAGCATCGGAGGTGACTTGTCAGCGGTCAAGGCCCCATGTTGGTGATTTGCGTTCGGTGCCGACTAAAGTTGCGGGTCCTCTTGGAGGAGCCGCCGGGCGACCTCGACGGTCGCGGCCCCGGCCACGGCCATGGCTTCGGTGTCGCGCAGCGAACGGCAGAGGACGAAGGCGCCTTCGAGGTTGTTGACGGCGGTGATGGTGAGGGTCCGGGCGGCCGCGTGGCTGAGCCCGAAGCGCGCGAACTTCTCGGTCCCGGCATCGATCCAGGCGGTGAAGACGTCGGCGGTGGCTTTCCGCAGCGGTTCGTTGGTGGCGGCGACCTCGAGCGCGACGGTGGCGATCGGGCAGCCCTCGACGTAATCGGTGGCTTCGAGGGTCGCGATCCCGGCGGCGAAGAAGGCTTCGAGCCCGCTGACGAGGTCCGCGGCGGGCGCGATGAAGAGGTCGAAGAGCGCGATGTAGGCGAGGCCCGAGGTGCGGATGACCTCCTCGCCGAGCTGCTCTTTGCCGCCGGGGAAGAAGTGGTACAGGGACCCGAACGGGGCGCCGGCTTCGGAGACGATCTGCTTCAGCCCGGTGCCGGCGTAGCCGTTGCGCCGGAAGAGCTCGGCGCCGGCGGCCATGATGCGTTCCTTGGTCCCTGCCACCCCTCGATGATAGAGCGTTCTATCAACTCAATGGAGGTCCCAGGCCGGCCCCGCGTCCTCGGCGTCGTCGCGCAGGATCGTGCCCTCGATCAACCCGTACGGCCGGTCCGCCGCGTAGAACACCTCGTTGTCGTTCTTCAGCCCGAACGGGCTCAGGTCCACCAGGAAGTGGTGCTTGTTCGGCAGCGACAACCGCACCTCGGCCACCTCCGGCCGCGCCTCGAGCACCGCCGAACCCATCGCGTACAGCGTCTGCTGCAGCGAAAGGCTGTGCTTCGTCGCGAACGTCTCGAGCATCACCCGCCGGATCTCCCGGTGACTCGAAGCCCAGTCGAGGTCCTCGCCCTGGTAGCGCCACTTCGCCGTGACGGCGGTGGCGAGGATCCGGTCGCCGGTCTCCGCCAGGGTCGTGTACTCGTCGCGCGGAAAACCGTGGAACTCCGAACCCGTGGACTTCAGCAGGGTCAGGCCGTCGATGCCGGACACGACCCACGCGCGGCCGTCCTGGACGGTCACCGCCGTCGTGCGGCGCTCGTCGCCGGAGCGGCTGAACGCGTGGTCGTGCGGCTCGCCGCCGACGGCGATCCGGTCCCAGGCGTGCTCGTCGATCTTGATGCGCGCGCCCGTGATGTTCTCCTGCGTGCCGGTGAAGTGGCGGGCCAGCCGCAGGCCGAAGTCCTCGATCTCGCCGACCGGCGCCTCCTTCGCGAAGGCGTACACCGTGTTCTTCTGCGTGTCGGTCGCCAGCACCCCGGCGTTGTCGCCGGTCAGGTGCGTCGCGGCCAGCTCGCCGCGCAGCGACGTCGACACCGTCAGGTCCTTCAGGTGGTGCACCGGGCCGTCGCGGCGCACGGTGACCAGGCGGACCTCCGCTTTGCCGTACTGGTTGGGGCCCAGGGTGATGGCCACGGTCAGCTCCCTCGGTAGGTCGAATAGGCGAACGGGCTGAGCAGGAGCGGCACGTGGTGGTGCGCCGCGGGGTCGGAAATCCGGAAGGTCAGCGCGACCTCCGGGAAGAACGCGTCCGGGCCCAGGTAGGCGCCGGTGTCGAAGACCAGCCGGTAGCCGCCCGGCTCCAGGGTTTCCGGGCCGAGGTCGCGGATGCGGCCGTCGTCGTCGGTGCGGCCTTCGGCGATCGGCTCGCCGCCGGCGGTCTCGAACCGGACGGCGATCCCGGTGGCGGGGCGCCCGGTGGCCGTGTCGAGGACGTGGGTGGTCACGAGGCTCACGCGGTCACCGCTTTCGCGAGTCGGAGTTCGGCGATCTTCAGCAGCTCACGGCCGGCGACCGCGAGCTCGGTCGCCGGGTCGTTGCCCAGCCGGTCACGCAGGATCTTCAGCAGTTCGCCGCCGCTGCGGCCGCTGGCGCAGACCAGGTAGACGTGCCCGAACTTGGCTTCGTACTCGGCGTTCGCGGCGGCGAACGCGTCCGGATTGTCCACACCGGACTGTTCGGAGCGCGCCCAGCCGTCCGCGGGCTTTTCCCCGATCCGCGGGTGCGCGGCCATCGCCTGCCGGATCTCGTCGCTGCTCAGCGGCAGGTCGGCGGCGGCTTTCAGCGCGTCGAGATCGGCGTACGGCCGCCCCGCGAGCACGGCGTCGACCCAGCGCGGGACGGCCAGGCACGCCGTCAGCAGCGGCCGGACGTCGGTGGTGTTGAACTCGGTGAGCAGCACGTGCTGACCGTACGTCGGTGCCGGAATTCCGTCAACATTTTGTTGAAAGCGCTGGTCAGTCGGTGTCTCGGTTCAGATAGTTGTAGACGGTGAACCGGGTGACGCCCAGCGCGTCGGCCACCGACGAGACGGATTTCCGCAGGCCGAAGGCGCCGCGTTCACGCAGCAGCCGCACCGCGCGCTGCTTGCCCGCGCGGTCGAGTTCGCCCAGTTTGGCGCCCAGTTCGCGCTCGACGTCGGCGATGAGCCGCGCCAGTGCGTCGTTCAGCTCGACGACCGGGGCGCTGCCGGGGTCGTCGGCCCGGCGCAGCTGCAGCGTGACGCGGGTCGCGCCGCCCTCCAGGGCCGCCTTCGCGATCGCCGGGAGGGCCTCGAGCAGCTCCTCCGCCTCGCCGCGGGCGAGCGTGCCGAGCGGTCCGAAATCGGTGTCCAGTCCGGCTTCCGCGGCGGCGTCGCGGGCGGCGACGGCGTGCTCGGGTGGCGAACCCTCGCCGTGGAACGGTTCGCTGGTGAACTCCGCTTCAAGCCGCACGAGGATGACCGTAACGCGCCGCGGCCGTCGTTGACGAGCGGCGCGAGCCGTGGTTACTGTCGTTGTGCGAAACCGTCTTTCCGTTCTGTGAAATCGGCGGTGGTCATCCTCCCGCAGAAGGGCTTTCGGATGGATCTTGTGGTGCGCGCCGCCCGGGCCGTGACGGCCGAGGGTGAGGTCCCGGCGACCATCGGGGTCGAGGGCGGCCGGATCGTCGCGGTCGAACCCGGCGGCACGGCGCTGTCCGGCGACCGCGTCCTCGACCTCGGCGACGACGTCGTGCTGCTGCCGGGGCTGGTCGACACCCACGTCCACGTCAACGACCCCGGCCGGGCCGAGTGGGAGGGCTTCGAGACGGCGACCCGCGCGGCCGCTGCGGGCGGGGTGACCACGATCGTGGACATGCCGCTGAACAGCCTGCCGCCGACCGTCGACGTCGCGGCCCTGGAGGTCAAGCGCAAGGCGGCGACCGGCCGGGTGCACGTCGACGTCGGCTTCTGGGGTGGCGCCATCCCGGGCAACGTGGGGGAGTTGCGGGGCCTGCACGACGCCGGGGTGTTCGGCTTCAAGTGCTTCCTGCTGCACTCCGGCGTCGACGAGTTCCCGCCGCTCGACCCGGCCGGGCTCGACGAAGCGTTGCGGGAGCTGAGTTCCTTCGACGCGCTCATGATCGTCCACGCCGAGGACGCCCACGAGATCGACGAGGCACCCGAGCCGCACGGCGGTCGCTATGTCGACTTTCTGCGCTCGCGGCCGCGGCAGGCGGAGAACCTCGCGATCTCGCACGTCATCGAGGCGGCCAAGCGCAACTCGGCGCGGGCGCACATCCTGCATCTGTCCTCTTCGGACGCGCTGCCGCTGATCGCTTCCGCGCGCCGCGACGGCGTGGCGCTGTCGGCGGAGACCTGCCCGCACTACCTCAGCTTCGTCGCCGAGGAGATCCGTGACGGCGCGACGCAGTTCAAGTGCTGCCCGCCGATCCGGGAGGCGGCCAACCGCGAGCTGCTCTGGCAGGGGCTCGCCGACGGCGTCATCGACACGATCGTCAGCGACCACTCGCCGTGCACACCGGAGCTGAAGCGCTTCGACAGCGGCGACTTCGGCCAGGCGTGGGGCGGGATTTCCAGCCTGCAGCTGGGCCTCCCGGCAATCTGGACGCAGGCGCGGCAGCGCGGGTTCGCGCTCACCGACGTCGCCGGATGGATGGCCGAGCGCCCGGCCGCGCAGGCCGGGATGCGCCGCAAGGGCCACCTGGCGGTGGGGTATGACGCCGACTTCTGCGTGTTCGCGCCGGAGGAGGCGTTCGTGGTCGACGTCGCGAAACTGAAGCACCGCAACCCGGTCAGCGCCTACGACCGGCGTCCGCTCGCCGGCGTCGTGCGCTCGACCTGGCTGCGGGGCACCGAAATCACCGGTGACGAGCCGCGCGGCGCGCTGCTGACCCGGGGGAACTGCTGAAATGGAGGCCGTGGTGTCCGACCGTCCGGAGTGGACAGAACTGCCCGACCTCGCCTCCCGCCGCTTCGGCGGGACGGTGATGTGGGCGACCGACGAGCTGTTCGCCGAGAAGGAGAACCTCGTCAACCCGTGGGTGCCGGCGCACCGCGCGGAGACGTTCGGGCCGAAGGGCCAGGTCTACGACGGCTGGGAGACCCGCCGCCACCGCGAACCGGGCGACGACCAGGCCATCGTGCGGCTCGGCCTGGCCGGCACGATCACCGGCGTCATCGTCGACACGGCGTTCTTCAAGGGCAACTACCCGCCGTTCGTCTCGGTCGAGGCGACGTCGCTCCCGGGTTACCCGTCGGCGGCGGAGGTGGCCACGGCCGATTGGGACCCCCTGGTCGACCGCGCCCCGGCGGCCGGGCACACGGAGAACTTCTACGCGGTCAACGGTTCGCGGCGCTACACGCACGTGCGGCTGACGCAGCACCCGGACGGCGGCGTGGCGCGCCTGCGCGTGCACGGCGCGCCGATCCCGGACCCGGCGCTGCTCGACCTGGACGCGCTCGACCTGGCGGCGCTGGAGAACGGCGCGCTCGTCACGGGCTGCAGCAACCGGTTCTATTCGTCGCCGAACAACATCCTCTCGCCGGGCCTCGCGGCCCACCAGGCGGAGGGCTGGGAGACGGCCCGCCGCCGCGACTCCGGCAACGACTGGGTGACGCTGCGGCTGGCCGGCGCCGGGATCGTCCGCTTCGCGGAGCTGGACACGAGCAACCTGAAGGGCAACGCGCCGGGCTGGGCGTCGGTCAGCGGCCGCGACACGTACGGCGAGTGGGTTCCGTTGCTGCCGAAGACGCGCTTGCAGCCGGACACCCGCCACCGGTTCGCGCTCCCGGACGCCCCCGAGGTGACGGAGGCCCGGCTCGACATCTACCCGGACGGCGGCCTGGCCCGCTTGCGGCTCTTCGGCCGGCTCACCGAAGCGGGCCGCACGAACCTGAAGGCGAGGTACGCGAAGACGCGTTAGCCGTCAGCCCCTGGGCGGTTGAGGTAAGCCGAGGCCAGCGACAGGACACCCGCGCAGCCCACGATCGCGCTGACCCACCACGGCAGGCCCGTCACGATGCTCCAGACGAAGCCCGCCGCCGCCAGGAGGGCGACGAGGAGGTTGCGGAACTGGAGCGGGGTGGGTTTGGCCATGTCGCCAGCCTCTCACGGCCGGGCGTCAGATCTCCGCGCGCTCCCCGGGTTCCAGCAGCACGAGCCGGTCGGCCAGCCCCGCAGCCTCGAACTCCTTCCGCAGCACGTCCGGCCCTTCGCTGAAGTGCTGCCAGCCGCGGAAGTGCAGCGGGACGACCTTCGCCGCGTCGAGCACCTTCGCCGCTTCGACCGCGGCGGCGCTGGTCAGCGTCAGGGGAGCGCCGTCGAAGAACTTCGTCCGGGCGGCGCCGGCGAACAGCACGGCGATGTCGACGCGGAACCGCGCGGCGATCTCGCGCACCAGGTCGACGGAGGCGTTGTCCCCGCTGACGTACACGGTCGGGAGGCCGTCGGCGGTCAGGACGAAGCCGGTGACGTCGCCGGTGAGCCGCGAAGCGCCTTCGGGGCCGTGCAGTGCCGGGACGGCGGTGACGGTCAACGGCCCGACCTGAGTCTCTTCCCATGGCGCCAGGCCCTTCGCCGTCCCGCCGAGCCGGGCGGCGCCGGCGGGCGTGATCAGCGTCAGCGGCACCGTCGCGAGATAGGCGCGGCCGCGGTCGTCGAGGTTGTCGGGGTGCTGATCGTGGGACAGCAGGACGGCGTCCACCACGCCGATCGCGTCTTCGGACAGCACCGAGTCCTCGGTCTTGACCAGCACGCGCTCGCCGACGGGGTGGTCGCCCGGCGCGTCGAAGGTCGGGTCGGTGAGCAGCCGGACGCCGCCCAGCTCCAGCAGAGCGGTCGGGCCGCCGGAAAGAGTGATCCCCAATGTCATATCCGGGCCAACCCCGGGAACGCCCGTTCTCTTCCCGGGTGGGTGGTGGCCGCGCCGACCGCCCCCGGGTCGATCGGCGCGGCCGGGTTCCCCCAGCAGTTCCGCATTCGGTCGACCGGGGTCCACCCGGTTCGACGCGACCTGCTTGCGGCCGAATTCGCGCGGGTACTGATCGGCCTCGGCCTGCACGACGCCGGCCTGGCCCGGACTCCACGACCGGCGGACCCGCGTGCCGGCAATCCTGCGCCGCGCGGGGTGGCCGGGTCTTGGAGAAAACCGACCTCGGCGGGGAACGGCGAGCCGCCCCTCAGCGCGCCGACGGCCGCCGCGAGCTGATCACGCCCGTGTTGAACCCGGCCAGGTGCAGGCCGCCCGCGAAGCGCGCGTGCTCGATCTTCACGCACCGGTTCATCACCACGTCCAGCCCGGCTTCGCGCGCCCGGTCGGCCACCGGTTCGTGCCACAACCCGAGTTGCAGCCACAGCGTCCGCGCGCCGGCGTCGATCACTTCCTCGGCGACCTGGGGCAGGTCGTCGTGCTTGCGGAACACGCTGACCAGGTCCGGTTCGCCCGGGACGTCCTTCAAAGACGCGTACACCGGCTTCCCGAACAGCGTGTCCACGCGCGGGTTGACGAAGTTGACCTCGTAACGTGTCGACGAGAGCAGGTACGTCGCCACGAAGTAGCTGGGCCGCGCCGGGTTGGCCGACGCGCCGACCAGCGTCACCGACTTGGTCCGGTCGAGGATCGCCCGCCGCTCGACGGCTCCGGTGTGGTGGCCGCTGTGCGTCATCCGGCCACCGCCTTGCCCAGCGCCTGGTCGAGGTCCCAGAGGATGTCCTCGACATCTTCGAGGCCGACCGACAGCCGGATCAGGTCGGGCCCGACGCCCGCGGCCGCGAGCTGCTCCTCCGACAGCTGCGCGTGCGTGGTCGACGCCGGGTGGATGACGAGCGTCCGCGCGTCGCCGACGTTCGCCAGGTGGGACAGCAGCTCCACCGATTCGACGAACTTCTCGCCGGCCGCGCGGCCGCCGTCGATGCCGAAGGAGAACACCGCGCCCGGCCCGGCCGGCAGGTACCGGCGGGCCAGCTCGTGGTGCGGGTGCGACGGCAGCCCGGCGTAGGACACCCAGGCCACCCGCGGGTCGGCTTCGAGGTACTCGGCGACCGCCCGGGCGTTCGCCACGTGCGCGTCCATCCGCTGCGGGAGCGTCTCGACCCCTTGCAGCAGCAGGAAAGCCGAGTGCGGCGACAGGGCCGCGCCGATGTCCCGCAGCTGTTCGGCGCGCAGCCGGGTGCAGAACGCGTACTCGCCGAAGTTCTCCCAGTACTTCAGGCCGCCGTAGCTGTCGACGGTCTCGGTCATCCGCGGGAACTTCCCGTTGCCCCAGTCGAACTTCCCGGATTCGACGACGATCCCGCCGAGCGTGGTCCCGTGCCCGCCGAGGAACTTCGTCGCCGAGTGCAGCACGATGTCGGCGCCGTGCTCGATCGGGCGGCACAGGTACGGCGTCGCCAGCGTCGCGTCGACGACCAGCGGGACGTCGTGGGCGTGCGCGAGGTCCGCCAGCGCGGCGAGGTCGGCGATGCCGCCACCGGGGTTGCCGATCACCTCGGTGTAGAGCAGCCGCGTCCGGTCGGTGATGGCGGCGGCGTAGTCGTCGATGCCGCCGCTGACGAAGGTCGTTTCGACGCCGAAGCGCCGCAGTGTGCCGGTGAGCTGGGTGACGGTGCCGCCGTACAGCCCGCTCGCGGACACGATGTGGTCGCCCGCCTCGGTGAGCGCGCTGAAGGTGAGGAACTCCGCGGCCTGCCCGCTGGCGGTGGCGACGCCGCCGATGGCACCTTCGAGGCTGGCGACCCGCTCTTCGAAGGCGGCCACGGTCGGATTCCCGATCCGGCTGTAGATGTTGCCGTACTTCTGCAGCGCGAACAGGTTCGCGGCATCGGCGGCGTCTTCGAAGACGAAGCTCGTGGTCTGGTATATCGGCACGGCCCGCGCGCCGGTCGCGGGGTCGGGCGTGCCACCCGCGTGCAGGGCGCGGGTGCGGAAGCCCCAGCTGCGTTCACTCATCGGAGCCCACGGTAACCGCATCATCCCCCGGATGACACGCGCTCCCGGGGCGTGGACGCGGCTACGCTCCACCCCGTGACGGTGCGCTGGAGCGTGACGATCGACTGCGCGGACCCCCGGGCGCTGGCGAGGTTCTGGTCGGTGGCCCTCGGCTACATCGAACGGCCGCCCCCGCCGGGGTTCGCGAGCTGGGAAGCGTGGTTCACCCGGCACGGCGTGCCCGAGGCGGAGTGGGACGACGGTGCGTACCTGACCGATCCCGAGGGCGTCCTGCCGAGCCTGAGCTTCCTCAAGGTGCCCGAAGCGAAGACCGCGAAGAACCGCCTCCACCTGGACGTCCAGGCCGGTGGCGGGCGCGAGGTGCCGTGGGAGACGCGCTGGGAGCGGGTCGTCGAGGCGGTCGCCCGGCTGACCGCCGCCGGCGCGACCGTCCTGCGCGAGGACAAGCTCGACGGCCGTCCCGATCATTTCGTGCTGGCCGATCCGGAGGGCAACGAGTTCTGCGTGCTGTGAGCGGTCGATCCGGGCCTCGCGCGTTCGTCTGACCGGTGTACCCGCAGCACGAAGGAGTCGCCATGGCGTTCACGGCCGAAGAGATCGGCTACCTGCGTTCCCAGCCGCTCGTCCGGGTGGCCACCCTCGGCCGCGGCGGCCAGCCCGACCTCGTCCCGCTCGCCTTCGAATACGACGGCGAGCACTTCTGGGTCGGCGGCGTCGGCGCGGCGGTGGCGGCGACGCGGAAGTTCCGCAACGTCGCCGCCGGACGGAGGAAGGTCGCCCTGCTGGTCGACGACCTCGTTTCGCTGCAGCCGTTCATCGCCCGGGCGATCCGCGTCTACGGCGTCGCCGACGAACCGGTGGAGCGGACCGGCCTGGTCGGGCCCGGGCTGTACGCGCGGATCACGCCGAGGGTCTCCTGGAGCTGGAACATGGCCGGCGAGCCGGTGGGCGAGACCTGGTACGAACCGCGCAGGGCGGTCCACTGCTAGCCGATCAGGTCCTCGTGGCGGCGCGGGCTGCCGCCCCGCCACGGCAGCACCCGCCCGAACCGGATCAGCTCGCCGTAGGTCGCCGGATCCACGTCGGCGAACACCAGGTCCAGCACCGCCCGTGCCGCCTCGTCCGGGGTCTGCGCCTGGCTGAAGTCGCTGAACCACGGCCGGGACGCCCGGGTGTCCACCAGGCCCGGGCACACCGCCGCCACCAGGGTGCCGTTCGCGAGGTCGGCGTCCCTCCGCCGAGCCGCCACCGCGCGGACCGCCGCGACCTGGGCGACCTTCGACGGCACGTTGATCCAGTCCGGCCAGCCCGCCGCCCGGGCCGTGCCGTCGTGGATCGCCGCGCGCCAGTCCTCGACCGCCTTCTCGACGTCGTCCAGCGAGACGCCGTCGAAGCGCGGCCGCAGCGGCTCGGGCAGGTGGCCCAGGGTGCCCAGCGAGCTGGCCACGACGAGCAGCCGGCCGCCCGGGCGCAGGACCGGCCCGAACGACCGCAGCACCGCGTGGGTGCCGCCGTTCGCGACGTCGAGGAAGACGTCGGCCTGCTCGGCCTGCGGGCGGTCCGGATCGAGCGGGCCGACGGCGTTCGAAAGCACGATGTCGACCGGCTCGGCGAAGCGAGCGACGGCCGCGAAGTCGGAGACGTCGAGGACGCGCCCTTCGACCCGGCTGCGCGTCGCCGGGTCGGCGGCGACGGCGGAAGCAGCCGCCGCCACCCGGCCGGCGTCGCGGCCGGTGAGCAGGACGAGGTCTTCGGGAGCGAGGCGGGCGGCGAGCCCGCGGACGAGGGCGAAGCCGAGGCCCTGGTTGGCCCCGGTCACCACGGCGATGCGTGTCATACCGGCCACGCTAGGTGCGGCCGGGGCATGCGAAAAGCGAGAATTCGGCAACCCTGGTATGCGTGAACGTCATGGACTTCGGTGACGTCTCCCTGGTGGCCCTGCGTGTGTTCCGCGAGGTCGCCGAGCGCGGCACGCTCACCGCGGCCGCGGCTGCGCTCGGCTACACGCAGTCCGCGGTGTCGCGGCAGATCGCCTCACTCGAACGGGTGGCGCGGACGCCCGTGCTGGAGCGGCGGCCCGGCGGCGTCCGCCTCACCACCGCCGGGACCGTGGTGCTGCGCCGGGCGATCGCGGTGCTCGACGAGATCGACGCGGCCGGGCGTGAGCTGGCCGGGCTGCCCGCCGACGCCGGCACGGTGCGCCTGGGCTGGTTCCCCAGCGCGGGCGCGGTGCTGGTGCCGCGCGCCGTCGCCGAACTGCGGCGCACGCACCCGGCCGTCACCGTGTTCACCCGGGAGGGCACCACCCCGGTCCTCGTCCGGGCGCTGCGCGCGGGCACGGTCGACCTGGCCGTGCTCGGCTCGGTCCCGCCGTTCCGGCCGCCGGACGCCGAGACGCCGGCGTTGCGCCTGGAGACCCTCGCCGAGCGCAGCCTCCGCCTCGCGGTGCCGGCGGGCCACCCGCTGGCCGGGGCCGGCGCGGTCGACGTCGCGGACCTGCGCGGGCAGCGCTGGATCGCCGGGCCGTCGGCGGGGGAGGAGACGCTGATGGGCGTGTGGCCGGGGCTGGACGAGCGGCCCGAAATCGCTCACACCGCCCGCGATTGGCTGGCCAAGCTGAGCCTGGTCGCCGCCGGGTGCGGGCTGACGACGCTGCCCGCGTCGCTGGCCGGGGCGGTGCCGCCCGGGGTGCGGGTCCTGGAGGTGCGCGGCGGCCCCTCGGAGCGGCGGCGGGTCGTGCTGGCGCGGCTGCCGGGTCCACTCTCCGAACCCGCGGCGCTGCTGGCCGAGGTCCTGCGCCAAGCCGCCGCCGGATGACCGAGATCACTACCGCTGCCGGTCACATCCGTTCCCGCCGCGGGGTCTACTGCTTACGACGCACGGCGGAAGGAACGGGACAAGGTGGACACGCTGACCGAGCGGTTCGAGCAGGAGCGGCCGCGGCTGCGGGCGGTCGCCTATCGGATGCTGGGCTCGGCGGCCGAAGCCGACGACGCCGTCCAGGAGGCGTGGCTGCGGTTCCACCGCACCGGCGCCGATGAGATCGACAACATCCCCGCGTGGCTGACCACCGTGGTCGCCCGGGTCTGCCTGTCGCTGCTGCGCACGCGCCGCTACCACCGCGAGGAGCCCCTCGACGGGCAGCCCGAACCGGACGACGACCGCCGCGACCCCGGGCAGGAGGCGGAGCTGGCCGACACGGTCGGGCTCGCGCTGCTGGTGGTCCTCGACGCGCTGGGGCCGGCCGAGCGCGTCGCGTTCGTACTGCACGACATGTTCGCGGTGCCCTTCGACGAGATCGCGCCGGTGATCGGCAAGACCCCGGCCGCCGCCCGGCAGCTCGCGAGCCGCGCCCGGCGCCGGGTCAAGGGCGGGACCACGACGGACGCGGACCTGCCCCGGCGGCGCAAGGTCGTCGAAGCGTTCCTGGCGGCCTCCCGCGGCGGCGACTTCGAAGCCCTGCTGGCGCTGCTCGACCCGGACGTGGTGCTGCACGCCGACCGGTTCGCCGGCCCGAGCCCGGCGCCGGTCGTGCTGCGCGGCGTCGAGAGCGTGCGCCGCGGCGCGATCCTGGCGTCCGAGCGGGCTCGCGCCAGCGAACTCGCCCTGGTCGACGGCGCCCCCGGGCTGCTCATGGTGCGCGAAGGGCGGCTGGCCGTGGTGCTGGCGTTCCGCGTCGACGACGACCGCATCACGGGCATCGACGTCATCGCTGACCCGGAGCGGCTCGCCGCGCTGGAGCTGGCTGTGCTCTAACCCAAGGCGGCGCGAAGGCGTGCTTCGCGCTCTTCGGGCGTCTGACGCGGGCAGCTCACGCACTTCGGGTTGCCGACTTCGTAGATCAGGCAGCACGAAGCACGCCGGACGACGGGTGTGCGGCCCACGCGGACGAACCGCGGCTTCGGCAGGCCCAGGTCGATCGCGTCGACCAGCGGCCCGGCGAGGGTCATCGCGCGCTCCGGATCGGACGTCCACAGCAGCCGGTTGCCGATCGAGTCGGTGGCGATCGCGCCGAGCGCGCGCTCCCGCGCCCCGCTGACGGCGGCGATGGTGGTGATCGCGGTGCCGAGGGCGCCGGTGAGGGCGGCGCCCAGCTCGGGGAGGCCGCCGTCGAGCGGACGGGTGGACCGGGCGCCGAGGAACCGCCCGTCGGCGACGAGGTCGAGCTCCACGGCGTCCAGTGCCGGATCGACCGGCGTCCCGGCCACCAGGCCCTCCACCGCCGGCCCGACCAGCACCGACGACAGCGAGTACCACCAGATCGTCCCCAGCACCTCCGGCCGCGCGCAGCCGTACAGCTTCGCCGCGCCGCCGATGCGGGCCCGCACCCACTCGGCGTCCGCGAGCCGGGTCGCGGACGCGGTCCAGTCGGGCTTCACCCCTTCACCCTTCCAGACTCACCGCCGCCGGTACGTCGAGACCGTGAACGACACCGTGACGTGCTGCGGCTCGTGCAGCGCGTCGAGCCGCTCCCGGCGCCCGTCGCGGTCCAAATGGAACGCGGCGGGGCCCATCTCGACCGCCTGTCGGACCTGCCGCGGCGTCAGCTCCACCTCGCGCCGGACCTCCGTGCGGTCCGTGCGCGTGAAGTACTCGCCGAGGGTGCCCTCGATGCGTTCCTCCTTGCGCTCGTCGACGGCCAGCACCAGGTCGCCCAGCTCGCGAAGGTGGTCCGGGGCCGGCGCCGCGACGACCAGCAGACCGTCGGGCCGCAGCACGCGGTGGAACTCCGGCCCGTTGCGCGGCGCGAAGACGTTCAGCACGACCGACGCCACGCCGTCGCCCACCGGCCACGGCTCCCACAGGTTCCACACCGCCGCGCCCAGCCGCGGGTGAGCCCGCGCCGCCCGCCGCAGCGCGACCGCCGAGACGTCCAGCGCGAGGCCGGACGCCGCCGACGCCTCCAGCACCCGCGCGAGGTAGTAGCCCGTGCCCGCACCGGCGTCGACGACCAGGCCGTCGGCGTCCGAGCAGACGCGGGCCAGCTCGTCCGCCAGCGGCGCGTAAGCACCCGACGCCAGGAAGTCCGCGCGCGCCGCGACCATCGGCGCGGTGTCCGCCGTCCCGGCCGGGATTCGCGCGTGCAACAGGTTCACGTAACCCTGGCGTGCTAGATCGAAAGAGTGGCGGTTCCCGCAACGCAGCGTGCGTCCCGCTGGGCCGATCGGGTCACCGCACACCGAACACCGCAGTGCCGCGACGACCCGGGGTGGCAGTGGGTCATTCCCGTGGTCGGCCGGTGTCATGGGGATATTCGACCACGACGTTTCGCAACCGGACACCCGAGGAGGGGTCCTGGGAAACCTGGCCGTAACAACCGGGCGCGGACAGTTCACGCGGGTGAAACCTCGCGCGCCGCCCCGTGAAACACCGCGCGCCAAAACTGCCATCGCACCAACCCAGGGCACGGGAGGACGATGTGCTGAACGCAGGAGACACCGCATGGGTATTGGCCAGCGCCGCGCTGGTCATGCTCATGACCCCAGGACTGGCGTTCTTCTATGGCGGCATGGTCCGCGCGAAGAGCGTCCTGAACATGCTGATGATGAACTTCATCGCGCTGGCCGTCGTGGGGGTGCTGTGGGCCCTGTACGGCTTCTCGATGTCCTTCGGCGACGACGCTTTCGGAGGTTTCCTCGGTAACTTCCACTTCGCCGGCCTCGAAAACACCTTCGGCAAGGTGGCCGGCTTCGCGGTCGCCGCGACCGACACCTCGCCGGCGGTCGCCTGGCCCGGCTCGGACGGCCTGCCCGTCCTCGCCTTCGTGATGTTCCAGCTGATGTTCGCGATCATCACGCCCGCGCTGATCTCCGGCGCCATCGCGGACCGCGCGAAGTTCTGGGGCTGGACGCTGTTCGTCGTCGTCTGGGTCACGGTCGTGTACTTCCCGGTCGCGCACTGGGTGTTCTCGTTCAACGGCTTCATCGGCGAGAACGCCGTCGGCGGCTGGATCGCGAACAACCTCAAGGCACTCGACTTCGCCGGTGGTACCGCGGTCCACATCAACGCCGGTGCCGCGGGCCTGGCGCTGGCCATCGTGCTCGGCAAGCGCAAGGGCTGGCCGAAGGACACCGGCCGCCCGCACAACGTGCCGTTCGTGCTCCTCGGCGCCTCGCTGCTGTGGTTCGGCTGGTACGGCTTCAACGCCGGTTCGGCGCTGGCCGCCAACGACCTCGCCGCCGTCGCGTTCACCAACACCACCGTCGCCACTGCCGCAGCGGTGCTGGGCTGGCTGATCGTCGAGCAGCTCAAGTTCGGCAAGCCGACCACGCTCGGCGCGGCTTCCGGCGCGGTCGCCGGTCTGGTCGCCGTCACCCCGGCGTGTGGTTTCGTGAGCCCGCTCGGCGCCATCGCGATCGGCCTCATCGCCGGCGTCCTCTGCGCGCTGGCCATCTCGCTCAAGTTCAAGTTCGGCTTCGACGACTCCCTCGACGTCGTCGGCGTCCACCTGGTCGGCGGCATCGTCGGCACGCTGCTGATCGGCTTCTTCGGTACCACCAGCGTCAACGCGCTCGGTGCGGACGGCCTCTTCTACGGCGGCGGGTTCACCCAGCTGGGTCGCCAGGCCGCGGCCGCCGGTGCGGTGCTCGCGTACTCCTTCGTGCTGTCCTTCATCATCGGCTTCGTGATCAAGAAGGCCGGCGGCTTCCGCGTCAGCACCGAGGACGAGATCACCGGCATCGACGAGGCGCAGCACGCGGAAAGCGCGTACGACTTCACCGGGTCCAGTGGCGGCATCGGCCAGCCGACGACGATCCCGGTCAAGTCCGCCACCGGCAACGCGAAACTCGAGGAGAGCAAGGCATGAAGCTCATCACGGCGATTGTGAAGCCGTTCACGCTCGACGACGTCCGCTCCGCGCTGGAGCAGCTGGGCGTGCTGGGCATGACCGTCAGCGAGGTCCAGGGCTACGGCCGCCAGAAGGGCCACACCGAGGTCTACCGCGGTGCGGAGTACTCGGTGGACTTCGTCGCCAAGCTGAAGGTCGAGGTCGTCACCGACGACACCAACGTGGAGAAGGTCCTCGAGGCCATCACCACCGCCGCGCACACCGGCAAGATCGGCGACGGCAAGCTGTGGGTGACGCCCGTGGAGACCGTCATCCGGGTGCGGACCGGCGAGCGCGGCACGGACGCTCTATAAGGCGTCTGGGATGGCCGACGGGGGCGAACTGGTCAAGGCCACCGAGCGTTTGCTCGAGGGCAGGCACGGGAGGCTGGGGGCGTCCGCACTGCGGGCGGCCCTGGTCGACCTCTACGAGTTCTGGCTGGGCAGGGGAGCCTCGGCGGCCGGCGTCGACACCGCGGAACCGGGTGTCGCGCTGGTCGCCGTGGGCGGGCTCGGCCGACGGGAACTGGTGCCGTTCTCCGATCTCGACCTGCTGCTGGTGCACAACGGCAACAGCGGCGTCGGCGAGATCGCGGACGCGCTCTGGTATCCCTTGTGGGACGCCAAAATCGGGCTGGACCACTCGGTCCGCACGCCCGGTGAGGCGCTGAAGGTCGCTTCGGAGGACCTGCGCGTGGCCATGGGCCTGCTCGACGCCCGGCACCTCGCCGGGGACGCCGAGCTGAGCGGCCGGCTGGTGTCCGCGGCGCGGGACCAGTGGCGCCGCACCGCGCGCAAGCAGATCCCGGACATGACGGCGTCGGTCCGGCAGCGCTGGGCCCGCAGCGGTGAAATCGCGCAGTCCGCCGAACCGGACCTCAAGCACGGCCGGGGCGGGCTGCGGGACTTCGCCGTCCTGGAAGCCCTCGCCGCGGCGCAGCTCACCGCGCGTCCGGGCGAGGAACTCCTGGAGGCGAAGGGGCTCCTGCTCGACGTCCGCACCGAGCTGCGGCGCGAGATCCGGCGCGAACGGGACGTCCTGTCCGCGCCGGAGGCCGAACTGGTCGCCGCCGAACTCGGCTTCGGCGACCGGTTCACGCTGGCCCGCAAGCTTTCCGGGGCGGGCCGCACGATCGCGTACGCGCTCGACGTCGCCCTGCGGTCCACTGTGGAGCCGCCGAAGACGCGGTTCGGGCGCCGTCCGTCACGGACGCCGCTCGCGGAAAACGTGGTGCTGCACGGGAACGAGGTCGCGCTGGCCCGCGACGCCGTCCCGGCGAAGGACCCGGCGCTGCTGCTGCGGGTCGCCGCGGCGTCGGCGCGCACGGGCAAGCCGATCGCGCTCGGCACGCTCAAGGCGCTGGCCGAGTCGGCCCCGGAGCTGCGTGCCCCGTGGCCGGCCGAGGCGCTGAACGCGCTGGTCGAGCTGCTGGGCGCCGGCGAGGGCCTGGTCGACGCGGTCGAATCGCTCGACCGCACCGGATTGTGGTCCCGGCTGTTCCCGGAGTGGGGCGCGGTCCGCGACCTGCCGCCGCGCTCGCCGGTGCACCAGTGGACGGTCGACCGGCACCTGGTGCGCACCTGCGTCGAGGCGGCCAAGCTGACCACCACGGTTTCGCGCCCCGACCTGCTGCTGATCGGCGCGCTGCTGCACGACATCGGCAAGGGCCGCGAGGCCGACCACTCGGAGCTGGGCGCCAAGATCTCCGCCCAGGTCGCGGCCCGGCTGGGACTCACCCCGGCCGACACGGCCACGGTGTCGGCGATGGTCCGCCACCACCTCCTGCTGCCGCACACGGCGACGCGGCGCGACATCAGCGAACCGGCCACGGTGGCGCGGGTGGTGAAGACCCTGGGCAGCGACCTCGTCCTGGTCGAGCTGCTGCACGCGCTGACCCAGGCCGACTCGCTGGCCACCGGCCCGGGAGTCTGGACCGACTGGAAGGCACGCCTGCTGGCGGAGCTGGCGGCGGGCTGCGAAGAAGTGTTGCACGGCAAGGGGTTCACCGCCCCGGAACCGATGAACGACGAACAACGCGAGCTCGTCGCGGCGGCCGTGGCGTCGGGGACGGGCGAGATCCGGATCAGCTCGCACGGCAAGGTGGTCACGGTCGTGCTGGCGGTCCCGGCCCGGGCGGAACTCCTGGCTCCGGCGGCCGGCGTGCTGGCCTTGAACTCCCTGGAGGTCCACTCGGCGGTCCTGCGTGGTCACGACGGTGGCCGCGCGGGCGTGTTCACGGCGTCCCCGAAGTTCGGGTCGTTGCCGGACGCGACGCTGCTGCGCGAGCAGTTCGCCCGCGCGGTGGCGGGCACGTTGCCGCTGACCCAGCGGCTGGCGGCGAAGGAGCGCGACTACGGCTCGTCGGCGGAAGCCCCGGTCGCGCCGAAGGTGGTCTGGTTCGACGACGAGACGACGGGCCCGGACACGGTGGTCCTGGAGCTGCGCGCGGCCGACCGGATCGGCCTGCTGTTCCGGGTGGCGGGCGCGTTGCGCCGGTGCGACGCGGAGGTCCGCTGGGCGAAGGCGTCGACGCTGGGCGGCGCGGTGGTGGACTCCTTCGCGGTGACGCCCCGCAGCGGCCGCATCGAGCCGGGCTGGCGGCGTGAAGTGGAACAGGCGGTCCTGGCCGCGGCTTCCTAGCGGCCGCGGGGGAGCCGGCACCGGGTGCGCCGCGAGGCCGGGCAAGCCTTCGCGACCCACCCCGGCGCGGCCTTCAGGCGGGTGTTCCGAGCCAGCGGCGGAGGGCCTCGTCCAACCCCGGTCCGCCGTCCCACGCGACGTACCCGTCGGGCCGGACGAGCCGAGGTGCCGCCCCCTCGCGGCCCTCGACCCGTCCGGCCCACCCCGCCGGCACGGTGGTGCCGACCAGGACCGCGCGGCCGTCCGGGCTGGCCGGGACGTCGGTCGCGCGGCCGGTGATCCCCGGGTACGTCACGCCGATGCCCGACAGCTCCGCGGCGACCGCCCGCCGCGCCTCGGGCACGGCGAGCAGCTCCGTGAACACCGCCCGGACCGCCGCCGCGTCCGGGTCGGGTACGCCGAGGATCGCCTGGGCGCGCGTGCTGACCAGCACGCGCGCCGCGATCGGGTGGCGCTCGTCGTGGTAGCTGTCGAGCAGCCCGTCCGGTGCCGTGCCGTGGACCGTCGCGGCCAGCTTCCAGCCCAGGTTCACCGCGTCCTGCAGGCCGAGGTTGAGTCCCTGGCCACCCACCGGGAGGTGGATGTGGGCGGCGTCGCCCGCGAACAGCACCCGGCCGTGGCGGTAGCGCTCCAGCTGCCGGGACGCGTCGCCGAACCGCGACGCCCACAGCACGTCGCCCACCAGGAGCTCCGGTCCGTGCGCGGCGGTGAGCGCCCGCTGCACTTCGCCGGCGGTGACCGGGGCGTCGCGGCCGAGCCGCTGCTGCTCCTCGCCGAAGACGATCGTGCGATAGCGCCCCTCGGACAGCGGCAGCAGGTAGCCCGGCCCCGAGGACGGCAGCTGCCAGTCCTCCGCGAGCCCGGCGGGCTTGGCGGCGAGGGTGATGTCCGCGACGACCAGCGAGGTCCGCGCCGGACGGCCGGGGAACGCGGCACCCAGGAGCGTCCGGACCGTGCTGTGCCCGCCGTCGGCGGCGACCAGCCAGCCGGCCCGGTGCTCGCGCCCGCCCGCGGTGACCGTGACGCCCTCGTCGTCCTGCGCCACGGCGGTGACGGCCGCGTCGCGCAGCACCGGAGTGCGCAGCCCCGCCTCGATCGCGGCCGCGACGTGCGCCTGTTCCACGCCGAGCTGGTAGGGGAAGGACGTCGGCAGGTCGGTGTAGTCGATCGGGACGCCGGAGAAGTGCCCGGCGGGCAGCTTCGCCCGCACGTGCGGCTCGATCGCGGCGAGCAGCCCGCGGTCGGCCAGCACCTCGACCGACCGCGGCTGCAGGCCGAGCGCTTTCGACTGCGTGGCGGGTACGGCGTCGCGCTCGAGGACCAGGACGTCGACGCCGGCGCGTTCCAGCTCGAACGCGGTCAGCAGGCCGGTCGGGCCCGCGCCCGCGACCAGGACGTCAGGCATCGAGGTTCTCCTTGCGGAGGTACCAGACGTGCCAGGCGATCAGCAGGGCCAGCGCGCCGAACCACGCCACGTTGGTGACCAGCGCGATCAGGTCGATCGGCAGCGTGTAGACGAGCACGATGTGCACCACCGCGCTGCCCAGCAGCACCGCGCCCCAGGCGGCCGTGTTGATCCGCAGGCCGCGCCGGAACCGGGCGTCGGTGTCCCAGCGGCCCGCCCAGGCGTCCGCGCCCTCGGCGCCGCGCTTGATCTCGGCGATCGTGCGGCCGAGCGTCAGCTGCGCCGGGCGGCCGGCGAAGACCGTCACCAGCATCCACGCGCCGAACAGGCCGCCCAGCGCCGCCGTCCAGCCTTCGCGGATCACCAGCGTGCGCGGGTCGTCCGAGAGCAGGCCGAGCACGACCGAGAGCACCAGGACGCTGAGCGTGACCAGGGCGACGAGGTCGACCTTGCGGTTGCGGGCGATGGTCCACAGCACGTACGGCGCGGCGACCAGGACGCCGGCCATCAGCGCCCACCACTGGCTCACCCCCGCGGCGCGCAGGCCGTAGAACAGCGCCATCGGCACGATCACTTCGAACACGACGTTCCGCACGTTGGCGCGCACGACCCGGCGCAGGCCGGCGTCGGGTTCGGTCTTCTGCTCGATCATCATCCGGGTTCCCCAGTGGATTCGGGTGCGGTCGCCCGCACGTACAGGTCGGCGAGCTCACGGCCGATGCGCGCGAGCTCGGCGGGTTCGGGCACGTCGGCCGCCGCGGTGGCGACGACGGCGTCGAGCCCGGAGGTGAAGGACAGTGCCGCGGTCCGGGCGTCGAAGGTGCCGAAGGCGCCGGCCGCCTGCCCGGTGCGGAAGTGTTCTTCGAACAACGCGAGCCGCCCGTTCACGGCGTCGCTGCGCGAGCCGGCGTTCTTGACGAGGTCGATCAGCGCCCGGACCTCGGTGGGGTGCTCGCCGACGAGGTCGACGTTCGCCTCGACGTAGGCGCGCAGCTGGGCGACGTGCCCGACGGCGGCGTCGATGCGCGGCTGCATGTACGCCCCGGTGATCTCTTCGATCTCGGTCACGCAGGCTGCGAGCAGGTCGTCCTTGCCGGCGAAGTGGTAGCTGATCATCCCCGTGCTCGACAGGCCGGCGTGCTTCGCGATCCGGCTGAACGACGCCTTGAGGTAGCCGGCTTCGGCGATCACGGCGATCGCCGCCCGCACGATCTGGGCGCGCCTGCCGGACTCGGTGAACGTTCTTGCTCGCATGAGCAAAATTTAGCTCAGCCGAGCAAATCCAGCAAGTCGCCTGGTCAGAGGAGGGTTCTCGGGGAGGTCAGGCAGACGCGGTGCCGGCGACGACCTGGTTGCGGCCCGCGTCCTTGGCCCGGTACAGGGCCTTGTCGGCCGCCTGCAGCAGCCGGTCGACGGCGGTGCCGCCGTCCGGGTAGGTGGCGACGCCGATGGAGGCGGACAGGCCGCCGATCGAGCGGATGCGGCTGCCGTCCTCGTACTCGACCCGCAGGGACTCGATCGCCGAGCGGATGCGCTCGGCCACCGCGAGCACGGCCGCCGGCCCGATGTCGGGCAGCAGGACGACGAACTCCTCGCCGCCGAAGCGGCCGACCGAGTCGTAGTCGCGGACGGCGCTCTTGATCGTCGCCGCGACCGCGCGCAGCACGGTGTCGCCCGCGAGGTGCCCGTGCTCGTCGTTGATCAGCTTGAAGTAGTCCAGGTCGATCATCAGCACGCCGAACGTGCTGCGCTTGCTGCGCTGGGCCCGGGCCAGTTCGCGCGAAGCGAGCAGGTGCCACCCGGTCGTGTTGAACAGGCCGGTCTTCTCGTCGGTCGTCGCGGCGATCTCCAGCTGCTTGATGAGCACCGCCCGGTGGAGCACCAGCAGCGGCGGCACGATCGCGACGGCGAGCGCGGGCAGTGTCGCCAGCGTCAACGCCGTGAGCAGGCCCAGGCAGAGCGTCGCGACCTCGAGGAGGTTGTCGCCGAGGCCGCCGAAGAACGCCTTGATCGTGCGTTTGGTGATCGTCAGCGCCGGGACGATGGTGATCGCCGAGACCAGGAAGTAGGTGACCGCGGCCAGCGTGATGGCCGTGACGCCGCGCCAGCCCGCCGTCAGCGCGGTGTACATGTCCGGGACGCCGAGGCGGCCCAGGACGAGTTCGGCGGAGAAGCAGGTGATGACGACCAGCGTCGCGTTCAGCGTCATCCGGAACGGCGGCACGCGCTTCATCCGCGCGAGGCTGCGCGTCGCGAGGTGCAGGTAGAGGACGGCGATCAGCGCGGTGACGAGCGCGGGCGGCAGGAGCAGCACGCCGGCGAACGTCCAGACCGACGTCAGATTGATGTGCGGGGTGTCGGACACCAGCCGCCGGACGCGTTCGATCTTCCGCCCCAGCTCGGCCTGCAGAACACCAAGGCAGGCAAGAACACCGAAGACGGCGAGGTCCCACCCGCGCACGGGCACGGCAACGGCGGCCAGAACGGTGGCGGCGAGCGCCACGGGTTCGACGAGGAAGCAGTAGAAGATCAGCGACCCGCGCTGCTGCCAGAGGGTCCAGTGAGCAGGGTTCAGCGCCCCACGGATCCGTCCCGCGCGGGGTTGGGCCGGACGGGCGCCGTCCATACTCAAGGCGGTGCAACTCCCCTGGGTGATCCGACGATCCGCATCCACCCCACCACACCGGGCCGCCCCGATCGATGATTGCCACACGTTCGGAGCAGTGAAGGGAGGCCGCCGTCATGCGCAACCGCGAGTCCTGAGCCTCCACGTCCGAAGTCCGCGTGAACCGCCGGAGGGAGGCTGTCGTGCGTAATCGCGAGTCCTGAGCCGCCGTGACCTCTGTTTGCCGTGCCGAAAGGAGTGCTGACGTGCGTAATCGCGAGTCGTGAACCTGTGCTGTCCGCCACCACGTGCCGAGAGGAGGGCTGTCGTGCGTAACCGCGAGTCCTGAACCGATGCTCACCCGGCCGATCGCACCGAGAGGAGGGCTGTCGTGCGTAACCGCGAGTCCTGAGTCGCTGTGATCCCTGTTCGTCCGCGCCCGAGAGGAGAGCTGCTGTGCGTAACCGCGAGTCCTGAACCGATGCCCGCCCGGCCGATCGCACCGGAAGGAGAGCCGCCGTGCGTAACCGCGAGTCCTGACCCCCGCCGTGCACCCGTCCGTTCCCGCCCGAGAGAGGAATCGTCACCATGCGCAACCGTGAGTCGTGAATTCCCGCCGGAGGAGGATCCGGCCAACCCCCATCCGCGGGCTCGGGTGGGACCGCTCAGGCGGTCGCCCCGCCGTCGACCACCAGGTCGTGCCCCACGGTGAACGCGGCTTCGTCCGAAGCCAGCCACAACACCGCGGCGGCCACTTCGGCGGTGGCACCCACCCGGCCCAGCGGAATCGCGTTCTTCAGCCGCTCGGCGCGGCCGGCGTCCGTCTCACCGGGGCGCCGGGACATGTCCGTGTCGGTCGCGCCCGGGCTGACGGCGTTGATGCGGACGCCATCGGCGATGTGGTCGCGCGCCGCTGTCCTGGTCAGCGCGCTGACCGCGGCCTTCGACGCCGCGTAGGCCGCCATGTTCGGCAGCCTGCCGTGCGCGCCGATGTTCGACGCCATGTTGACGATCGCGCCGCCGCCGTGCGCCCGCATGTGCGCGACCTCGTGCTTCAGGCACAGCCACGTCCCGGTGACGTTCGTGCCCATCACCGCGCCGAAGTCGTCTTCGCCGAGGTCCGCGGCCGCCGCCGGCGACCCGAGGATGCCCGCGTTGTTGAACGCGACGTCCAGCCCGCCGTGCCGCGCGACGACCGTCTCCACCATCCGCGCCACGTCCGCGGAGTCGGTCACGTCGACGGTCACCGCGCTCGCGTCGCCGCCGATCTCCGCCACCGCGGACGCCAGCCGCCGCTCATCGCGCCCGGCGACGACCACCGTCGCGCCTTCGCCCGCGAACGCCCGCGCCGTCGCCCGTCCGATCCCCGAGCCGCCGCCCGTCACCAGGACGACCTTGCCCGCGAAACGTGCCCCCATCGTGTGCCTTCTTTCTGGTCCGATCATTCTTGAATGAGCAGGCGCGTGGCCTGGGAGACGGCCGCTTCCAGCCGGCTCGCGGCATCGGTGCCCTTGCCCAGGACGCGCAGTCCCTGAAGCACCGTGAGCAGGAAGCGCGCCAGGGTCGCCGGGTCGCTTCCGGCCGGGAGTTCGTCCTGGGCCTTCGCACGCTCGAGCGCCATCGTGAGCGCGACCTCGAGGGTGTCCCAGCTGCGTTCCACCAGCCGCGCGACTTCGGGGTCGTGGGGCAGCAGTTCGATCGCCGCGTTGACGACGAAACAGCCCATTCTCGTTTCGTCGCCGAGGATTTCCGCTATGTAGCCATCGAAGAGCCGGCGCACCGCGGCCACCCCGGGACCCGGCTCCGACAACTGGGCCATGACCCGCGCGTCGGTGCGTTCCGCATAGCGCTTCAACGCCGTGACGTAGAGGTCGTGCTTCGTGCCGAAGGTGGCGTACAGGCTGGCCTTGGCGACGCCGAGGTGCGTGACGAGGTCGCTCACGGACGTTGCCTCGTACCCCTGGCGCCGGAAGAGCGTGAGCGCGCCGTCGCAGGCTTCGCCGACGTCGAACTCCTTGACCCGGGACATGATCGAACCTTAGCCGCATCTAGAACGCTCGGTCAAATATGTGGCGGGCGGTGTGTCGCGTCCGGTGACGCCGCGTGCGGTGGCACTATGGCTGCTTCGACCGGCCCGAGGGGGTGAGCGATGCAGGATCGGCTGACGCTGCCGCCGACCGTCGTCGCGACCCACCTGCGCTCCTGCGCGGAGGAACTCGCCGCCGGCCTGCGCTGCGGCGGCCCGGGCGCCACGACGGCCGAGCTCACCGACGTCGTCGCCCAGCTGGTCGCCGGCCAGGAAGCCATCTCCCACGCGCTCGCCGGCCTCGCCGCCCGTGTCGAAGGCGGCTCGGCCGCCCTCGCCGCGGCCCCGCCGCTGGACGTCGAAGTGGTCACCGAGGTGCTCCGCGCGGCCGCCATCGCTTCCCGGTGTTCGGCGGAGGCGCTCGACGAGGTCACGCCGTCGTTCGAATGTGTGAGCGAATCCGTCGCGCCTGACACCCGTTTGTAGCTGTCGATCCGCCGGGGCCGCTGTCTAGCCTGGAGCTGCGGAGGTGGCACGGATGCGCGCAGTGTGGACAGGCACGATCGGGTTCGGCAGTTACGCCATCCCGGTGAAGGCGTACAGCGCCACCGAGGAGCGGGAGATCCCGCTGCACCAGGTGCACGAGGCCGACGGCGGCCGCGTCCGCGTCAAGCGCGTGTGCGAGGTCGACGGCGCCGAAGTGCCGCCTGAGGAGATGATCCGCGGCTACCCGGTCCCCGGCGGCGACGTCGTCCTGCTGTCCGACCACGAGCTCGCGTCCCTCCCGATGCCGGGTCGCACGATCGCCATCCGCGGGTTCGCCCCGGTGCCCGACGTCGATCCGCTGTGGTTCGCGAAGAGCTACTACCTCGAACCCGAACCGGCGGGCACGAAGCCGTACGTGTTGTTCAGCGAGGCGCTCCAGCAGTCGGGCCGGCTCGCGCTGGTCACCGTCGCGCTGCGCCGCCGCGAGACGCTCGGTGCGCTGCGCGTGCGCGACCAAGTGATCGTGCTGGAGACGATGCGGTGGCCGGACGAGGTGCGTACCCCCGACTTCCCGTTCCAGCACGCCGACGTCGACATCCGCCCCGGTGAGCTGCGGCGCGCGGTGAACCTGGTCGAGGAGCTGACCGGCGAGTTCGACCCCGGCCGGTACCCCGACCGTTACCGCGAGGCCTTCCAAGCGTTGGTCCAGGCGAAGATCGACGGCGCCGAGGTCGTCCAGCCGACGGCCGCCGAACAGGCCGAGGGTGTCACCCGCCTGCTGGCGGCGTTGCAGGAGAGCGCCGCCGAAGCGGAGGACGAGCGCAACGCGGCCGTCACGAAGGCCAAGGCGGCGGCCTCGAGGGCCGCGAAGGCGCGTACGACGGCGAAACGAGCCGCGACGCGCAGCCGTGGACGCACGAAGGCGTCCGGCTGAGTATTACTACCCACGGGTAATTGAGGGTTCTCACACTGAACCCGCCGCCGCCGGCGCGGCAGACTTCCTTCTGCCAGCGGATACCGGATCGCTGGCGAGGGGGGAAGTCCGGACGGCCCCTGGGGAGGTGAGCCGTCCAGGCGCCAGGGTTCCGGGGCGGGCCGGAGGAGGAGCGGCCCGTTTCCGGAACCCGTCCCGCACCGCGGGGAGGTGGCGCGGGACACCAAGGGGGTGTCCGAAGGCTGCCGTGGAGGGATCGAGGGGTCTCCACGGCAGCCTTCAGGCGTCCGCTACCCGGAGCAGCAGGTCGGCGGCCAGCCGGAGCAGCTGACGCTCGGTCGGCGACAGCGTCGATTCGAGTGCCGTGGCCAGCCAGCGCTCGCGTTGGGCGCTGTACTCGCGCAGCACGGCCAGCCCGTCCGCGTTGATGCTGATCCGCGAGCGGCGCCCGTCGTCGGGATCCGGCTCCCGATCGATCAGCCCGCGGATGTTGAGCGCCGCCAGTATCCGGGTGAGTGACTGCGGTTGCAGCCGTTCCGCCTCGGCCAGCTCGGTCGGCGTCTGCGTGCCCGCCCGGTAGAGCCGGCTCAGCACCGCGAGCAGCGCCGGCCCCGGGCTGGTCCGGTCCGCCTCGGCGCGCATCCGCCAGTTCAGCCGTCCGACGCCCTCGCGCACCCGTCGGGACAGGTCGGCGAGTTCGGCCTCCGCGGTGATCCGCGCGGCGGTCTCCTCCAGGGTCCGGGCCGGTTCGGTGTGCATGGCCCCACATTAGGTGGTTCCCCGCACCAGCCGGGCATAACGCCCACCGCGCCCCAGCAGCTCCTCGTGCGTCCCCCGTTCCACGATCCGGCCCTCGTGCAGCACCACGATCTGGTCCGCGTGCTCCACAGTGGACAACCGGTGCGCGATCATCAGCGTCGTGCGGCCCGCGGCGAGCCGGTCGAGCTCGGCCTGCACCGAGCGTTCGGTGCGGTTGTCGAGCGCGCTGGTCGCCTCGTCGAGGATGAGCACGGGCGGGCTGCGCAGCATGATCCGGGCGATGGCCATCCGCTGCTTTTCGCCACCGGAGAACCGGTAGCCCCGCTGGCCGACGACCGTGTCGTACCCCTCCGGCAGCCCGGCGAGCGTGTCGTGGATGTGCGCGGCCTTCGCCGCCCGTTCGATCTCGTCGTCCGTCGCGTCCGGCTTGGCGAAGCGCAGGTTCTCCCGCACGGTGTCGTGGAAGAGGTAGGTCTCCTGGGACACCAGCCCGACGCCGGCCGCGAGCGAAGCCAGCGTGACGTCCCGGATGTCGGTGCCGTCGATCGTCACGGAACCACTGCTCACCTCGTACAGCCGGGCGACCAGGTAGGCGAGCGTCGTCTTGCCCGAGCCGGTCGTGCCGACCAGGGCCGTCGTGGTCCCGGCCGGCACGTCGAGGTCGATCTCGTGCAGCGTCGGCGGCCCGGCCGTGTCTGATGCGTCGTAGCGGAACGACACGCCGCGCATCGAGACGTCACCGCGGCGCACCACCAGCTCCCGAGCACCCGGCTTGTCCGCGATCTCCACCGGCAGGTCCAGGACCTCGAAGATGCGGCCGAACAGCGCCTTCGACGTCGCCACGTTCTGCCCGATCGTCTGCATCGCGCTCGCCGGCGCCACCAGCCGGTTGAGCATGCTGGTGAACGCCACGACGGTGCCGAGCGAGATCGGCGACGCACCGCCCGCCAGCGCCAGCCCGGCGATCCAGTAGACCAGCGCCGGGATGACGGTGAGGCTCATCGCCCGCGACGCCGTTTGCCAGCGGCCGGCCAGTGCGGCGGCCCGTTCCAGCGACGCGATCTCCCGCGACTCCGCCCCGAAGCGCTCGCGCATCGCCCGCTCGTTGCCCATCGTCTTGGCGAGCAGCACCCCGGTGACCGACAGCGACTCCTCGACCATCGTCGTCAGCCGGGCCATCCGCCGGGTCCGGCCGCGGGCCAGGTTCCGCCGCTTCTTACCCAGCCTCAGGGTGAACAGCAGGAACAGCGGCACGACGACCAGGGAGAGCGCCGCGAGCTGCCAGTCGAGCAGGACCAGCGCCACCGTGATGGCGATCGTCGTGGTCGCGTTCTGCACCATCGACCCGGCGGTCGTGGTGATCACGTTGTCGACCCCGCCGATGTCGTTGAACACCCGCGAGAGCACTTCGCCGCTCTTCGTCCGCGTGAAGAAGCCGAGCGACATCCGCTGCAGGTGGCCGTAGACCGAGACGCGCAGCTCGTTCATGACCCGTTGCCCGATGGTGTTGGACAGCCCCGTGGTCGCGACGCCGAGCGAGCCGCTGCCGACCGCGCAGGCGATCATCCCGGCCGCCAGCAGGCTGATCAGCAGCGTGTCGCGGTGCGGCAAGGCGTCGTCGAGGATCTCGCGCAGCAGGAACGGCGAGACGATGCCGAGGCCGGCCTGCACGACGATCAGCGCGAACAACGCGCCGAGCGGCCCGCGGTGCGCGCGGAACAGCCCCGCGATCCGCCGCAGCGGTACGGGTTCGTCGGCGTCGGAGGCCGGTTCGGTCAGGGCGGCTACTACGGTCATGCACCTATGTTTACCAAAATCGGCCGCGAGCGCCACCGATTTTCGCGATGTCACGCGAAAGTGGCTCCGCCAGTTGGTAAACGTATGTTTACCAGTGCCTGCGTACCCGCGAGCGAGAGAGCCGGAGCGACTACCCTCGACAAGGCCGGCTGAGCCCGGCGCGCCACCATCGACCCAGCTGGAGCGTGCACACCCGTGTTCGACACCCTGTCCGATCGGCTCACCGCCGCCCTGCAGACGCTCACGCGCAAGGGCAAGCTGTCCGACGCCGACATCGACGCCACCGCGCGCGAGATCCGCATCGCGCTGCTGGAGGCCGACGTCGCCCTCGGCGTGGTCAAGACCTTCATCGCGAAGATCAAAGAGCGGGCGAAGGGCGCCGAGGTCTCCCAGGCGCTCAACCCCGCGCAGCAGGTCATCAAGATCGTCAACGAGGAGCTCGTCGGGATCCTCGGCGGCGAGACGCGCCGGCTCAACCTGGCCAAGACGCCGCCGACCGTGATCATGCTCGCCGGTCTGCAAGGTGCCGGCAAGACGACGCTGGCCGGCAAGCTCGCGCTGTGGCTGAAGAAGCAGGGCCACGCGCCGATGCTGGTCGCCTGCGACCTCCAGCGCCCGAACGCCGTCACGCAGCTGCAGGTCGTCGGCGAGCGCGCCGGCGTCGTCACCTTCGCGCCCGAGCCCGGCAACGGCGTCGGCGACCCGGTCGACGTCGCCCGCCGCGCCATCGCCGAGGCCAAGCACGCGCAGCACGACGTCGTCGTGGTCGACACCGCGGGCCGCCTGGGTGTCGACGAAGAGCTGATGAAGCAGGCCGCGGACATCCGCGACGCGGTCGAGCCGGACGAGGTCCTGTTCGTCGTCGACGCGATGATCGGCCAGGACGCCGTGACCACGGCCCAGGCGTTCCAGGACGGCGTCGGCTTCAGCGGTGTCGTGCTCACCAAGCTCGACGGCGACGCCCGCGGTGGTGCCGCGCTGAGCGTCCGCGAGGTCACCGGCCAGCCGATCCTCTTCGCCTCCAACGGCGAGAAGCTCGAGGACTTCGACACCTTCCACCCGGACCGGATGGCGTCGCGGATCCTCGGCATGGGCGACGTGCTCACCCTGATCGAGCAGGCCGAGCAGGCCTTCGACCAGAACCAGGCCGAAAAGGCCGCGGCGAAGCTGTCCAGCGGCCAGCTCACCCTGGAGGACTTCCTCGAGCAGATGCTCGCGGTCCGCAAGATGGGCCCGATCGGCAACCTGCTCGGCATGCTGCCGGGCGCCGGCCAGATGAAGGACCAGCTGGCCCAGGTCGACGACAAGCACCTCGACAAGCTGCAGGCGATCATCCGCGGCATGACCCCGGCCGAGCGCGAAGACCCGAAGATGATCAACGGGTCGCGCCGGCTGCGCATCGCCAACGGCTCCGGCGTCACCGTCCGCGAGGTCAACGACCTGGTCAACCGGTTCTTCGAGGCCCGCAAGATGATGGCCCAGATGGCCGGCCGGTTCGGCTTCGGCGGCGGGGGCGGCGGCTCCAAGTCCCGCAAGGGCAAGAAGGGCAAGAAGGGCCGCGGCCCGACCCAGCCCAAGGTCCGCGGCGGCTTCCCCGGCGGCATGCCGATGCTGCCCCCGGGCGGGCAGCTGCCGGGCGGCATGCCCGACCTCTCGCAGCTGGGTGGCATGAACGACGTCCCGGGCTTCGACCCGACGAAGTTCAAGCTGCCGAAGAACCCCAAGGACAATTGAGCCGCGCTTTGGCGAAGACACTGCACGCCGCCGGGGTGATCCTGCCCGGCGGCGAGCCGGGGGAGCTGTGGATCACCGGCGGCCGGATCTCGTTCGAGCCGGTGCCGGACGCCGAGAGCCTCGGCCGGGACCTCTTCCTCGTGCCGGGCCTGGTCGACGCGCACTGCCACCCCGGCATCGGCGTCGGTGGCCCCGTGTCGCTGGGGGAGGCGGCCGAGCAGGCGATCACCGACCGGAACGCCGGGACGCTGCTCATCCGCGACTGCGGCCTCCCGATCGACGTCCGGCCGCTGCAGCAGCGGGCGGACCTGCCGACGATCATCCGTGCCGGGCGGCACCTGGCTCTCACCAAGCGGTACATCCCCGGCCTCGGCATCGAGCTGGACGACCCTTCGCAGCTGCCGGCAGCCGTGGCCGAGCAGGCCCGGGACGGCGACGGCTGGGTCAAGCTCGTCGGCGACTGGATCGACCGCGGCGTGGGTGACCTCGCCCCGCTGTGGCCGGACGACGTCCTCGCCGAAGCCGTCAAGGTGGCGCACGACCACGGCGCCCGCGTCACCGCGCACGTGTTCGGCGAAGCGGCGTTGCCGGGGCTGATCGCGTCCGGCATCGACTGCCTCGAACACGGCACCGGCCTGAGCGCCGATCAGCTGGCCGAGCTGGCGCGCCACGACGTCGCGCTGGTCCCGACCCTGATCAACATCGAGAACTTCCCGGGCATCGCCGACAAGGCGGGCAAGTACCCGGCCTACGCGGCGCACATGCGGGCGTTGCACGCCGGCGTCGGCGAGATGGTCGCTTCGGCCATCGAAGCCGGCGTACGCGTCTTCGCTGGCAGCGACGCCGGGGGCATGGTCGAGCACGGCAGGCTCGTCGACGAGATCGAGGCGCTCCACCGCGCGGGCATGACCCGCGAGCAGGCCCTCGCGAGCGCGTCCTGGGCCGCCCGCGACTGGCTCGGCCACCCCGGCCTCGTCGACGGCGCGCCCGCCGACCTGCTGGTGTACCCGGGCGATCCGCGCGAGGACCTGGGCGTCCTCCGGCATCCTTCGCACATCGTGCTCGGCGGAGTCGTGTACGCCTAGACCCCCGCTGATTTCCTTGCGGGGGCGGCACTTTAGCGTGGGGCGCGTGACGGACGACGACGGTGCACGGCGCGTGCTCGGGGCGCACTGGTGTTTCGTGGCGTTCTTCGCGGGGATCGCCGGCTACTACCTGGCCAACCTGATCATCGCCGCGGCGGTCAACCGCAACGTGGGCGAGTTCGACCCGCTCGAGCTGCACGACATCGGCCCGCTCCTGTTGCTGGCGTTCGTGCCCAACCTGCTGCTCGGCCTCGGCCCGGCGGCCGGCTCGTGGCGGTGGGGACAGGGCCTGCGCACCGACTTCGGTCTCGTGCCGACCTGGCGCGACGTCCGGATCGGCCTCGCGTGCGGGGTGCTCGCGCTGGTCGTCGGCTACCTGCTCAACCTGATGCTGATCGCGGTCTACGGCGCCGACGACGTCTCCGACAGCCCGCTGACCGACCTCGCCGACACCTTCGACGGCGACACGGTGTGGCTGGTGCTCGCGGCGGTGATCGTCATCGCCGGCGCGCCGATCACCGAGGAACTGCTGGTCCGCGGCACGCTGTGGAACGCGCTGTCGTTCCACCGGGTCCCGCCGTGGGCGGTGCTGGTGCTCACCTCGCTCGTGTTCGCCCAGCTGCACGGCGAGCCGACCCGCACCATCGCGCTGTTCGGCCAGGGCATCGCGCTGGGGCTGGCCCGGTACCTCTCGGGCCGGGTCAGCGCCGGGGTGATCGCCCACGCGGCCAACAACCTGCCCCCCGCGGTGCTGCTGTTCGTCGCGCACTGAACGTTGCGAAGATCGATGGACAGTAGCTGGACGGATACTGTGCGATCACATCCCGGCGGCTAGGCTCGACGCAGGAGCCGAGCGACGCGGAGGGCAAGGCGTGACCACTTCCCAGCCCCGGGACCCGGCTCCCGACGCCACGCCGTTCCCCGAGCCCGAAGAGCCCGCCGCGACCGCCTTCCTGCCGTCCGCGCCGCGGCACCGGTGGGGCTTCGGCGCCTTCCTGCTCGTCGAAGGCGTGCTGCTGGCGTCCGCGGCCTTCGTGTCCGTCCTCGTCGGCAACACCGGCCCCGGCCCGCTGCCGATGCGCGTCGTGCTGCTCGGCACCATGCTGCCGACGATGATCGCGGCCGGCGTCGCGGTGCTGATCACCTTCGTCCGCGGCAACGGGCCCGTGTCCGACCTGCGGCTCGAGTGGCGCTGGGCCGACGTGAAGACCGGGGTCCGGTACGGCTGCGTCGGACTCGTCTTCACCACGCTCGCCGCCTACCTGTGGACGCGGCTGGTCGGCGACGCGAACGCGACGTCGGCGATCAGCGCGCTGGTCGAGGACCGCCGGATGTCGATCCCGGCGGCCATCGTGATGTTCGTCTACCTCTGGCTGCTCGGCCCGATCTGCGAGGAGATCATCTACCGCGGCCTGCTCTGGGGTGCGGCGGAACAGCTGCAGTGGCGCAGCGAGCGCTGGGGCCGTGTGGCGGCGTTCCTGCTGTCGACGGCGGTGTTCGCGGCCAGCCACCTCGAGCCCCTGCGGACGACGTTGCTGCTGGTCATCGCGGTGCCGATCGGCCTGGTGCGGCTGGTCACCGGTCGCCTGCCGGGCAGCATCGTGGCGCACCAGGTGAACAACTTCCTGCCGGCGCTGACCATCCTGCTCGGGGCGCTCGGGGTGGCCTCTTTCTAGGTCCGTCAGAGCCGTCTGGCAGAATGATGCACTGCCTGCTTCCGCCGGACCCTCTCACCGTGCGAAAGCTCCTGACCTTCGGGTGCCCGCGTCCGTGTCCCCACTCGGCCCGCGTGCGCCCAGCCCAGCACCAGAGAGATTCGAGGAGAACCCACACCCGTGGCCGTCAAGATCAAGCTGCAGCGCCTCGGCAAGATCCGTGCGCCGTACTACCGCATCATCGTTGCCGACGCGCGCACCCGCCGGGACGGCAAGGCCATCGAGACGATCGGCAAGTACCACCCGAAGGAAGAGCCGAGCCTGATCGAGGTCGTCTCCGAGCGCGCCCAGTACTGGCTGGGTGTCGGCGCGCTGCCGACCGAGCCGGTCCAGCGCCTGCTGGAGATCACCGGTGACTGGCAGAAGTTCAAGGGCCTGCCGGGCGCCGAGGGCACCCTGAAGGTGGCCGAGCCGAAGCCGTCCAAGCAGGACCTGTTCAACGCGGCGCTGGCCGCGGCCGGCGAGGAGCCCTCCACCGAGGCCACCACGCCGAAGAAGAAGTCCGCCCCGAAGAAGGCCGAGGCCGAGAAGGCGGAGGCCGCTGAGGGCGAGAAGTCCGAGTGAGTTTCCTCGCGGACTCCCTCGAGCACCTGGTGCGCGGGATCGTCGACAACCCGGACGAGGTCCGGGTCGAGCTGCTGACCACCCGCCGTGGCCGCACGCTCGAGGTGCACGTGCACCCCGATGACCTCGGCAAGGTGATCGGCCGGGGTGGTCGCACCGCGACCGCCCTGCGCACCGTCATGGGTGGCATCGGTGGCCGCGGCGTCCGCGTGGACGTCGTCGACACCGACCGCTGAGGCCTTTCGGAAACGGTCAGGATGGACGTCGTAGTAGGCCGCATCGCGAAGGCGCACGGCATCCGCGGGGAACTCGCGGTGGACGTGCGCACGGACTCGCCGGAACAGCGGTTCAGGATCGGTGCGGCCGTCACGACGAAGCTGCGTGACGGCAGCAAAAGGGAACTCACCATCGCAGCCGCCCGCGAACACAGCGGGCGGCTGCTGGTGCGTTTCGAGGAGGTCCTGACCCGCGACGTCGCCGAGACGCTGCGGGGCGCGCTGCTCGTGGCCGACACGGCCACGCTGCCGCCGACCGGGGACCCCGACGAGTTCTACGACCACGAGCTCGCCGGCCTGCGGGCCGAGCTGACCGACGGCACGGTCGTCGGCAAGGTCGTCGAGGTCGTCCACTCACCGGCGGGCGAGCTCCTGGAGCTCGACGTCGAAGGGCGCGAGGTGCTCGTGCCGTTCGTCCACGCGATCGTCCCGACCGTGGACATCGCCGGCGGCCGGGTCGTGCTCGACCCACCGGAAGGGCTCCTGGACGAATGAGGCGCCGGACGGCCGTGTTCGCGGCCCTGCTCGCCGTCGTCGTCCTCGCTCCGCCGGCTCGGGCCGACGGACCGGTCTACGGCGACTTTTCGCTGATGTTCCAGCGCAGCGCGGGTCAGTACGCCCCGCCGGGCGAGAAGGCCTTCCAGTGGGCGTGGTCGCCGCGGTCGGCCACCGAGTCCGAGATCTCCTGGGGCGACCCGGTCACCTGGCCGCCGTCGTACGCGGAACATTTCGTTCGATCGGGTGACTGGGTGCTGCTCGACGGCTGGGGTGGCAACGGCACGTACTACACCGAGCGCGTGACGAGCGAGTCGTTCTGCCGGGGGAGCACCTGCACGCCGATTCCCCCGGACGGCGGCCGGCAGCACTACGTGCGCTGGAGCGTGCCGTCGTCGGACTACCGGCTGGTCGCGGACGGGACCGTCACGGAGCAGGGCAGCGGCCGGTCCTTCCGGTTCCGGCACGAGCAGACCTGGGGCGCGCCGGCCCCCTGCCGCTCCGCGCGGTTCGGGGCGCGGACCTGCGTCACGCAGACCGAAACCTGGTCGGACGACAAGGACCTTCCCGCCGGGTCGCCGATCCGGCGGACGCTGCACCGCGGCATCAAGATCGCGAAGGGGCTCGGCATGGCCTTCGCGATCGACCAGGACGTCCCGAGCGCGTGGCACGCCGAGGCCACCGCGTACTGGAAGTGGTGACCGCGTGCGGATCGACGTCGTCACGATCTTCCCCGAGTACCTCGACCCGCTGCGCGCCGCGCTGCTGGGCCGGGCGATCGACCGCGGCCTGATCGAGGTCGGCGTGCACGACCTGCGCGACTGGACCCACGACGTGCACCGCGCGGTCGACGACGCGCCCTACGGCGGCGGCCCCGGCATGGTCATGAAGCCGCAGATCTGGGGCCCGGCGCTGGACGACGTCTGCCGTCCCGAGACGCGGCTCGTCGTCCCGACGCCGGCCGGGCGGCCGTTCACCCAGGAGCTGGCGCACGCCTACGCGGCGGAGAAGCACCTGGTGTTCGCCTGCGGCCGCTACGAGGGCATCGACCAGCGGGTCGTCGACGACGCGGCCCGGCGGATGCCGGTCGACGAGGTGTCGATCGGCGACTACGTCCTGGTCGGCGGCGAGGCGGCGGTGCTGGTCATCGTCGAGGCCGTCGTCCGGCTGCTGCCCGGCGTGCTCGGCAACGCGCGTTCGGCCGCCGAGGACTCGTTCTCCGACGGTCTGCTCGAAGGGCCCAGCTACACGCGCCCGGAGGTGTGGCGGGACCTGGCCGTGCCGGACGTGCTGCGGTCGGGCAACCACGCGCTGATCGACCGCTGGCGGCGTGACCAGGCTCTCGAACGCACGGCCCGGCGCCGCCCCGATCTCCTGGCGGCACTGCCGGAAGGTAGCCTCGACAAGCACGATCGCGGGGTCCTGGAGGGCTTGGACCCCGAGCAGGCCTAGGGCCGGTTACTCGACCGGTGGCCCGGTCTGTAATACTTGACAGGTTGGCGTGAGTGGACCTCGTCGTCCACGAGCCCGCCAGCAGCCCCCTGGGTCGCCCGCAGCGGCACCGTTGCGCGCCCGGGATCTGTACGCAAGCCATACCGAAGACGAGGACGGACCACCGATGAACACCCTGGACGCGCTGGACAAGCAGTCGCTGCGTTCCGACATCCCGGACTTCCGCCCGGGCGACACGCTCAAGGTGCACGTCCGCGTCATCGAGGGCAACCGCGAGCGCAACCAGGTCTTCCAGGGCGTCGTGATCCGCCGTCAGGGCGGCGGCATCCGGGAGACCTTCACCGTTCGCAAGGTCTCCTTCGGCGTCGGCGTGGAGCGCACCTTCCCGGTGCACTCGCCGAACCTGGCTGAGATCGAGGTGCACAAGCGCGGCGACGTGCGGCGCGCGAAGCTGTACTACCTGCGCGACCTGCGCGGCAAGAAGGCCAAGATCAAGGAGCGGCGCGAAAACCGCGAGACGGCATCGGCTAACTGAGTCACCACCCGGTTACCGGTAGCCTGACGACGTGGCCGAACCCGTGTCCCAGAACGCTCCCGAGGATGACCCCGATCGCTCCGAAGAGGACAAGCCCAGGCTGTCCCGTTCCGAGGAGCGCGGGGGATCCCGCCGGCGGCGAGCCAAGCCCGCCAAGAAACGGTCGTTCTGGAAGGAACTGCCGATCCTGCTCGTGATCGCCCTGGTGCTCACGATCTTGATCCAGACTTTCCTCGCGAAGGTCTTCATGATCCCTTCGGGCTCCATGGAGGCCACCCTGCACGGGTGCCCCGGGTGCACCGGAGACCGCATCCTGGTCGACCGGGTCACCTACGACTTCACCGAGCCCTCCCCGGGTGACGTGATCGTGTTCAAGGGCCCGCAGGCGTGGATCAACAACGAGATCGCCCCGCAGGAGTCGAGCAACATCGTCGTCCAGGGCCTGCGCGGTCTCGGCTCGCTGGTCGGGTTCGCCCCGCCGGACGAGCGCGACTTCGTCAAGCGGGTGATCGCGGTCGGCGGGCAGACCGTCCAGTGCTGCGACCCGCAGGGCCGCATGATCGTGGACGGCAAGTCGCTCGACGAGCCGTACATCCATTGGGAAGACCCGTCGAACCAGGAGCAGAAGACCTTCGAGCCGGTCAAGGTTCCGGCCGGGATGGTCTGGGTCCAGGGCGACAACCGCAACAACTCCGACGACTCGCGGTTCCAGGGCGGCGGCGGCGTGAACGGTGCGGTCCCGGTGGACAACATCATCGGCAAGGCGCGGATCATCGTCCTGCCGCCGAGCCGGTGGGGCGGGATCACCGACCACAACCCGCAGGCGTCGGCGCAGCCGGTGGCGCTGGGTGCGCCGGGCTGGCAGAGCGGGCTCCCGCTGGGGGCCGGGATCGCGGCGGCGTGGCCGGCGCTGTTCCTCGGGCGCAAGCTCAAGTCCGGACTGCGCCGGGCGGCCGGGCGGAAACCCTAGCCACCCGACGTTTGCCGGCAGACGGGTGATCCAGCCTTGACACTTCCCGTTCCCCTGACGGCGGCCGAGCCGATCCGGCCACCGCGAGCCGTGGTGCGCGGCGACCTCTTCTGGGGTCTGCAGGGCGCACTCGACCGCCGTGGCCTCGGCCCGGTCGCCGGCGTGGACGAAGCCGGCGCCGGAGCGTGCGCGGGGCCGCTGGTGGTCGCGGCCTGCGTGCTCAAGCAGGGCGACGCGGCGAAGCTGACCGAGCTGACGGATTCGAAGCTGATGACGGCCAAGGCGCGGGACCGGGTCTACGACCTGGTCCTCGCCCGGGCCGTCGACTACTCGGTGATCGTCATCCCGACCGAAGAGGTCGACCTCTACGGCATCCGGGTGATGAACCTCGAGGGCATGCGCCGCGCGGCGGCGGCCCTGCGCGTGCAGCCGGGTTACGTCCTCACCGACGGGTTCCGCGTCCCCGGACTGACGGCCCCGAACACGGCGGTCATCAAGGGTGACCGTTCGGTGGCCTGCATCGCGGCCGCGTCGGTGCTGGCGAAGGTGACGCGAGACCGCATCATGGCGGGCTACCACGACGACTTCCCGCACTACGGGTTCGACGTGCACAAGGGGTACAGCACGTCCGACCACCTGGCGGCGCTGCGGGAGCACGGGCCCAGCGACGTCCACCGCTGGTCGTACACGAACGTGGCCACGGTGGCCGTCAAGCACGGCCTGCGCCCGGCGCGGCCGGTCCTGCTGACGTACGCGGCGCTGGAAAAGGCCATGGAGACGCCCGGCGCGGCCGGCCTGGCCGCGGTCCTCGACGAGGCATTAGAGCCACAACTCAGCCTGCCGCTGCATGCCCCGGCCGCGGGTGTGGGTCACAATGAACGCTCCGCCGGCGGAGCAGCAGCACGATCCCGAGGAGGGGCGCGGATTTCATGAGCGCAGAGGATCTCGAGAAGTACGAGACCGAGATGGAGCTCTCGCTGTACCGCGAGTACCGCGACATAGTCGGCCAGTTTTCGTACGTGGTGGAGACCGAGCGGCGGTTCTACCTGGCGAACGCGGTGGACGTCCAGGTCCGTGACGGCGGCGGCGAGGTGTACTTCGAGGTCCGCATGTCCGACGCGTGGGTCTGGGACATGTACCGCCCGGCCCGCTTCGTCAAGCACGTCCGGGTCATCACGTTCAAGGACGTCAACGTGGAGGAGCTGGACAAGCCCGACCTCCGCCTCCCCGAAGACGGCCCGTTCTCGGGTTAGTCCCGGTTCCGATCGACCTACCGACCGCGCCGGCTCGCTGGACGAGCCGGCGCGGTTCTTTTCGCGGCCTCGTCACGTAGCACACCGCACTGACTCTCCGGGCCGTCCGAGCCTGATCCGTGGACCAGTTGTCCCCAACACCCCGGTTGTCCACAGCCGGGCGATCCGGGTCTGGTGAACCCCGTCCGCACGCTGGCATCGTCGAACGCACACGCACCGTGATCGCCGGGACCGCCCCGGTGACGGGAGCGAACCGACGAGGGGGCGAACACGATGACGGGCACCGACGAGCTCGCGAGACACCGCCGCGATCTGGGGGCCTGGGGCGAAGACATCGCTCTCGGCTACCTCCGTAGCCGGGGGCTCGTCCTGCTGGCCCGCAACTGGCGCTGCCGCGAAGGCGAGCTGGACCTCGTCTTCACCGACCGCACCCGCATCATCGTCTGCGAGGTGAAAACCCGCTCCGGCACCGAATTCGGCCTCCCCACGGAAACGGTCACGGAGGAGAAGGCGGGCCGTGTCCGCCGAGCCGCCCAGCGCTGGCTCCGCGAGTTCCGCCTCGGCTGGTGCTCCGTGCGCTACGACGTGGTCACGATCCTCGCGGAACCGGGCACCCGCCCGCAGCTGCAGCACATCGAGGCGGCGTTCTGATGCCCATCGCCAAAGCCTGGTCCGCCGGCCTCCTCGGCATCAACGGCCGGGTGATCGAGATCGAGGCCGACCTCGGTGGCGGGCTGAGCCGGATCACCCTGGTGGGCCTGCCCGACGCCGGGTTGCGCGAGGCGAAGGACCGCGTCCGGTCCGCCGTCCGCAATTCCGGGCAGCCCTGGCCCGACGGCAAGGTCACGCTCGGCCTGTCCCCGGCGAACCTGCCCAAGATGGGGTCCGCCTTCGATCTGGGTATCGCCGCGGCGGTGCTCGCGGCATCGGGGGCGGTGCCGGCCACCCGGCTGCTCGGCACCGTGCTGCTCGGCGAGCTCGCCTTGGACGGCCGGATCCGCGCCGTCCGCGGCATCCTCCCGGGCCTGCTGGCGGCCCGGGCGGCCGGCTACGGCCGAGCCGTCGTGCCGACGGACTCCCTCGTCGAGGCGGCGCTGGTGGACGGCATCGAAGTCGCGGGTGCGGCTCACTTGCGGGATTTCGTGGCGTGGCTGAATCGCGAAACCGAGCTGGCCCACCCGGAGCCCCCGGGCCCGGTGACACCGCCGGACGTGCCGGATCTCGCGGACGTCGTCGGCCAGCCGGAGGCACGCTGGGCCCTGGAGGTCGCCGCGGCGGGTGGTCACCACCTCCTCCTCACCGGACCGCCCGGGGTGGGTAAGACGATGCTGGCGAAGCGGCTGCCCGGGCTCCTCCCGCAGCTGACGCCGGAGGAGTCCTTGGAGGTCACCGCGGTCCACTCGGTCGACGGTTCGCTGTCGAAGTCCTCGCCACTGGTCACCGTCCCGCCGTTCGTCGCCCCGCACTATTCGATCTCCGTGCCGGCGCTGATCGGCGGAGGCAGCGGAATCGCCTCACCGGGCGCGATCAGCCGGGCCCACCGAGGTGTGTTGTTCCTCGACGAGGTCTGCGAGTTCGGCGGGCAGTGCCTCGAGTCGCTCCGGACGGTCCTCGAAGAGGGCGAGGTGCGCATTTCCCGGGTCAAGGGCTCGATCACCTACCCCGCGCGGTTCCAGCTGGTCCTCGCCACCAACACGTGTGCGTGCGCGCCGCCGAAGGATTCGGACTGCGTCTGCTCGCCGAGTGCCCGCCGCCGCTACCTCGCCAAGCTTTCCGGACCGTTGCTCGACCGCGTCGACCTGAGGGTCCGGTTGCGCCCGCTGAGCGCGATCAGCGCGCACGACACCGTCGCGGCGGAGCCATCGGAAGCGGTGCGCCACCGGGTCTTCGCAGCTCGCGAGCGCGCAGCACACCGCTGGAGCGAGCACGGCTGGCTGTCCAACTCGGAGGTACCCGGGCCGGCGCTGCGCCGCGAGTTCGCCCTGCCCGCGGACGCAACGGCCCTGCTGGACAGAGCCATGAACCGAGGCGCCCTGAGCGGCCGAGGCGCCGACCGTTGCTTGCGAATAGCCTGGACGTTGGCCGACCTGGACGCCGAGCCCCGCCCCGGCCCCGAACAAGTCGGCGCGGCACTGGCTTTCCGAGAGCGAGTGGCGGCATGACCCTCGCCAATCAGCGCCCGGCCAGCCCCTTCCTGCGGCGGATCGCCGAGCCACCGGCGCTCGCCACGGTCTTCGTCTCTGGGCGCGGTCGAGTCACTTTCTTAGAGCGGGCGGTCGAGTTACCGGCGACTGCCATGGTCGTCTCCGTTTCCGAGCGCGAGCGGGTCGCTTTTCGAGAGCGGGTGGTCGAGCCATCGGTGGCCGCCATGGCCGCACTCGTGTCCGGGTGCAGTCGGATCGCTTGTCGAGAGTGGGTGACCGGCCCATCGGCGACCGCCGTGGTCGTCTTCGTTTCCGAGTACGAGCGGGTCGCTTTTCGAGAGCGGGTGGTCGAGCCATCGGCGACCGCCATGGTCATCTCGATCTCCGAGCGCAGGCGGGTCGTTCTTCGGCAGCAGGTGCTCGAGCCGCTGGCGTCGGTCGGCGTTGCGTTTGCCGGCGACCCCGATCTCCGTTGTTCGGGAGCGGGTGGCGGTATGGGGCCCAGCGAGTTGCGGCAGGTTCGCGCCTTCCTGCTGCGGGAGGTCGAGCCATCAGCAGCCGCCGTGGTCTTCGTCGCCGAGTGCGGGCGGGCCGTTCTTCAGCAGCAGCCGCTTGAGCCGCCGACGTCGGCTGCTGCTGCACTCGCCGGCGATCACGAGCCGGTGCCGATGGGGAGTGTTCGGGAGCTGGTGGCGGCATGAGTGCCGATGAGCTGCGGCAGGCTCGCGCGTACCTGCTGCGGGTGGCCGAGCCACCGGCGGCCGCCCTCGTGGCGTTCGTTGCCGAGCACGGGCCGATAGCGGCAGCCGCGCGGGTCCGGCGTGGCGATTGCCCGGACGAGGTGTTCAAGGCAACCGAGGCGCGACGCGGCTACGACCTCGTCAGGCAGGACTTCACCCGAGCCGCCGCGGCCGGGGCGCGGCTCGTCGTGCCCGAGGACGACGAGTGGCCGGCCTGGCCACTGCTCGCCCTGGACCTCGCGGCCCGGCGCGGCGTTGCCGAAGCCGTGCGGCCCTTGGCCTTGTGGGTCGCCGGCGACGTTGCGCTCGGCACCGCGGCCGACCGGGCCGTGGCCATCGTCGGTGCTCGTGCCGCGACGGACTACGGAGAACACCACGCCGCCGAGTTCGCCTACGGGCTGGCCGGCCGGAGCGTGCCCGTGTTCTCGGGTGCCGCCTACGGCATCGACGGCGCGGCGCACCGCGGCGCGCTCGCTGCCGAGGGCGTCACCGCCGCGGTGCTGGGATGCGCTGTCGATGCCGGCTATCCGGCGGGCCACGTCGCGCTGCTGAACCGGATCGTCCGCTCCGGCGGCGTCGTCATCAGCGAATACCCGCCCGGCACCCCACCGGCGCGGCACCGCTTCCTCGTCCGCAACCGGCTCATCGCCGCCCTCACCGAGGGCACCCTGGTGGTCGAAGCGGGACGGCGCAGCGGCGCCCGCAACACCGCCAGCACCGCCGGCGCCCTCGGCAAGGTGGTGATGGCCCTCCCCGGCCCGGTTACGTCGGGGATGTCCATCGGCTGTCACGAACTGATCCGCGACGCCAAAGCGACGCTGGTCTCGACCGTCGACGAAGTCCTCGAGACCGTCGGACGTTTCGGCGTCGCCGAGGACACCGTTTCGGGCCGGCCGAAACGGCGCACCGACCGGCTGGGGCCCGACGCGTTGCGCGCCTTCGAGGCACTGGCCGTGCGCGCCGACCGGTCCGACGCCGAGGTCGCGGCCGAATCCGGCCTCCCGTTGCGGCGGGTGCGGGCGTTGCTGCCCGAACTGGAAATCGACGGATTCGCCGTCCGAGGGGAAGCCGGCTGGCGACGACGGAAGGAAAGCGCGTGACCACGACGAAATCCGGGCGAATTCGTCGACGGCGTTCGGCCGGTCCGGTGGGGCCGCGTGGCGATCCTTGACCGAAGGCGGTTGTTCGCGCAGCGTGACATCATGCCGTCACCACGCTCCGGACGGGCCCGCCGTCCCGACCTGCGCGCGCTGCGGGCCGCGTTGCCCGAGCCCGTGCGGGCCGTCGTCACCGCCTACGAACGGCACCTCGGGCTCGAACGCGGCCTGTCCGCGCACACCGTCCGGGCGTACGTCGGCGATGCGGTGGCGCTGCTGGGGTTCGTCGTGGACGGGGGCAGCGCGGTCGAGGAGCTGGACCTCGCCCGGCTGCGCGCGTGGCTCGCCGCCCAGCAGTCCGGTGGCGCGAGCCGGACGACGCTCGCCCGGCGGGCCGCCTCGGCGCGGACGTTCACCGCCTGGGCGCACCGCACCGGTGTCCTGGCCACGGACCCGGGCGGGCGGCTCGCGGCGCCGCGAGCGCACCGCACCCTGCCCGGAGTGCTGCGGGCCGGGCAGGCGGGGGAAGTCATGCAGGCGTCGGCCGCCGGCGCGGCGCAACGTGATCCCGTCGCCCTGCGTGATCGCGCGATCGTCGAACTGCTCTACGCCACCGGCATCCGGGTGTCCGAGTTGTGCGGGCTGGACGTCGGCGGGGCCGACTTCTCCCGTCGTGTCGTGACGGTAATGGGGAAGGGCAGCAAGGAACGGGTCGTCCCGTTCGGCGTTCCGGCGGCGGGGGCGCTCGCCGACTGGATCGACGAGGGGCGGCCGAAGATCATCGCCGAAAGCGGTGGTGAGAGCGCCGAGCCCGCGCTTTTCCTCGGTGTCCGGGGCAAACGCGTCGACCCGCGCGCGGTGCGGCGCGTCGTGCACGACGCCGTCACGGCAGTGCCCGGAGCACTCGACATGGGGCCCCACGGGCTGCGGCATTCCGCCGCGACGCATCTGCTCGAAGGGGGTGCCGATCTCAGGAGCGTTCAGGAACTGCTCGGTCACGCTACGCTTGCCACAACGCAGCTCTACACTCATGTGACCGTCGACCGGTTGAAAGCGATCCATGACCGAGCGCACCCCAGGGCCTGAGGCGGCCGGGGGTGGCTCGCCGGGGTCGTCACCAGCAGGACTGGCGGCGCACGCGCATCCGCACGAGCACGGAGATGACACTGAGCCGCATGCCGAGAACGACTGTGCAATGACCGCAGGCCCGCACGTGACCGAAGCCGCCGGAGTGACCACTCACGGTGAGGCTGCCGCGCCCGCGGAAACCCGGGCCGGCTACGACGTGGACGCCGGGATCGCGGCTCTGTGGCAGCAGTTCGCCGACAGCCCGGACCAGGCGTCGCGCGATCGGCTCGTGCTGCACTACGCCCCGCTCGTCAAGTACGTCGCCGGCCGGGTCGGCACCGGGCTGCCCACCCACATCGACGTGGGCGACCTCGTGCAGTCGGGCATCTTCGGACTCGTCGACGCGATCGAGAAGTTCGATCCCGAGCGCGGCCTGCGCTTCGAGACGTACGCGATGCAGCGCATCCGCGGTGCGATCCTCGACGACCTCCGTTCGCAGGACTGGGTGCCGCGTGCGGTGCGCAGCAAGGCCAAGGAGGCCGAGCGCGCGATGGAGCGCCTCGGCGCCCGCCTGCACCGCACCCCGACCGACGCGGAGCTCGCCACCGAACTCGGCATCGGCCTCGACGACCTGCGCGACTTCTACGGCCAGCTGCAGCTGACCAGCGTCGTCGCGCTGGAGGACCTGGTAGCCGCGGGCAAGGACAGCGGCTCGCTGGTCGACACGCTGCCCGACGACGACGCCGTCGACCCGGTCGCGGTGCTCGTCGACCAGGACAACCGCCGCCAGCTCGCCCAGGCGATCGCGCAGCTGACCGAGCGGGACAAGATCGTGGTCAGCCTCTACTACTTCGAAAGCCTGACCCTCGCCGAGATCGGCAAGGTCCTCGGGGTCACGGAGTCGCGGGTGAGCCAGCTGCACACGCGGGCGGTCATGCGGCTGCGCGCCAAGCTGGTCGAGCAGACCGGCGCCTGATCACCGACCACCTCCCCACGGCTTGAGCCGGTATTCGCCCACCTCGCCGGTCAGCGCGAGGGGATCGACGTACTCCTCGCCCCGCCGCACACCCCAGTGCAGGCACGCTGCCACCGTGCAGCCGGGGTGCCCGGCGAGGACGGTGCCGAGCACTTGGCCTCGGTACACCTGTTCGCCCACGGCCACCTTCGGCACGACGGGCTCGTAGGTGGTCCGCAGCCCACTGTCGTGATCGACGGAGAGCACGGGCCGCCCACCCACGGCACCCGCGAAGACGACGACGCCCGCATCGGCGGCCAGCACGTCCTGCCCGGGCACGGCGGCCAGGTCCACCCCGCGATGACCGGGTCCGAACGGCGTATCGGGTGCGTCGAAATACTTGGTGATCACTGGAACGGGTGAAAGGGGCCAGGAGAGGCGCGGTTGTCGCGCGGCGAGGGAACCGTCCGCGCCAGGTCCGGCCCCAACGGCCGCCGGCGATGCCGGTGCGGCCATGAGGGCGATTGCCCACGGCACGGCGGGCCCCAGCGCGGCCTCGAGGGGATCGGCTGGCGCCTGCGTGGCCTCGGGGAAATCGGTCGGCGCTCGCCCGGCCCCAGCGGGACCGGTCGGCGCCTGCCGGACCCCAGGGGGCTCGGCTGGCCCCAGCGCGGGCTCGAGGGAATAGGTCGGCGCCTGCCGGACCCCAGGGGGATCGCCTGGCCCCAGCGCGGCCTCGGGGGAATCGGCCCATACCAGCGCGGCCCCAGGGGAATCGGTCGGCGCCTGCTGGATCCCAAGGGGATCGGTCGGCCCCAGCGCGGACTCAAGAAAATCGGCTCGCACCTGTGCAGCCTCGGGGGAAACGGTCCGCATTTTCCCGGCCGGGGAGGCGGCGCGCTGACCCGACGACGGGTGTGCGCTCGACGCGAGCCAACTTGCCCGCAACCCGGGTGGTGTCGCTACCCCCAGCGCCGGTGAGCCCGGCGCCGGCGGGGCCAGGCCGTGCGTCCAAGGCTTCGGTCGTGGTGGCCGGGATTCGCCTGTTCGAGCGACACCTGTCCCCAGGGGCGTCGTCGGCTGCATCTCGCCTCCCCAAGCCGGCGTTCCCGGTGCTCGAACGCCTGTTTCCCCACCTGTCACCATCCCTCCGAAAAGCGCCATGACCAGCGCAATCGTGCCCAATAACCACCCCGGCGCCCACCGCCGGACCCGCATGATCGACTCCATGTCTCCAGGGTGGGGGAGCTCGGTGCCTCATGGGGGGCCGATGCCGAATCTGTGGATAACCGGACCCGATGTGGACAACTGCGTCGTCCAGTGGCCGCCGGTGGGGGAGGGGGTGGTGGGAGGGGGTAGAATCTTCTCCGCAGTCCGTTTCAGCGGGCTGACTTCGCGTGCACGTGCGCGTTCCCCGGTCTGGAAACAAGCCGGGCGGGCGCACGGGGTCCGGCGGTCCCAGGGAGTTCTTCACTCCCCGGGTCCGGGCACCGGCACGGGCACCAGGGCGAACGGCCTCCCGGCCGCGAGCGACAAACCGAGCAGCGCGTCAGCGGAAGCGAAGCGCGCACTACACAGAAGAGGTTGATTCCGGCAATGGCCGTCGTCACCATGAAGCAGCTGCTCGACAGCGGCGTGCACTTCGGGCACCAGACCCGCCGGTGGAACCCGAAGATGAAGCGCTACATCTTCACCGAGCGCAACGGCATCTACATCATCGACCTGCAGCAGACGCTGACGTACATCGACCGTGCGTACGAATTCATCAAGGAAACCGTCGCGCACGGCGGCACCATCATGTTCGTCGGCACCAAGAAGCAGGCTCAGGAAGCCATCGCCAACGAGGCCGCGCGCGTGGGCATGCCCTACGTCAACCAGCGCTGGCTCGGCGGCATGCTGACCAACTTCCAGACCGTGCACAAGCGTCTCCTCCGTCTCAAGGAGCTCGAGGCTCGTGAGCAGACCGGTGGCTTCGAAGGTCTCACCAAGCGCGAGATCCTGACGCTGACCCGCGAGAAGGACAAGCTCGAGAAGACCCTCGGCGGTATCCGCGACATGGCGAAGGTGCCGAGCGCGGTGTGGATCGTCGACACGAAGAAGGAGCACATCGCCGTCGGCGAGGCTCGGAAGCTGAACATCCCGGTCGTCGCGATCCTGGACACCAACTGCGACCCGGACGAGGTCGACTACCCGATCCCGGGCAACGACGACGCCATCCGCTCGGCCGCGCTGCTGACCAAGGTCGTCGCCGAGGCCGCGGCCGCCGGTCTGATGCAGCGCTCCAGCCGCAACGGTGCTTCGGCCGACACGAAGCCGGAGCCGGGCGTCGCCGCCGACGAGCCGCTGGCCGAGTGGGAGAAGGAGCTGCTCGCCGGCTCCGAGACCGCCGCCGCCGACGCGACCGAAGCCGCCGCTGCCGTCGAGGCGGCCCCGGCCGAGGCCGCCACCGAGCAGGCGACCGCCTCCTCCTGACGCTCCACCGCCCGTGGGGGGGGGGGGGCGGGGGGGGCGGGCGCGCCGCGGGTCGGGGCGGCCCCGCGGGAGGCAAGGGAGGATTTTATAAACAGATGAGCTGACACGACCGCCCCCAGGCTCTCCCGCGC